>CAXMOB010000395.1:0-1838 GCA_964194815.1 Vicinamibacteria bacterium | reverse complement strand
TAAAGGAGCGATGCGGGCATCGTGACTGAAGAAAAACGCTGATTGTATAAGAATACAGCGAGTAAGCTTCGCCCAATGCGTAGCCTAGTCTCTTCAACCCTTACAAAAAAATCATGAGTCTCTTTTGTTTCTCTATGTGGTTAAATGGGGAACCGTGAATCCGGCGAATCTATGGGAATACTGCCACTAGGCTGGAGGTGAATGACTAAGCTAAGAAGTTTTATATTGCTAGGAGGTGATTTTGAGGGGTTTTAACCACAGAAGGAGAAGAAATCTCAGAAGACACAGAATTTTATGGATATGGAAGTGAGCTAAGGTGCGAGGAAAGAATGGCAGAACAGTTTGGGGCTTTTGTACTTTTGAGGTGATGATGGATAGCGTATCAACAGGTATGAAAACCATTTTCACCATAGCTGTATGTCTTCTTCTGGTTCCTTTGAGTTATGCACGGGAAGGAGATATGCAACTTAATGGCAGGTTTAAGCTGGCATTAGTTGAATTGACAGAGGCTTATCGTGGGGATTTATCTGCGGCTTTGAAAAGAGACTGTAACAAGGTTGTCATTGATAGAATTTCTAATAAACAAGTGAAATATGAGACAGTCCCATTGAAGGAGAGAGATGATTATTTGAAGTGGTATCAATTACCCTCACCGGAAGGTGGGTTAGCCAAAGTAGTTCAATCTAAAGAATTAGATATTGTCGAAAGTAAGCTTGTTCTCCAATCCTTCAGCACTGGTTTAATCAAGCGGGTAACGGGGGCTGAGCACCTAGTGGTGGGCATTAGCCACAGTGTAAGATTTTATCAAGGAGATCGGCTTATTTATGAAACGAGCTACAGTATTTTGGGTGATACACTCCTTGTTAACTACCCTTGCATGTTGAAAAACGTGTGGCCTAATGTTCATCTTGGTGATGCTACACGCAAAATTTTATTAAAGCATCTACCTGTTAAATTCGATGAATTGGACGGAATTAAAAAAGCTCTCAATAAAGATGTTGTTCAAAAAGTGATTGATCGATTTGAAGGGAAGGTCAAATAGGAATCAGTTAGTAGAATGAGAAGAGCCACTGGAGAAAAAAATCTCCAATGGCTCAGCCCTTATTCTGTGAGGATGGTTTGCCCCGTCCTCGTTGTATCCTAGAAATGGTTATCTAACTAATTTGGAAGGTAGACCTCAGATCCTCTTGCCAACTTGATGGTAGGGCGGTAAGTCCAACAGTTGAGAGCATTGACTGCCTCTACTGTTGTGTTGTGTTTTTTAGCGAGTTCTTGAAGTGTCATAGGTGAAGAAAGTGTGACGGACTTCATCTCTTCAGGCTCTTCGTGTGTTGAAACTGTATTGATTTTTGCTGCAGCTTTTGGCTTTGGTGCACTAGCAATCTTGACAGTAGGTGCCTTCTTTACTGGCCTTGCTTGCTTTGGCTTTTGCGTAGTCGCAACCGCAGTCTTGATTTTAGGTGCAGAAAATTTAGCTGTTGTAGTAGCACTTGATGGGATGTTCACTTTTTGACCAACCTGGAGTGAAGCTGGCTTCAAGCTTGGGTTCGCCTTGATCATCGCGTTGACTGATACACTGTGCTTACGAGCGATGCCGTAGAAGGTGTCACCTGACTTCACTGTGTAAGCGTTCGGTAGTTGAACAACATGAACACGTGGAATCTCAGGAAGGTTTGCAAGTGTTGCAGCTTCAGCAATTGGCTTAGATACTGGAGCTTTTTTTACGACAAGCTTTTGTGACGCACCGGAAATGGTGAGCTTTTGGCCAATGCGGATGATGCTAGTTGGCTTGAGTCGGTTTGCTGTGAAAATGCTCGAAGAGGAAACTCCATGTTGGC
>CAXMOB010000394.1:0-2802 GCA_964194815.1 Vicinamibacteria bacterium | reverse complement strand
AAGTCACCTCACCAAAATTTGTGCGCATGGGCTGGAACGAAATAGCCATCCCAACCCTACGCGATAAGAACGGCTGGCCAGCCTTCCAATTTGCAGCGATGCCAGTGAAGTAGCCGAGAAAGACTATCAGCGATATTAGCTAAAAATCTGTTGAGCTCCTCCAAAAAAAGCAGCCTGCAACAAAATAGAGGTTCTGGCTCAGAGTATTCTCTTATCTATCTTTAATACATGGACTAGGGATTGGCACCTAGCCATTAGAGACTCTCTCCTTTTAGGACAAGAAGGCGCGGGAGGATACGCCTTTCTCTGCTGACCGCGTTACGCGGCCGCTGCCTTATTTCGGGACTACTTTTGCCTGATGTAAACGTGATAGCCGCAGTGCCAGTTCTTAGCAACTTTCACAGACTCACCTTGTTCATTGGTCGCATCGAAGCCACCTTTTTCTACGATAAGGAAATCATAGCCGTCATAGGTTCGCACCTCCATTTTAAGAGCTTGGTCATCGTTGATGCCGATCAGCATGTCGCCGGACCAGAAGTAACCGCCAAAGTATCTGGACTTAGCAACTTTACCTTTATCACTAATCCAAATGTGGTCTTTAGGCTTGGTGACCTTCGCCGGATTTTTCTTAAGTCTAGGCTTCAGCCATTTCTTGATAACCGCGTCCAATTCCTGTGGATTCTTCGGCTGAGGCCAAACGCACCATGACCACTTGCCAATCATCTTTTTATTTGGAGTGAATTTACCACTGTAGCGATACAAGTCTGAATCCTTCCCGCTGATGTAGGAAGTCAGGGTCGTCTTAGGGATCATGCGTACAAAATCAGCTCCACCTGGCAATTGCTGAACGATGGCTCCGATACGCGAACGAACTGTTTTCGCTCCTCTGCCCATGACGGCTCCCGTGTAGGGGTCTTTCAGCACACTAGGCATACCAGAATAGATTTTCTTGATCAGCGGCTTGGCAAAGGCTTTAACCTCTGGCTTGGCCGACTTCATGACTTTGCCAATCGCGCTGGTAGAGCTGGAAGACGCTGCATCAACTCTGAATGATGCAGATTTTACAAGAATCGAAGGTAAAACTATTTTATAATGCTCCGGAGCTGTGGCGATCTTTGTCAGAGTGATGACAGCAGCAGTCTGAAGCCAAACGCTATCGTAATCCAAAAACTGTAGCAGGCGATCACGATGTTTGGCTATACGCTCTGGCTTGGTCCGATTGAGTGCTTGGATGGCATGCATCGCAACCCACCAAGATTCCTTAGGATCATCCACCATTTTACCGACCAAATCATACATTTCCGGCGTGACTTTAGCCTCTGGTAAAGATCCCCCTTTAAACATTCCGGTGAGACTTAAAAGCCCCGCCTGGCGGAGTCGTGGGTCGCTCGATTTCAGAAGCGGGATCACTAACTCAACTCGACCATTTTTCACCACGTTATTCATCGCCAAGACGCGAAGGCCATACTCTGGGTGGTGAATGTATTTTAACAATGTCTCATTGCTTAAATTCGGATCAGCCATCTTTTGGAGGACACCCACTGAAGCATCTGTCACAACTTTCTCGTTCATGAGATCCTTCATGGTGAGCTTGCCTCCTGGTACTGGCTCTGGAGACTGGAAAATATCGTCGGCGGCATTGCCCCATGGACGATCTGGTAACTTGTGGCTCTTCGCCCATTTACTGCGGGGAGCTCCCCAGATTTGTAGTTTCTTACGAGAGTATGTGTAGGTGAGCGCAAAATAAGTGCCCCACGCTCTGTTGCTTGATGCTTCGGTCGCAGAGCGATCGTATCGATCATCCATACCAGCTATACCGATGCTTCCGTCAAACCGGCGTGAGAGATCCATCACCCAACGCCTTGTGTCTAGATAGGATCGATATGGAGTAGGGCGTTTTTCACGCACTAGGTTAACCGCACCATGGTGCCAAATTTCTCCAATGCCTCCACCAGTGTGAGCGGCGTGGAACCAATTGGTCGCGTAGAAGCTCTTCATGGCAGAATTATCACGCGCTTTAGCATAAACTGATGATTCACCAGCTGGATCAAGCTGTGCAGCAACTGCCATGGCGACCGCTAAGCCACCGGTTTTCCCATTGTCACGGAATCCACCTTCTGGCAGTCCGTTGCCATAGGCTACATTTCCCCGCCCAGCAAAGCGGAAGAATTGCTGAAGTGATTCTTTCAGCATGCGCTCGTCCACATCCACTCCGCACAATCTAGCCGAGAGTAGGAATGTCATACAGTTCATACCTGAAGCGTGCACTTGTCCGGTTCCGGTAGAATAGGTGAATGCTGCAGGTGCTCCACGGCCACTCCATCCCCCATTATACATGTTCACCTTCAGTTCTTCGGTCATTTTCTTGATAACTGGCAGCACGGATTTATCTCCAGTTCTTAAATAATACTCGCAGAGTCCTGGACCTTTGTAACCTTTCTCCCAGTTCATACCACCGATAGTTTCAATCCCCTTCATCCACTTCTTTACAACAGCGAGATCTTTCTCTTCACCTGTGGAGAGCAAGAACAGAACCGAACCCCATTTGGGTTTATCTTCTTTAGCAAGTACATCAGCAAGCTGCCTGACGATCTTGTCAGATTTAGGACAGTTTTCTGGCCATGTTTTGCTATAAGCACCCATCACTGGGATTTTAACCAGCACATTGCCCAGGCCCTTAATTTTCAAATTGATTTTACCATCCTTCGCTTCAGCTTCGGTGAGGATGTTGCCAAGCAGAATGCGCGGATCAAACTTTTCGAGCACAAGGCCATTGATACTCTCGATGATTTGCCCCTTCTT
>CAXMOB010000393.1:0-2114 GCA_964194815.1 Vicinamibacteria bacterium | reverse complement strand
AGCTAATATCGCTGATAGTCTTTCTCGGCTACTTCACTGGCATCGCTGCAAATTGGAAGGCTGGCCAGCCGTTCTTATCGCGTAGGGTTGGGATGGCTATTTCGTTCCAGCCCATGCGCACAAATTTTGGTGAGGTGACTTTCGCTGATGATAGGATCACGGTGTTTCCTTCTATAGTAGCGTTCGCAGCGGAGAAGCTCTTGCCATCAGCAGATATTTCGAACCAAGTCGGAGCTTTGCCGTCGGCTGTTTCGAGTCCTTTGTCGATGGAGCTAAATGCTACGACTACTTGATTCCCTTTCGCTGTAGCGCTTTCAAACACGGGGCCTGAACAGACGACTTTCTTACCGTATGTTTTGTTCAGAGCCATGGCGGCAAGACGTTCGCCAACGGGCTTCTTATCGCGTGGGTGGATGTCTTTGATGTTGCCTTCAATGGTGTCGTGAATGGGGATGATGCCACAGTTCTTGATCTCTGCAGCCGCCTTATACTGGGCAGTCCAAATGGAGTTGCAGAGGGTGATATCTTTTTCTGAACGCTTACCTTTATTGTAATCGAAGGGAGCTATATGAACGAGATAAAGTGGTAATTCTGGGGTGTTGAAGACCTTGGACCAGCCAGCTTGTAAGGCTTTGAGTTTATCGAAGTAATCTCCACGTCCACGATTCGATTCGCCCTGGTACCAAATCGATCCTTTGATCGCAAATGGAGCGAGTGGTGCTACCATCGCGTTGTAAATTCCGTTTGGTGCACTACCACCAATCTTAGTATTAGTTGTAAACGGGCTGATTCTGCCAACCGAGCTTGCTTGCTTTGCTTTCTTCAGCCACGCCTCGACCTCACTGATCACCTTGTCCTGCTGCTTGACCACTGCTGCCATGTCCTGCTTTTTCAGCGGCTTGCCGATGAGCTCATAGCCTTCGTCGGCGATCCAAAGTTCGATCGCGGTGCCGCCCCATGAGGAATCGATGAGGCCAACAGGAACGCCTAGTTCTTTCTGTAACTTCATGCCGAAGAAAAGACCTACACCGGAAAAACGGTGGCTGTTGCCATCTTTGAAACTGTTCCAAGATCCATTTGTATCCTGCATCGCGAATGAGCTTCTGGTGTGATTGTGGACATGGAACATGCGCACCATATCGTTGCCATATTTAACCCCTTTTTCGGGCCGGAAACCAAATTCCATGTTTGATTGACCGCTGCACAACCAGACTTCGCCAATCAGGATGTCGATCAGCTTGATCGAGCCGATCTGTAGTTCCTGTGGTGTTGCGTTGGCCGCCATGGCATCGAGCTTAACCATAAACTTACCCGACTTATCAGTGGTCACAGTCTTGGATTGACCAGCGAATTTGACAGTGACGACTTCACCAGGGTCAGCCCAGCCCCAGATTGGCACGGGCTGTTTCTGTTGCAGAACCATGTGGCTGGCCATGATTTTAGGAAGCGATACTTCAGCATGAAGTGTCGTGGTGGTGCAGAGTGCAAGTAGCGATAGAAGCAGTTTTTTCATTTTGAAATAGTGGTGAGGATAATTGTTATTACTTGCTGTTTTTCTTAATCAGTTCAATTGCCTTTTCAGCAAAGCGTTTGCCAAGTGTTTTGTAACCTTCGCCTGTGTAGTGGAGGTCATGCTTGATTTTTTTCGTTTTTTTATTCTCCTTGTCGTTGAGATCGTCAGTGTCCACCCATGCTCCTCGGGGGCTGGCTTCTGCAACGGAAACCTGTGCCTTGCGCACCATGGTCCAATGCGTGTATTTCTTATCGTCCATGTCGAAGTCGCTGAGGCGTCCAATGACAAAGTTGACGTCATCACGGCCGAGATCCTTTGCTAGCTGATCGACCAGTCCCTTCATGCTGCTTGCATAGACTTCGCCGTGTTTTTCTTTGGCATCTCTCTCGCCCTGCATCCAGACGAATGTCACCGTCGCGTATTTTTTCCCTGCCGTCGCTTTATTGACTGCTTTCATGAGAATATCATAAAGGTCTCCTGTCGCCTTTGGCCCATCTCCCTTGGTTGGCTTCCATTGTTTATACCATCTTCGAATGGGTTGCCCACCCTGTGCACTCTTCACCACCGTTACGTTCTCTTTTCCATAAGCTGCTTCTACTGT
>CAXMOB010000392.1:0-16781 GCA_964194815.1 Vicinamibacteria bacterium | reverse complement strand
GTATATTAAAATACTCACAACCGGACTCGAACCGGTACGTCCCGAAGGACAGCAGATTTTAAGTCTGCTGCTGTGGCTGATTGGGATTGGCAACTTTTGAATAGGTTTGAATACTTATGTTGCTCATCATAAGTGTGTTGTATTTATTCTTGTTGTGTTTTTCAAGGTTGTGAATTGTCAGTTGTTGTCATTAGTTATCATATTTTGTCGTTGAAAAATGCCAAGTAAAATGCCAAGTAGATTGTTCATGAGCAAAATGAGTATACAATATTGGAAGAGCAGAGTGTTTGTTCCTCCTACTAATGGGACGACCGAATGCGCAAACTATTGTGTGCGTTTTTCGTATGCAAAGCAGCGGTTGTTCTTTAATACGCATTCTCCAGAAAAAGACATTGCCGCACGCAGAGCTAGAGACATCTACAAAATGGTGACTAACTCTGAAGACGGTGTTGCTAAGGCACAGGAGATGTATAATACTCGTTTGAAGCGCAACACCGAAGAGGGTTCTTCAGTGCGAGGCGATACAGTAGGTGACCTCATCCGAGCTGTTACTGATATGGCTGTCCTCAAGGCGATAACATTGTCTGAGTATGTAAAGAGTTTTAGGAAGGTCGTAGCAGGAGTATCAGGATATAAAGTTACTAATTTATCTCATCTGTCTCAAGATGACTATGAGGTAGCTAAGAAGAAAATCGACAAGGCCAAGCTTGCTGATATAACGCCACAGAAAGTTATGGCATGGCGGTCATCTTCGATTTCAAAGGCTGTTAAAGGTGGCGAGGATCGCTTAAGAGTTTACCGTTCGTTAAATTCATGCATAAGAAATGCAAGCGGCCTATTTGCACGCAAAAGGTTGAAGTATCTTAGGAACCTTGTGATCATACCTGATGTGTTACCCTTTGAAGATATTGAGAAACTTGTTGAAGCTTCCACTCTCTACAACGGGAAGATGAATGCTCTGAGGTTGGCAGGGGAAGCACAAGCAGAACTGATGGCCAAGCACCCGGAATCATATAAGATATTTCTACTTGCTCTCTACTGTGGTCTGAGAGTGAGTGAGATTGACCATCTAATGTGGAGTAGTATTGATTTGGGTCGCAAAGTGTTGCACGTTGTATCCAATAAATACTATACACCTAAGACAAAAGATTCGGCAGGGGAGATTGATTTGGCAGATGATATAGTGGATTACCTCAGCGGTCTAAACAGGGAAACTGAGTTTGTTATCCAGTCAACACGTAATCCTATAGTCAATAAAACTAGCAGTGTTTATAGGTGCAAGGTAGCTATTACTTATCTCTCAAAATGGCTCCGGGGCAAGGGTGTTGATGTGCTAAAACCAATCCATGAACTACGGAAGGAGTGTGGTTCACAAATCAATAAACATTATGGCTTGCATGCCACATCTGTATTCTTACGTCACAAGAACACAAGTGTAACCGCTGCTCACTATGTAGATAAGAGAGAAAAAGTAGTTCCAAAGTTCGACTAATTTCTAGGTTGAATTATAGGCATAATTGGTTATCTTTGCCTTATGCCTTATCAACATGATAAGGATGTGTCAGAGGTTTATCTAACCCGTAAGCAATTGTGTGCACGGTGGCAGGTAAGCCAATCAACTGTAATTCGAGCTGAAAAGAAGGGGCTTCCTTTTTATAAGTTCGGTGCAGTCCGCTATAGAATTAGCGACATCCTTCTCTACGAAAAGCAACGTAGAGTTAATTAAATAACTGCTGATATGCACATATATAACCCTGAGGTAAGCAAGAGCTCCTGAAGTGACACGATAACATGGGTGTGTCACACCAGCCACAAGGGGTTATTAACTCCTTGTGGCTGGACTTTTTATAGAGGGTGCTTTGGAGTTGCCTGTAGTCTCCACATGGAAGGAGAAGTTAGGTTTTGAGTTGATCTTGGTGGATCCACATGGACGCAATTTCACTTCTTTCTGTGTTATATATACTTGATAAGGACTTGGTTTAACTAACCCAGTCACAACCCATAGAACGCCACGTAGCATCCCGCTGTGTGGCGTTTTTGCGTTTCAACACAACCACAATAATACAATGGCTATTACATTAAAAACTGACTACCGCAAGACGCTTGGCCTACCCGGCTATTCGTCTCACTCGTTCGCTGCTTCTGTCGAAGTAGAGATCAATAACATCGAGGACGCTCCACGTGAGATCCACGAACTCTACTCTGCACTCCAGCAGAACGTAGACCTCCAAATCCAGAATCCTGGCTTCATCCCTCCCGATACCTATGGCATGGATCAACCAACTCCCCGTGCTCAGATCCCACAGGCCGAGCAACAACAAACTCCTCGCAACGTCACGCCGCATCCTAGTGCGAACCCTGCACCTGCTGAATGGAAGTGCTCCGCTAAACAACAGGAACTCATCTGCAAGCTCGTCGATGAGAAGAACCTGCCGAAGGATGAGATCGAGGACCTAGCACACTCGCTCTACAGCAAGGGCGTGCGAGCACTCACCAAGCTCGAAGCAAGTGGGCTGATCGAACGACTCTTCAACATCCCCAGCCCGAAGAAGTCCTACCAGAAAGGAGGTCGTAGATGATCGCAAAGAAGCTACAGGCAAAGCCAACGGCTCTCAGCTATCCGAAGGGACATCCACTCGAATACATCTCAGCCTCG
Source organism: Vicinamibacteria bacterium (assembly GCA_964194815.1). GTDB lineage: Bacteria > Verrucomicrobiota > Verrucomicrobiia > Verrucomicrobiales > Akkermansiaceae > Rubritalea. The sequence goes on along the minus strand of CAXMOB010000392.1, from coordinate 14,125 downwards.
CGTGTCATTTGCTGGCAGGGATGCCGACGTAAGTTCTACTTCCGCTATGTGGAGAAACTTCCGTCCATTCCGTCGCCTGCATTACATGTGGGCAAGACAGTGCACGCTGCTCTTGAGACGTGGAACAACCTGCGTTGGGATAAGATCGAGTTTGAGGAGAGCGTCATCTACGAGGCTTACATGAAGGCGTGGTTAGCACCCGATGCCGACATCGTCTGGGATACGCCAGAAGTTGAGAAGAAGGCCTTCGATCAAGGGTGGTTGATGATTCAAACCTACCTCAAGGAAACGCCTGTCGCCGTCGGTGAGCCGATCCTTGGAGTTGAAGTGCGTGTCGATGCCAAGCTCCCGGGCCTACCGCCTATCATGGGCTTCGTAGATCTAGTGAGAAACACGCCGGAGGGTGGAAAGGTAGTCGACTTCAAGACGGCAGCTAAATCGCCTTCAGAAAAAACCTGTGCGTTTACCCACAGCACGCAGCTTGGAATCTACTCACTCCTGTATCGTGCGAACACCGGCGAGAAGGAAGCGGGGCTCGAACTCCACCACCTAATAAAGACGAAGGTCCCTAAGATTGCCATCACAGAGATTGATCCGATAACAGACGTGCAGATGGAGCAACTTCATACGCTGCTTCATACCTACGTGAAAGCAGTGCAGGACGAGGATTTCACAGCATCACCCACATTTATGTGTGGTAGCTGTGAATACCTAGAACAATGCAAAGGCTTCCAGTCTAAGCAAAAGCAGGAAGGGGGAGTGCCATGCGTTTCCTAATCTACATCTGCCTCTACTCGGCATTTACGACCATTCTGTGTAGCTGTTCCTCTAAGGCCGGTCCTCAGGTGGTTCATGAAGCTGCGGATTACAGCCCGATCGGACTTGCTATTAAATTCATCGGACTTTGCTTCCTCGGTATCAGCGTCGTCACAGCCGCTGCCATCCTCCTTAAAACCCTCATCAAGTAAGTCTATGAATAAGCATCTAATAAAAGCACTGCTCTACGTGATCCTAATGTTTGCCGGCGTTGCTGCCGTTGGACTTTCACTCTGGCTCGTCAATGACCTCTGGCTTGTGATCCTTGCGATCATAGCTGTACTGGCACTGGTCAAATTCCTGATCATTAAATAGCCATCAGGTAAAAACACAAGCCGTCACCTCATCACGAGGTGGCGGCTTTTTTCATGCCCCACATGCGGGGTTTTCACCACAAACCATAACACCAACACCATTATGTCAGATTACACGACAACCGCTCGAACGAACTTCTTTCGTGTCGAGCCACAACACACCACGACCTTCGAGGCTCTCGTCAAGTTACTAGGTGCCGACGAATGCTACAAGCGGGGACGTTTCGACACCGGCCTCATCAACCTCAAGCAACGTGAGGAAACCGGCACGTTCGTCGAACTCGATGACATCACTGAAGAATACGAGATCAGCTCCGACCAAACTCAGCTGCTCCTTCAGGCCGGCCTCATCACAAAACACGATCCCGGGTATAAGCTTGAGGCGAGCATTGAGAACGTAGCACGCTGCATGAGCAGTGACTCGATCATGATCTATATCGAGCTTGTTAACTCCGCCCCCGTTTCACTCGGTGGACACGCGGACGCGATCGATCATAAGGGTCAGGTCATCGCACACGTTAGCCTCGATGACATCTACGACGAGGTGCTTGCCATCACAGGAATCAAACCCACTACAGCTCATGGGTAATCCAAAGAAAGAAAAGGAGATCATCAAGATCCTCCACTTGATTGATGACCAGCACAAGCTCATGTGTGTGGTGGGTGAGGACGGTGGTATTGCCTCCTACTTCTACGAAGATCATCCGGTCACCGAGTATTACGGTCAACGTATCCATAAACAAAACTTGGTGGTGCTTGATCATGAGGTTGAGGATCACTTCGACGTCGGTGCTCTAGGTGGCATCAGCCTCAAAGATTGGGAGACTGAACCGACGGCTAGCCAATGGCTGGAAGACGCTCTGTGCTGGCTCTACATGCCGGCTCCCGATGAGTTTGATGTCAAGACCGTCGAACTAGTCGAAGGCGACACCGAATACGGCCTGATCAGCGAGTGGCTGGAAAAGCATTTCAAGCCCAACCCCATCGCTCCCTACATCCCTAACCACGAACTGCCATGCATGCCAACGACAGCAATCCTGACATCATAAGCATCAGCTGGCACGTGGACGACGTGATTGGCAGGGGAGGTGAATCAGAAACGCCTCTAACTACAGAACAAGCACGCGAGATACTAGCCAATGTCAAACGCTATCACGATGCGACCCTCGGTATCAACTGGGATGTCATCGACACCCACATCGAGCTGTATCTGGCCGAGCAATAGACCCGGCAAACTACGCCACCACTCAAGCCGTCACTTCTCACGAGGTGGCGGCTTTTATCTCCAAACAAATCTAACCACGCACAAAGTATGAACACACCCAAAAACAAAGACATTAGATCCCAGATACTTTCTCACGTTCCGTGCCCTTATGGGTGCGGTGATGATCGTTCAGTGGAAGACAACGGCACTACCTGGTCACTTGTTTGCTATGATTGCGATTCAGAAGCTCAATTCGCCAAAGGCTATGCAGAGGCTGACGCTGTTTTCGAAGAACTCAAAGAGGACTAAGGCTATGAAACATTTACACCTGATGTGTCCTTATTGCCAGTCTGGCGAACTCTATAGAAAAGACATCTATACGGATGACGAAACAAGCGAGGTCTACCATCGTGAAAAATGCGAGCAGTGTGACCGAGAGCACACCAACGTTTTCACACTGGCTCGCCAACTAGATGACGAGTTCGACGAACTCCACACCTTGACCAAGCAAGAGATATTGGAACTAGCTAAGACGTGGGAGACTCACACATGCATGTTGGACGCGAATAGAGAGCCAACGGAGCACGGCCATCTATGGACGCTTATTCCGCATGAGTTAGTCAAAGCGGTCTTCCTCAGCCAAGGCTTTGAAGTGTTCGAGATCCACAGTGATTCAGAAAATAATCACTTCGAAGCCGAGTCACTACTCTACACGCTCGCCGACTATAACGATGTTTGTGACTACGCGATAAACATCTAACCAGCACCGAGCACCACTCAAGCCGTCATCTCACTAGGATGTGGCGGCTTTTTTGTTGCCAATTGGCAACGTTTTCAACCCAAACCAAAACACAAATGAACTACCTAAAAGTAAAAGCCATCCGACTCCAAGAGTCACCAACCCTCAGCTGTCGCTCCGACCAAGACGCCATTGGTCTCTGGAACAGCACGATCGCCGGTCATGAGATATACGACCCACAGAAAGAGCACCTCGTTGTGTTCTCGCTGAACACCAAGCTCCGGGTCCTCGACTGGCACATCGTCAGCATCGGTTGCCATAACCAAGCAATCTGCAATCCGCTCGAAGTCTTCCGCCCCCTCATCGTAGCCGGAGCGTCGAACTTCATTCTCATGCACAACCACCCCAGTGGCGACACCACACCCAGCCAGTCAGACATCAAGATCACCAACAGCATCAAACAAGCTGCTGAGATCCTTCATATAAAAATGCAGGACCACGTGATCATCGACTCACTAGAACACACCAAAATCCATTCCTTCCGCTCAGACGGTAGGATCTAACCAACAACCCAACCCAAACCAAACCAAATATAAAAATATGAACACAAACCTACTACTCCATTGCGGAGCCAACGTCGTCGACCGAAACGAGGTCTATAGCACCCCAACTCCTAAACACACTGACAGCTGGTATCCGATGCCGCACAGCCACTTGATCGAAGAGGTAGAAGCCAGGCTCTGGCACGAGGGATTTAACATCCGATCACGCACCCATGCACTGAGTCACGAAGGTGCACGCTACTTTGGGCTGCTAGAGGTCTACAAGCAGGGGCTGGAGAAAGACGACTACAGCTGGATTGTCGGCATACGCAACAGCCATGATAAAAGCATACCCGCCGGCGTTGTCGCTGGAAGCCGTGTCTTCATCTGCGACAACCTTGCTTTCAACGGTGAGATCAAACTCCAGCGTAAGCACACGCGCTTCGCCCAACGTGACTTGCGTCACATGACGCAGGCTGCTATTGGACAACTCGACCAGAACTTACGAGGCATCGATCAACGCATCGCTTGTTACAAGAATCGCCGGGTAACGGACTTGCAGGCCCATGATGTAATTATCAAAGCCGTCGATGCAGAGGCCATCACCAACAGCCAGATCCCGGAGGTCATCGGTCAATGGCGTGAGCCTGACCATGAGTGCTTCGAGCCACGTACAGCCTGGTCCTTGTTCAACGCATTCACCGAAGCCACAAAGAAGGCAAACCCACATACCCAGATTCGTCGCGGAGAAGCCCTACAGCGGCTCTTTGACGCCAAGTATGAACTCGCGCTCCCGTGCTAGACCGTCATCAAGCCTCGCCCACGTGAGAGCGTGGGCGGGTGCTTTTCTTTACCTATCACGTGTCGTGTAAGGAACTTCATTAAAGTGCTGTCGTTTAGTGTTTTGTGATTTTTGTATTGGTCTTACGTATTCAGAAGTTGTCAGATTTAATCAACTGTAGTTTAGTCATATGGGCAGACTGTAAATCTGCTCACGTAAGTGTACGAAGGTTCGAATCCTTCCCTGCCCACCACTTTCAATATAAAGGAGTTACAAGAAATTGTAGCTCCTTTATTTGTTACAGGGCAATTCTTTACTTTGCCTCCGGTACTGGGCCGATCGTTCCTCCTTCAATGAACACAGACTTGGAGAAAGTTAGGCGGCGACTATCTCTTCCTCGTGCGGCGTTATTTGACCAATTCACGATACGCCTTACCCAAGGTTGACTGTCGTGGCTGAGGTGAGAGATGGGGGGCTTACACCAGACGTGAGAGGGCTCAGGATCCAAGCAAACTAAAGAGATGTGTTGAGGAGCAATGATCCCTTGTTGAGAAAGATATTGCTGGGCAGCGTGGAAGAGGATTGGTTCTTCGATGATTAGGGCTGTAGGTGGAGTGTGCTTAAAGAGTGACTTGAGACAGTGATGAAAACCCTCCATATTCTCTTCCCAATCAGGTAGATTGTAGGGGCCTGTTGCTATCCCCTTAGACCCAAGTTCATCAAGAAATAACTGAGGAAGAAAACCAGGAAAAGGTTTTCTAGCCTCTTCGCGGGTGAGCATCACAATGCGTTGATGGCCAAGAGCGATCAATCGTCTCACCATTTCTTGAAACGCAGGTGTTTTATTAGGTCCGGTGGCTGCAATTGGCAGGCCTATGGCTCGCCCGAAGAAAGCAAATGCCGGAAGTGGCTGTTCCGAGAACCACTGTAACATTTCGCGAGAGCCACATTGAACCACCCAAGCATCAGCACTGGTATTTTTCACAAACCGCTTGACCCTTTTTAAATCCATTCCTAAATCCATGAGGGTCTTGCTCGTGAAAAAAGCAGTGTGGCCTGCTTCGTATAGTTGATGTTGAAGAGCGACGTTGTAGTGAACCGTGCTATCGGCTGGTTCGCGAAGTAGTATTGCTATCCGCATAGAAGGTGAGACGAGTTTTTTTGGCAACACGATCTTACGCCGGCGGCCAGTTCCTTGTGACGCCAGTAAACCCTCTTTTATCAAGAGGTTTAGAGCAGCCTCCATTGTCTTGTGGTTGATTCCCAACTTTACTGCCAGACCCTTCACGCCCGGCATTTCCCCAACTAGATTACCTCGTAGCATTTCCGTTCGAAGATATTCCGCCACTTGTTCGGAGGCTGACAGTAAATGCAGGTTTTTCATCTGCCCAATACAACCCCTAAAAGGGGTGGGTTGTCAAGGTGAAACTTCTTGGTGCGGCCTAGCGTATAGGTAAGATGAAAGATTGTTATTTAACATTATCTAAATTACTGCGATCCTATCGCCAACAGCCATTCTATCTTATGAAACCATTTTCTAATGACTCGAAAACTCTACTGATTGCCACGCTAATCAGCATCTGTGGGCTGTTGATGATCTCCACCTCTTGTTTCGAAGTGAGGTTTCCTAGCGATTTTAACCATGAGCAGTCAGCTCTGCCGCTATTTCACGGTATTGGTGCTAGGAATGAATTTCTGCTTCTTCATCCACTCTAGTGCGGCAAGGCGCCAAGGTTCCCAGTTTTTGCCACCCATGCCGCCCTTCAACAAGCGGAATCCATGCCCTCCTTTAGGCAGTGGCTTGTATGCCGCCTCTACACCGTGAGACTGGAGGGCCTTAAAGTAGAGTTCACTATTGATGGGAGGTACCATGACATCATCTAGAGCATGAGTCAGGAAAGTTGGAGGTGTCTGTGCTGTGACTTGGAGGTGTGCCGAAAATTGTTTCACATCTTGCTCCGAGGGCTTTGATCCTAACCATCCTTTGCGGGTGCCTGCGTGGGTGTGTTCACCGAGCGAAATGACGGGGTAAACCAATATCGCGAAGTCAGGGCGCGAGCTAGTTTTTTCGATAACATTTTGAGCACTGGAGTCTACCAAGTCGTATTGAGTCGATGCTGTGGACGCGAGATGCCCACCAGCAGAATAGCCGATGATGCCAATTTTGTTAGAGTCAATTTTCAAGTCCTTACTTTGACTGCGAACACACTGCATGGCCCGCTTCACATCCGCGTGCGTGCGGTGATGATTCCCTCTTGGTAACCGATAGAGTAGCACTGCAGCGGTGATGCCTTGTTGGTTCAACCACTTGGCAGTGCCCACGCCTTCAAGGCCATACCAGAAATTCCTGCCGTAGCCGCCACCCGCACAGACCACCATCGCGGTGCCATTGGGTTTCGCCGGGTGAAAGATCTGAAGATAGGCGTTAGCGGGTTCTGTAGCCTTCGCACTGATCGGCCCGCGACCACTAGGCCATAAGGGCACCCGCTTGCTTAGCGACTTAGTAACTAGTGCCCAATCCGTTTTTGCACCCGCATCTACATGGCTCACTTTTAGCCATTGACTGGCGTCGTATGCGGCTTTCAGCCAGGTCCAATCTTCGGCGGCCCGCTTGGGGATCAGCTTCATGACCCAGCCGTCGGCTTCGGTTTGGACTATCTGCTTGGCGCCTCCTTCGAGTTCGATGGTGAGTCGACCTATAACACGGCGCTGTAGCGTCCCGTGCTTAGACACAATACCGAGTATGTTCTCACCTGTTTTCAAGTTGGAGCCAGCATCTACTGTTGAACCTTCAACCGATATTTCGCCGCCATTGAGATACACGCGACCCTCGCCTTCCCACACGGCGCTAATGACGCGTGCTTGAATATTGAAACGATGGCGGTAGCAGGCAGTTGGATATTTCTTTCCATTTTCCTTATAGCCTTGCTTGTCACTACCAATCCATTGAGGAAAGCCTTGTGCATGGGCGGTCACCACCAATAGCCACAGCATGGTGATCACTGATATAATCTTCATGGTTGATGGAGTAGAATGTTAACCGAATTAGTTTTATGTGAGGTTGTTAGGCGTATTAATCACTAAGGCATAAACTGTTTGATGGAACCCATTTGATCCAATTTTTTACGCGACATCGTCAAATCGAGATCGCCGTAATGCTCGATCGGGTTTCCGTGGACATTAAGTAGGGTGGTGTACCAGTTGCCCAATGTCTTATGACCTTCGGTGGCGTGATAGGGCAGACGGATGTAGCGACCTGCGATGTCCAGGTTGCAATTGGCTCCTGAAAGGATCATGAAGGGGGCCTCGGTTCCTTGACCATGGTGTGCTTCTCCACCTTCTGGGAAATACATGATCATGGTATTGTCAAACATCGTGCCCGAGCCTTCCGGCTCAGCCTTGAGGCGCTCAACCATTGCTGCAACTTGTTGCATGTGACCAATTCGGATTTGCTCGCGGATTTTTTCGGCCGGAACATCGCTGTAACCTTCATTGTGACCAATCGCGTGCAGCGACATCCGATCCCCCTCGTTACCAGGCAAACCAATGACAGGAGTCATCAGGACATCGATGGTGTAAGTTACCACGTTGGTCAGTCCCGTAATGAGGGCGGAGGTGAGTATTTCCGTCATCGCTTCCTGTTTCTGTGGGGTGTTGGCATTGAGTCCGCCTCCAGCATGAATGGCATCCATTTTTGGAAGATACTTGAGGATGTTCCCAGAAACTTTCTCAAGTTCTATATTACGTTTGCGGAGTGACTCAATGGATAAGACATGATTACTGAGCTTGAGTTTCTCGTAGCCATTAAGCATCTGTGCTTTAAAGTTCTCGTCGCTGCGTAGAAAATCGAGCATCGCATTGTCAGAGTTCACCGCATCGGGGTTGGTCACGCATTCGAATAGCTGATTATAGGCAGTTTCCGGATCAGCATAGCAATAGTTTCGCTGTTGCGGTCCGGATGCTGATAAGCCAGAGAGGATACCACTGGAGAAGTTCTTGTAATCACCACGCAAAGCCAACTCGACGTGCCCAAACGGTGATGGTGAAAGTTTCGCTAATTCGAAGTCAACCGTCGCCCGTTTGATGCTGCTGAGTGAGTTCCCCTCAGATTTAAAGCATCCCATCACAGATGCCCCGGAGCCATGGCCGTTCCTGCTCATCTTCGTGGACAGGCCCTGGAGAATCGTCATGTTGGCTTTGTAAGCCTCAAGACCTCGTAACCATACTGGGAGATCATGGCCATCAAGATCAGTCTCAAATGGCAGTTTCTTTACCTCCATGGACTTCTCCTTTTGCGAGAAGGTCGGTAGAGCCAGTTCTGCGGGACGTAGCCCGTTTGATTTACGGATAAAAATAAAGCGTTTAGGTGTATCATTGGCGGCCGAACCTTGGATCAATGCTTTTAGCGATGGGGTCAGTGCTAGTGCTCCCGCTCCTAATGTCGATGTTCTGAGGAAGTTTCTTCGTGATGTCATAATCTTATTTTTTAGTAGATTTGCGGTAAATGAATGAATCTGATGTTAGTAATGATACGATAAGTGCATCAAAACTGCCATCGGATTTAAGGTAGGCTTGATCAGCCTCGATGAGAGTTCTTGAATCTGCAAGGGTTTCATTGCGACCCATAAAGTAACGGAAAGCATGGCGGATAATAGATTGCCTCACTTTAGATGACTGCCCAAGGCGTTCTACTAGGTCGAGTGCATTTTCAACATCACCGTCCAAGGACTTGTCATCGGTACCGGCAAGATGTCCTCTGGCATCAACTGGTAATGTCTTGAATAGATCGCGTAAATCGAGGTGAGGAGCGCCTTTGTGTGGAGTCGACTTGATCAAGTTGTCAGGATGCTCAAGCGGCTCTTGGGTACGAAAGCGCCCGAAATCATCAAACATTTCAAAAGCATAACCCAGAGGATTCATGTGCTCATGACATGTCCAGCAATACTTCGCCTCGGTGGCGGTAGCGACACGGGAGCGTACGGTCTTGGTGTGATCCTCTGGTACCACCGCATCTACTGTGATGGGAGTGGCAGGGATGCTACCGGCCAGTAATTTCTCCCGAATCCATATCCCACGGTGGATAGGGTCGGTTTCTGTATTACGAGCATAAGCTATCAGCCATGCTGGATGAGTGAGGATGCCTTTGCGGTTTGGCAAGGCAGCAGGCTGAGTGGTCGGATAATCCCAGTTTGTCAGATCAATATTATAGCTCTTCACGGCGGTTGCGTGAAGCAGTCCTAGCGGCCCAACCTGAGGTCTGGGCGAGTAGGGTGGGGCATTCTTTTGCCCCTTATCGAAGCGCATGATGATACTGCTTATCGAGTCTTCAAAAAATCGGAGATTCTTACCTGTCTTAGATAGAGCTTCTTCCATCCCCACTCCTTTCAGAAAATCTCGATGCGGCTCCATTTCTTTGATCGTTAGGCCCTGCCATTTCTTATCCTTAAAATAATCGTAAATCTTGCGCAGATTATCTGAGGCTGCACCCATGGCGTCATTGTCACCACTATGAAAGACATAGAATTTGTCAGTGGTGAGCAACTCCTTGAAGACGTTTTTATCCTTGTTTAGTATGTGTTCAACCAACATATCGGCCTCCGAAAGAATTCGAGGTGACGATTGGATGTAAAGACCGCCGAAGCGCTTGTTGTCTTTGAAGATAGAAAGCATTTTTGGGTAGCCAAAAAATTCGCGAAAGAAGCGTAACTCGCGGATGGGCATATTGGTAAAGCTAGGAGCCCCTTTTTTACCACCTAAATTATTATCAATGACGTAATACTGACTCCTCTTCTTTAACAGCCTTTGCACTTCACGCTTGAAGTCCTCTCTTGTGTTCAGTTTTCCGTTTCTTGCGGCCTCTGCTAGTTCTTCGTCAGGACTGCTGTCAGTTAGAGCGTAAGCGATGGCATAGCTGGCATCGCGAGATGAGAGCATTCGCCTGCCGTGTTGGTCCGGCTCGCCCACTCCAAACTCGTAACGATAGACGAATTCCGAGCTAAGGATCATCGTGCCGATCAATTTCTTGATAGCTGATTCCTTGTCTAGTATTTTAAAGTATTTATGTGTAAGTTGAGCATACTTTTCCAAATCCTTACTGTCGGGCTCACGTCCAAGTATCTTGTTGAACAATTCACCAACAAGAGCATCAATATTTACTTCGCTCACTGTGCTTTCCGCGACCTGCTGCAGCTTTAAGTGTTGCTCCCAGTCCGCCTTGCATTTGCTGACAATAGCTTTACACGTATCACCCTGTTTACGAAGTTTCAGGATAGTCTGGCGGATCGTATCCATCTCAGAACTGGCTAAGGGTTTGTAAGCTTGTTGCTTCAAGCGCCTCTTCGCCATCGACTCTCGCCATGGCTTTAGATAGCGAGACAGAAATGTGACACGTGCTTCGATCACAAAGGAGTTCTCTCCGTAATTGGACCACTCCCGTTCACAAGCATAAATCAGCTCCTTATCGGATTTAGCACTCTTTTGGTGTTTCAGCAGCGTGTGATACATCAAGTCTTTATCTGGTGCACTACGGAGTATCTGACTCATTTGGTCTTTCTTATTTTTGCTCTTTTTACCTTTCTTTTTCTTACCCTTATTGGGTTCTTGAGCCTTCACGGTTACCGGCACAAACTTAGGGAAAAGCACTTGATTTTTGTCCTTGTAAATGTCTTCGAGGATACGAGTGATCCAGTTATTCACCAACTCCTGCCGAGCATTCAAAGTCTTCTCTCGCTGCCACTGGTCTGCCATGATTTGCTTAACCACCGGAAGATAACCACCCTTCTTGGATTTGTCCATCATGTAGATGGAGGCCACTCTTGCATTGGTGATCATGGTTAACAAATGACCGCCTTCCAAGGTTGTGGTGTCGTAATAACGAACTCCACTATCTCCAGCTAGTAGGAAGGGGTTGGTTAGATTGATTCCCTTTCTCGCATTGCTACCTAGGATCTGAACCTGTTTACCGTCAATTCTACGGGAGTGTTTGTAATCTAGTAATTTGTTAAATTTATCTTCGAAGATGTACTCACTGATCAACCAGCGGCGATCAGGTGTAAAAGCCTTTAGGTGAGAGTATTCACCAGAGAACAATTTCTGATGATTAACGTAATTCGCGTATTTCGGCATGCGTAGTTTGCCTTCAAGCGTTGATGCCTTGTGTTTCTTTAGTTCTCCCGATAGCCATTTGATCAAGGTTGCTCGCTCTGCATCGGTCGGTTGTTCCTTCTCTTTCCTAGGAGGCATTTCCTTAAAGTGCACATTCTCCTGCATCCTATTCATCACATTAAGCCGGTTACCTAAGGTGAGAGACTCCAGTTGATCTAAGCGTAGATCTCCTTTCTGCTCCCATTCGTCATGGCAAGCATAACAGTTTGCATCGAGTATCTTCTCAATGTGAGGAGTCACTATGAAAGCATTGGGTTGAACTACCTCGTCGGCAAAACCGGTCATGGACGTTGCCAGTGTGGTAAGTGCCGAAAGATAACGGAGCGAGCATGTAAGATAGATGTTCATATGTTTGGTAAGTGGTGCACCCATGCATATAAGTTATTAGTGGATACTGATGAATCGGTTAGCCATAACTGTGTGCAGTTTCATTAGTATCAAATGAAATTTCATGGCAGAAGGAGATTCTTTTTCAGTCCCAACCCCACTAAGGGGGCGGGTCATAGGCGCCGGTTAGGCTAGCGGATTATCGAAAGAGTTCGATGTCCATCTCACTTGTTGCCGGGGGTGAGTTGGCTGCGCTTGAGGGTCAACTCGTAGAGAATCTCGCCCGTGGACTCGACCAGCTTGTAGGTTACAGTCGGATCGTCTTGAGAGACATCGAAGGTGAACTCCCCGAAGGCGAATTTGTTGCTGAATCCGTAGAGTTGGGTTGTCCATTTGTCGCTAGTCGGCGGTGGTCCACTTCTGCCACCAAGACTGGCGGGTTCGAACTCGTAGAACTCGTAGCCCGATGGGCGTGGAATCTTGAAGCCACGCGCACCGTGGCGATCGCCAGAAAGTAAAAGCACGCCAGGAATCTTGTGATCTTCGATTAAACTGAAAATCTCCTCGCGGGCCTCAGGATCAAACTTTCCCCAGGAGTCCTTACCGCCGGAGACATAATCGCTCCACATTGTACCGCAGGACAGGATGATGAACTCACCTTTGCATGCTAGTAAGGTTTTCTTAAGCCACGCCATCTGCTCTGGGCCTAGGAAGCAGTCCTTTCCCTCCCGCTTGCGGAAATAGCGGTTGTCGGTCATGATGATGTCACATGGACCGATTTTGGTGTGGTTGAAAATTCCGCCGCCCTTATCTCCGAGTCCATAGTAAGGATTGTTCCATGCCTGCGTCCACACCTTGCGGACATCGCGCCGATCTTGGTCGGTGTAATTCTTAGGAATACCCCAGAGGTCATTGTCGAAGTAGTCGTGGTCATCCCATGAGGTGTAGACTGGGGTCGAGCACACCAGATTCTGCCAGGTCGGGTGAAAGTCCCGCATAGCATAGTCGGCTCGGTGCATGCCGAGATTATTGCGCCGGTCTTGCACAGCGACGTCACCATACATCAGCATAGCTAGAGGTTGATGCTTAAGGATCTGGCTGGAGTTCTCTCGGTGAGCAATACCCCAGCGGTGTTGACAGGTGCCGAAAGCAATGCGGGTACTGGCTGATGGATCCTTGGAGGGGGTGGTGATAGCAGCGTGTTCTGGAATGGAGATTTCCTTACCGTCAACCAAGACGCGGTAAGGCGTGGTAGTGCCACCCTTGAGCCCAGTGACAGTTACAATTGCGGTTAAGTCCGATTCCAGGGTACTAAGGATTGGCCCGAAGGTGATTTCTTTTCCGTTGACTTTGGCTCTCACCTCCACCTTCGCTGGTTGGATTGTTCTTATCCAGACCTTTGCTCCGTCATGCGTTAGGCATCCTAGCATTGGCCCACCGAAATGCGTAATGCCTTGCTCCTTGCAGAGGGTCTGCACCATTTTGTCCGCTGCCACTGTTGCAAAGCTGGCCTGCGGGCTAGTCGCCAGCGCATTATAGATGGCACTGTAGAGTTTGAGAACCGCTTCGGACTTCTTTTCCCATAGATTAAGGATCTGTAGGCTGGATTCGAGATCGCCGCCTCTTGGACCGTCGTAGCCATAACTAGTTTCAGGGCGAAGCCCGAAGGCGAATGCTGCACCGGCGAGGGCACTGGTCCTGAGATAATCACGTCGATTCATAGTTTTTTACTTAGTTGATGTTGTGAACATTAATGCAGGGAGTTGGTCTTTATTGAAAAGATTGGCCCAGTTAAAAGTTTTGTTAAAGGCATATCGGACATGGCGTGGCTCCTTAATTTTGCTGCTGCTTACGATCACCGTATTGTCCTTGATCTTGGCGTCAGCCCATTGCCATTTCAGGTCTTCACCCGCGATTTCAAACCCTTGAAGTTGATTTCCATGTCTAAAAGCAAGCCCTTTGCCGATGTTGTTGAAATGGACCTCGATCTCATTGGCTCGGACAATGTGCGATTTGTAAACCGGACCACAGGTGGCAATGTCTCTTCCGTAGACTACGCCGAGTGCGACGCTGCATGCGCGCTTCCCATACGAGTATTTTGTCGGAGGATGGGTTCCAGGTGCTAGATCGGAGGTGGTTACCAGCGGTGCGTTTTTGATGGTTCCTATTTTTATGTGGGCGAGGGGTTGTTCGCAGAGCCTTTCGTCAGGAAGGAGATCCGCCGGCAGAGGAATCCAT
>CAXMOB010000391.1:0-4373 GCA_964194815.1 Vicinamibacteria bacterium | reverse complement strand
ACAAGCGACCGAATCACGTAGCATCGCCGTCAATATTACTGGTATGAAATGAGCTACTGTTTGCGGTAATAAAGTGCGGTCTGCACTTGCAAATATTCCTGGACTTACAGATGTTATTGTTAAAAAAGGCTCTGCCACATTGAAAGTGCCAGGAGCTATCAAAGATGAGCAAATCCTCAGTGCTATTTCAGCAGTTGGATTTGAAGCAACAGTTAAATAATTAACGCGTCTCTAATCAATCTCAGGCGAAGTGCTTCAAACCCACTTCGCCTGATTTTTTTTGCAAAAAAACCGCCACATCTTGCGATAATGGCGGTCATATAAATGGTCGGGGAGACAGGATTCGAACCTGCGACATCTGCGTCCCAAACGCAGCGCTCTACCAAGCTGAGCTACTCCCCGTAACACTTGATGTCTTGCGACGTCGCGAAAAATACACATTTACTAAAAAACCACAAGCTTTTCCTCCCCCAATCACGCTTTTTTTATTCTAAGTTGATTCAGGCCCTACTTGTAACTGTAAATCCTGCTTGAAAAAATTACTGTTTTACTATTCCTTCACATTCCTCAACCGACGTCATGGACACATTTTCACCAAAAACTGTAGGATCAATTAGTTCACTCGAAGCACTTCAAGCGATCGAATCCGACCACACACCTCAGTTCGACATCTTAGAAATTCGTCTCGACGGCTTGCAGAAGAGCGAAGGTGACGACGCTCTTTGGGGAGCACTTCGAGTGAAGTCATGGGGAATGCCAATTCTCATCACCTGCAGAGCTGCGTCAGAAGGTGGCATTATCGACCTCACCGTAAAAGAACGTTGTGCCCGTCTAGAACGCTTTGCTGAAGTCGCAAGCTATGTGGACATTGAAATATCCTCTTATGAAGAGATGCGCACCACGGCCAAAGGGCTCCAATCTCGAGGAATCACGCTAGTTCTTTCCTACCACAATTTTGAGACAACTCCCAACGACCTCAAGGCTAAACTACAACAAGCATTAGCCTATGACGCCGACATCTCCAAGTTCGCAGTCATGCACAACAGCACTGACGACCTCAAAACCTGTGCTGACTTCATCCAGTCAACAGACCACCCTGTCGCCCTCATGGGAATGGGTGACCTAGCTCCTGTATCACGGTTGCTCTACGCTCAGCTTGGCTCAGTGCTAAACTACGGCTACTTAGGCGACACACCCACAGCTCCAGGGCAGTGGAGTTCAATACAACTAAAGCAAGCTATCGAAAACAGTGCTCGCATTAGCTAAGGTAATAAGCCTCTGGTAACATTATAGGCTTGGCTACCGTGCATCTGTGCTTTCAAATATTTTGTCTGCAGAACTCGTAACAAATCCACTGAATAACTCACCATTAGCTAGTAGGTAACGTTGGGCGAACTCATAGTAGCAACACGGTATCTTTTTAACACAGTCAAAGAATTGCACATCTGTGTTCGCTGCCAATGTCGAAGACTGCTCTAAAAATTGCTCAGCACTCCCTTTAATCTCGCCTCCAGAGCAATTCAAGCCAAAGCCATTCTCTTTCAAGAAGGCATTCAAACTCAATAAATCAAAATCCTTCAGGTCATTCACACGCACAGTAAAGTGATTTGCCCGGAAACCAAAGGCTGATGTCCATGCCGCATATTCTGATTCCTCCAGTAAACGCTCATAGCAACAAAGGCTGATCGGCATCCAGTGAATTCCTGAATAAAGGAAATCCTCGGCCTCAGTTGCATTGACATCCACTTGATCAGCTAGTGACCCAACCACGGCTTGTAAATTTAGTGAAAAATCATCCAGCAGCAGCTCCGAAATAAAGACCAATGGCCAATCTCCAGACGCGTGCTCGTAATGCACCGCATTGAGTTTTTTAGCCTCAAAGGTATACTGACCTTTCGCCTCATATCCGAGTTTCTCAAAAATAGTCCCCAACTTAGCAACATTCACATTAGGATGGTTAAACGTTCTAAATGCCACGTGATCATTCACGATGGCTTCACCACGGTCCTGCAGCAGCTGATGAATTTGACCAGCCTGCGGGTTAGCAACTCGATATTGTTCCCACAGTTGCTCGAATGTATCAGATAAGTTCATGGTTTTTTTCTACGGTTTATTAGGGGATCCTTAATGGAGAAATCCTTACTCTATCTCCTTTTTTTAGCCTTAACGCTTCTGCTGCTTCACTTGACAAATAAACTTCTTCCCCAGCCACTCTGCCATGCGACGCAATGCACCTAAATTCTTTCAGAGCACTCACATTAGCAATCAAGTGAGTTCGCATTTCCGCCAAATCTTCAATACCTGCAAAATTGTAACTGACACTATCTGCCACCGAACGGATCGCATCGGTCCGACACTGCACTACCGGCCCACCCTCAAAAATATCCACCTCAGGAATTCTACTGAACCCCTCTTGCTCAAGTAATCGTAATGCTGGTATTGTCTCCTCTGCCACTGCTCCAATCACCATCTGAGCTTCCTTAGGTAACAAATCGATATAGATAGGAAACTTCGGCATTAAGTCATCGATAAACGACTTATCATCATTCACCAACATATCCGCCTTGGTAAAAGGTATCCCAAAAAAATGGGCACCTATCGCATCCCAAAATACCGCACTACCATCCTTACCAATCGTCCCCCTCAACTCCGCTAAAATATGATCCTCAAACATCTCTCGATGCTCCGCAACAAAAAGAAACCGAGATAATGATAACAACCTGCCAGCATGATGCTGACGGTGCTGAGGATCTAAATACAAGGTACCAATCTCAGATGGCCCATTATGCTCTCTCTTAATCTCCAAATACCGCACCTCATGGTTAAGCTCCAACGTGGCACTGCGATTCACTTTTGACTTAATTGCATAGGTCCAAAATGGCTCGAAACCACCCACCTTCGAATAGACCGCACTGGTTCCGACCACCTTGCCATCTCCACTCTCCAACACAAATAGAAAGCTCTCCCCACGTGGTCCAGTAGGTGGAAACTCAATATTCTTCACCGTCTCAACTACCTTTTCTGTGAGTTTCCCCAGGTCAGGCGGCAAAGTCGTCAATCCAGCCGGAGCCTGACTCGCAAGATCAAAAATCTGAGCTAGATCTGACTCCTCTGCTGGTCGGACAACATTCATAATGGCGAATTATAGCATTATACTGCAAAAGTAGAAAACCATTTCTCTCGTAGAGCTAAATCAACTCCGAAAAGAAAAAAACCTCGATAAAATGTATAACATCGCAATAGATAGTCTATAAATATACGGTCAATATCTTAAAACCATGACATTACGTAACACTTTATGAATGAACTACTCGTAAAAGTTAAAAAATATCATGAGTCATTCAACTTTCCACTTGAAGCAAACGATCAAATTAGCTAAACTCATCATCAGCGTTTAACAACTAACTATCCTCTATGTCTGATTTTCAAACTATCCTTGCTAGACAACAAGCTCAGCTGCTCACCCCAGAGCCTATAAACGCACAATCCTACCCCAATCCTCTTACGACTACCCCGTCCCAATTTCAACCAGCTCAACAAGCAATACTTGCACAACCACCTCAGCAAGAAACGCTTGCACAACCGATGCAGTACGCACCACCACAAGTGCCCGCTGTTAAACCAGCTTCTGCCACCCCCGCTGCTGTAGTAAACGCACCTATATCGATAAAGCCACCGGTGCCGATGAGCCCACATGGCTCAGATCCAGATCCAGTGCCAGAAGCTGTCACACAAGACACCACGCCTTCAACACAAGAAGTTGCCCCATTGGCCCAAACTACTGATCGCTACCCAATCTCTCAAATCACAACCTCCAACCAGCTCATCACTGCCAATAACTTTGAGAGCAATGCCTATGAGAGCAATTTTTTCCAAGACCTTCCGGACGAATCCGTAATGCTCTTCGCTGACGGCATCTTCCGCGTCCCCTCAGAAGTCAACCGTGGCGTAGTCACCTACACCCCAGCCTACGTGCAGTCAACTTAGCATCTAAGCACCTGCCATATACAGCAACAAGGTCTACACCCACTACGTGGAGAAATGCTAATTGCATTTCAATCAGCCATTCAAGACACCACTACGTCGTGCTATTTGGCCTCATGATTCATCCTCTTAAACAAGTAGATCAAAATCTACAGCCTTCAAAATAAAAAGGGGGTCCTCGCAGAGCCCCTTAATTTCAACTTCTCAACCCTCCAGACTATAACACTCTTTTGTTTCTCAGAATGGTATTATACCATTTAGAGTTTCAAAAGAGACTTATGCGAAGCTATATTCTTTTAGAATCGAGGCTTGATAAAGGAGCGATGCGGGCATCGTGACTGAAGAAAAACACTGATTGTATAAGAATACAGCGAGTAACCTTCACCCAA
>CAXMOB010000390.1:0-16275 GCA_964194815.1 Vicinamibacteria bacterium | reverse complement strand
AGAGACGAGAGTTCACCGCGTTTTGCTGCATCTTCAATAAAAATAGCGACTTTTTCTAAGGCGGCGTGTTGTTTATCGATGTGTTTCCGGTGTTGTTCTAGACCAAGGTAATCGACTGCCAATTCTTGAGCAACTTTTGTTAGTTGTAGTGCGACATATTTGATCTCAACTTCCGCGATTTGGTAGGCGTCGTTGCTTACACGTTTTTCTAGGGCTAGCTTGTTGGTGATCGGGAAGACCTGGGAGAATCCGCCAGAGATACTACCTTCTGGGCTGAGGAGGGAAAGGTTTGATCCGATTGACACACGCGGGTTCTGATAGCGTCCAGCTTGCAGGATGTGACCTTTGGCTTCGAGTAGCGTGAGTTTGGCTGCTTTGAGTTGCGGATGGTTGTCCGTGACGCGTCTAGCAATGCTCTGTAGAGGCAGAGCTGGTGACTGGTCGATCGAGAGGCGTGGTGTATTGAATGCCGGCAGATCTGTCTTGTCAGTGATACTGACACGAGGATTGGGCATGCAAGATGGGATAATGAATATGGGCGTGGCCACTAGAGCTAGTGGACGAATGAATGATTTCATGACATTGATATAAAATTGAAAAATTAGGGAAGGATGCGAAAAGATAAAACCTGGGTGCATCAAGTGAACAAGTAGACAGCAAAAGACTGCTTACCCGAAACTGGGGTGTCAAAAAATCAAGTTATGCGATGAATACGCAATAAACAACAGAGGCATAGCTGCCTCGTATATGAGTGCCAATATCTGGTCTTAGCGGCGGTCCGATTGATGGAGCCGCGGCGAGGTAGCACTTGGTGTCCAATAAACGAGGGGCCTCACCTTGTGTTACAGCAGGAACTGAGTTCTTTTGACTTACTGCAGTGTCATTCGTGAAGATCAAGAATGACTGGTTGAGGCAAGTGCAATGAGGTTGGTGGTGGTTGAGCAGCCGAGCTGTATCAGCATCGGTATTCTCGACTTGCACGACTTTAGACTCGTGATGATGGCAGCAACCACATGAGTGTGATGCTTGTTCTTCTGTAACAGGTGTTGTGCTTGGTTGGCTATGACAGTCAGCAGCGTGCACGGTCATCATCGCACCCATAAAGAGGTGAGCGATGATTGAGAACATGCAGAGACTAGCGACTAGTTGTTTCATAGAACCGTAATGTAAGAGTGCGATAACGCATTTCTATTCCCGCAAAAGTTAGAGGAATGATAGACAGAGGTCAATGTTGAAAATTTCACAGATGTTCTAAAACCGGTCGATTGGGAGAATGGTCGCTCGTGTTCTTGCCGAGTGGGCAAAAAAAATGCCACGTTGGTGAACCAACGTGGCAGTGTAAATCTAAGTGCTACTGGAGCGAGGTAGAATTAAGCTTCGGGAGATGACTGGCGAGCCTTCTTGATGATGCTCTTAACAGTGTCAGATGGCTGAGCACCGTTTGTGATCCACTTGTCTGCTTTTTCAAGGTCGATCTTGTAGTTAACCCCGTCGATCATTGGGTTGTATGTGCCAACCTGCTCGATGAAGCGGCCATCACGACGCTTGCGGTTGTCAACTGCTACGATTTTGTAGTATGGACGGTCTTTAGTTCCTTGGCGGTTGAGTCTGATTGCTACCATAATGTGTGTTTTGTTAAATTAGTTTCGCTCCAGTGCGATGGAGCGGGAAAGTGAGAGATAAATGCCCTTTTGCCAAGTAAAAATTTAGGTTTGATGTAAAAAAAATATGAGGTGTAGTGGATTTGAGTGTAATTGTATTCGTTTTTTGCTTCCCAGTCTTGTCAGTCGCTATGTTTTGGTCTAGCTTCCTGTGTCTGTGACATTATTCATTTATGGCTTCTGAAGAAAATACTGAGCTCGATCCTGAGCAAATCGAACTTCCTGCATATCCACCAACCGGGTGGTGGGGGGAAACCTATCGTAAGCTCGAGCAGAAGCTTTCGAAGCTATGTTTTGAGAACAACTTGTGGTATAAGATTTTGACCAGTATCTACTTACCCCTTGCAGCAAAAGCTGGAATGAAGCTGGGTAAACGCAATGGTGAGGTCTATGAAGCAGTGTTGCCGTTCAAGAAATTTAACAAGAATTGGTATGATGCCATGGCTGGTGCAGCCTTGCTAGCGAATACTGAAATTGCTGGAGGAATGGCCATTTTTCAATACGTTGGTGAGAAGTATACAGTTGTTTGTAAGGAACTTCAGTATAAATTCCGCTTACCTTGCCATTCTGATGTCACTTATCGAGTGCGTCTGGTCGATGACATCGAAAAGCTGATGAAGACGAAACCTGAATTCAATCTTCGTATGGAGATTGATGTGCTAGCTGAAATGAAAAATAAGATGAGAAAAATCGGAACCAGTAAGGTGACATTCCATATAGCAGCAAAGAGTCTGATGGCTCAGCGTCTATTTAAAGCTAAACAAAAAGCTAAAGCGTGATTCAAAAGCATTGGTTATCGGCAGCCCCGAGCGGAAAAGAGTCCACAGGGCTTTTTGGAGTCCTCGGATGGGGAGCTTACTTGGGAACAAGTTGGACGTGGGTGATTGGAATGGTGCTGCCAGCACTATTGATCCGAGACATGGGGGTGGCAGGATTTTTGGTTTTTGCTCTTCCTAATTGTATCGGTGCAGCTGCAATGGGCACAGTGTTAAAGGGGAAGGACGCGAGAGAGTTACCGAATCGCCACTTTGGCATGATTTTGACATTCTCTATTGTCACCGTTGCGTATCACTTTTATATTGCAGGGTATTTGTTACCCAATCTTCTTGGGCCATTGGCATTATTCCTGTTTGCCTTGAGTGCTTTGATTGGAGGGATCTTCATGACCTTGTGGAAGGATAAGGGATGCTTGTTTTTCTCACTCATCGTGTGGATGATCAGTATTATCTGTTTTGCGGTTTCTTTAATATTGCCGGAAACGAATGTGTTTCAAATTTATGTACAGAAGCCACTTCTCGACGAATCCTATATGTGGTGGTTTTTACCAGCGTCAGTGGGTGGTTTCTTGTTGTGTCCTTACCTTGATGCTACTTTTATTCGAGCACGTGCGAAGACGACTCGGAAGACTGGGCAGCTAGCGTTTAAGATTGGTTTTTTGGTGATGTTTGCGTCGATGATCATCTTTACGACCGCTTATGGTCATAAGTTGGTGGATGCCTTTGCTGGTGGAGATAAACGCCTCACTGGTGTTTGGGCGATTATTTTGGTGATTCACATTCCTCTGCAGATGGGCTTGACGGTGGCATGGCATGCTCGCGAAATCTTCGAGTCGATGCATTTTTGGCTCAAGCAACGATTTAAGAAGTTGGAACAATCCAAATGTGAGGAATGTGCTGTGCTTTCACGGAACTTTTGGATGACTGCATTTGTGGCGGCACTCATTGGTTGTGGTGTTATTTTCCTAAGTGTTTTTATTCTTGGAGTCACCTTGAAGAATATCAGTTTCGAATGGTTTACTGACTTCAAAATTGCCTACAAAATTGAGAATCTGTATGAGATTTATGAAATCAAGCGTTTCATCAGTGTGGGTGAGATTGGGTACCGTAGTATCTTGATTTTCTATGGAACCTTGTTTCCCGCTTATGTCATGTTAATGATGATTCCGACATTGTATCCAAGTAAGCAAAAGCGTTCTTGGTGGGTGTTTACAGCGACTGTGATCTTGTCATCTGTTACTGCATACCTGGGTTTTGTGCATGACCAAGGGTGGGCGATCGCGGCAACGCTTGGGTTTATTTGCCTAGGACGTTTGTGGATTGATTACGCGGCATACGTTTCTAATCGTAAGGAAGCTGCAGGAGTCACTAGCGAGTAGTTTTATTGGGTGCTGAACAGTTCGTGAAGCACCCAACACTATTCTATCGATGAATAGTGTGACTGCGATTTTGAAAAATTCCATAGCTGCAGCATCGGATAATTAAACAAAATGATAAGCATGAAGTCGTCCGTGGGTTGACTTCATGTGAGACAAGGCTAGAACTTTGGAATGCCGACGCTAAAAATAGTATGTATGGGAGTGTTACTGATTTCAGGTGCACTAGCTCAAGAGCAGAAGAAAAAATCTGCTAAACCTGCGATACCTGAAGTGTCGGCTTTGTTTTCCAAGTCATTACCACGTGTGAGTCAGCCTGTTGAGATTCAGGACCACTCTCCATTGGCGATGCTAGTCAGCACACCTGATATCGATGCTGCAAAGTATACTTGGGCAGGCTTTAGTTATTTACACGCTGGCTGGGATGTGGAGGCGTATCGCCACTTTTGTCAGGCCTTGCGCAAGGATGAGAATTGTTTGATAGCGCATGTGGGTGTGATCTTATCTTTGTCTTCACCCTACCATCATGAACTTGGAATGCAAAGGAACGCAGCCTTGTTACGTCTATTGGAGTTGGTGGAATATAAGGTGAAGGGGCAGTTTTTCTTTCCTGCAAAGGAACGGGGTTTTGCACTAGCAGTAGCTCATTTAGTGACTGAGGGACGTGAGGTGGGAGCTCGAGCCTTTGAATTACTCGCTAAGAAGTATCCGAAAGATCTCCAGATTCCATTATTAGCTGCTGTGCTTGGCCGAGACGGCTACAATGCTCTTGGTCGACCAAATCGAGGTGAGCGTAATGCCTTGGAAAGTATTGAGAAAATCTACAAAGAGAATCCGGAGCATCCATTGGCTGCACAGTATTTATTGGTGATGCATTTAGAGTCGCCACTGGCACCAGATGTGTTGGAGGCAAAGCTCCTCCCAGTGGCTCGTAAATTAGCTCAGCAAGGGGAAGTGGCAACCTGGAAGCATTGGCTTGGTGTTTATGAATACCGTTGTGGAAATTTAGCGAAAGCGGAGAAGGCATTTGAAAAGGCTGTAGAGCTCTTGGAGAAGTGGAAAAAGGAGAACGTTGTCGGCGATGCCGATGCCGATGCTCTGTGGAAAGCTTATTTGTATTTGGCGACAGTGAAGTATGAACGAGGCGATAAAGCTGCAGCGAGAGCGATTGCTGATATGTTTTTGCAATTGCCTGTCGATGAAAGTCGTCTTTGGTCGGCGGGAACCCAACTGATTTTATGGGAAGGTTACTCACTGGCTGTGAGACTTTCATTGCCGTCATCGTTGAAGGTTATTCCTGAGGAATCGATCACTAAGTTGCCGCGAAATAATCGCCTGAAGCATCTTGTAGGGAAGTCAGCAGCACTCCATTACTACGAATTTATGGGCACATATTTGGCCTTACGCAAAGCGAGTATTAAAGGAGATAAAAAGGCCGTGGCTTCTTTGAAAAAGCGTTTGGAAGGACTGGAGAACATATTAGGGAAGGTGCAGAAGCAAACTTTGAAAACCGGAGAGTATCACTCTGCGGTAAGATTTTTTAAGCATGCCAGAATCCTCGCGATCGAATCTAGGTGTGTTGGCGAGGATAGTGCGGTGGCGAGGTCATTGGAGTATGATCAGCTATGTGATAAACTCAGTTTGCCCACTCGCATGCTTCCATCACTAGTGATTGAACCTTATGAGGTTGTTTACGCTTCTGAATTAATTGGGCGGAAACGTTACGAGGCGGCTAAGGAAGTTCTAGAGAGCTTAGTGAAACGTCGTCCGACTAGCGTCACTGGTTGGAAGAAAATGCTAGAAGTAGGAGAAGAACTGAGAGATGAGGACTTAGTGAACTTATCAGTAAAAACGGTCAAGGAGTTGACAGAGAAAGGTGAGTGACGAAGTGCAATTAGCGTGCGAGCCGGACTTTGATGTGCTCGCCGAATCTGATGACTGGATTGCAGTGAGCAAGGCAGCCCCACTGATAGTGCACCCAACAGACAAAAAAGGGCAAGCAACCTTGCTCTGCGGCCTACAGCAATTGCTTGCTTACGAGATTGTGAATGGGGTGAAGCTGTCCATTATCAATCGATTGGATCGCGAAACAAGTGGGGTGGTTCTAGTGGCGAAACACAAGTCTGCAGCACGAGCCTTCAATAGAGCCATGGAGCGGCGTGAGGTCGCAAAGGGCTACTTGGCGATCATGGATGGTCAGCCAGAGTGGGAGGAAGTGGTGGTGGATCAACCGATAGGAAATCAACGCGATGAGATGGAGAGCGCGATTTGGCTGAAGCAGAGAGTGATGCCTTCGGGACGGGAAAGCGTGACAAAGTTCAACGTTTTACAACGCTACGAGGGTTTTTGTTTAGTCAGAGTGAGTCCGAAAACAGGAAGGATGCATCAAATTCGAGTGCATGCTCAATGGTTGGGCCACCCATTAGTAGGTGATAAAATCTATGGGCCCAATGAGAGATTTTACCTAGAGCATATTGAATCTGGTTGGTCAGCTTCTATGGCTAGTAAGTTGATGTTACCACGGCAAGCATTGCATGCAGAAAGCCTTAAAATGCAATATGGTGAAGTGATGTTAAAATGGCACGCACCACTAGCGGACGATTTAGTACAATTTTTGAGTCGCTACCCACGATTGAGCCGCTAGAACTATAGCAATGGCGAATGTTGAGATGAAATATGTAGTAGAGTTCTTAGATGATGCTCTAGATATTCAAAAGATTCCTGACTATTCTGGTGCTCACAATGGGTTGCAGGTAGAAAATGATGGCCGTCTCAATGTGGTGGCTGCAGCTGTCGATGCTTCCGAGCCGGTGATTCGCAAAGCGGTCGACGCAGGGGCGGACCTATTGATCGTTCATCATGGTTTATTTTGGCAGGGAGTGGAGAAGATAACGGGACCTTTTTACCGTAAAATCAAATTGGCCCTCGACCATAATTTAGCCATTTACAGTGCCCATATCCCACTCGATATCCATCCCTTGTGGGGTAATAATGCATTGCTAGCAAATGCTATTGGAATGGATTCAAGTGAGACCTATGGAGATTTCAAGGGGTTTCCGCTAGGTTTAAAGCAGAAGCTAGAGTGCAGTCTTGATGAGTTGGTTTCGAAGGTGGAAGTAGCTGTCGGGGGAGAAGTGCATGTGTGCCCAGGAAAAGGACAGCAAGTGGGGACTGTGGGGGTGATTACCGGAGGTGCGGGTTCAGAGGTGAAAGCGATGCACGCTGCTGGAATTGATACTTTTATTACAGGTGAGGGGCCACATTGGAGTTATCCTCTAGCGGAGGAACTAGGCCTGAATGTTATTTACGGCGGTCATTATGCGACTGAAACATTCGGAGTGAGGCAAGTTTCCGAAGTGGTGACCGAAAAATTTGGACTTTCTAAACCATTGTTTATTGACCATCCAACAGGCTTATGAAAGCAATACTGTTGTAACGAACTATTTAGCCAGATGATTTAGCGAACTGTTTATACGGTAGGCAGGTGATCAGGGAAGATAGCACAATTTTTTCAAAGATAGATACATACACAATTTAATATGAGTTCATTTGACGACGACAACACACAGAAGATTGACTACTGGCAGGTAGTGCGAAACCATTGGGGAGTTATTCTTCTCACTCTGATTTTATGTAGTGTGACGGCTTTTGCTATCACTACCTTGATCGAACCGAAATATTCTGCTTACACAAGCTTCCAGGTGAAGCCAGATAGCTTTGTGCTTCAATCTTCTAATAAGGGTGGGTTGACGCAAGACCGCGATCGTAACTTCCTTGAGACACAGCGTCAGGCAATGACCTCGTATGAGACCTTGAAAATTGCGGACGGTGGAGTCGTTGATGGTCGTGCCGTGAGACGTTTTTCTGCTGGCCTAGGTGATGATCACGCAGTGGCATTATCTCGTTTACGCAAAAGAATTGTGGTCGAAGTGAAGTTAGGCAGTAGCATCATGGAGGTGACTACCATTGATGCCGATAAAACGACAGCACGAGAACTGGCAGATGCGGTGCGTACTGCCTATTTAACTAGGCGCTTAAAAGATCGAGTTGGGTTATCAAAAACGACCAAAACAAAGCTAGAGGCAGATTATAATGCTGCGAAAGAGCGTCGCGATGATTTAAAGGAGCAATTAGCCAAGAGCTCGAAAGATTCAAAATTGCCCTACACTGCTGAAGAATTGCCAGATTGGCAAAATCAGGCGAAAAAAGAGTACGATTCAAAAACTGCCGCAATGCGTGAGACGCAAGATGACATTAAGCGTTTTGAGTTATTGGCCAATGAAGTGACATTACTGGAAAATGATGCAGACCTGATTGCTCACTTGGGAACAAGTACCTCCATAATTGCTAAGCCACGTGCTATAGAAGTATACAATAACTTGATCGAATTGAAGAGTGATCGAGCCTCTCTTTTGATTGCTGGTTATGGGGTGAATCACCCAAAGATTAAAACGGTAGACCAACTGCTTACTCAGAAAGAAGAGGAATTGACGGTTTTATTGGAAAGCGTGCGCAAGGAAGTGAAGAACATTTTAGTAAGAAAGCGTGCTGAGCTGAAGTTGATTGAAGATTCAATAGCGTCACTCAAAGAGAAGTATGGTGTTGAAACCAAAAATTACAATAATCACCGCTACATTATTGAAGAGTTTCAACTCGCTAAAACTGAGTTAACTCGTCTTACAGTAGAACAAAAGGAAATTCAGGATCAGTTTGCTTACTACAATGCACCAATCGTACTTGAAGAACCAGCAAGGCTCCCTACTTCACCAATCAGTCCTAATATTCCATTGATCATGGGTGTTGGCACCGCAGCAGGTTTGATCTTTGGTTTGTCGATTGCATTCCTGATTGAATTAATGGACACCTCAGTGAAAACGATGGAAGATGTTGAAAAGTATCTTAAAGTGCCGGTTTTGGCAGTGGTGCCACAGGACGTGGGCTTACTACACCTTCAAAATGGCATTACGCCTGATGCCGAGGCTTATCGTATTTTACGAACGAACATTGAGTTTAATCGAAAATCGCCAGACGCGAACGCTTTGACAGTCGTCTCAGGTGGTGCCGGCGAAGGAAAATCAACAACCTTGTTGAACCTAGCCTACATTTGTGCACAAGGCGGTTACACGACCTTGATTATTGATGCCGACTTGCGTCGACCGAAAATGCATACCTACCTCGGTGTTGAAAACCGGATTGGTTTGTCGAACTTCTTAACGACCGATATCTCACTAGAGAATGTAGTGGTGAAGACCAAGACGGAGAATTTATTCTTCATGCCTTCAGGGGTATTACCTCAGGATGCTGCCGGCATTTTGAACTCTCGTAGAATGACTGAGATGATCACAGAGGTGAAGTCACGCTTCGATCTCGTGTTGGTTGATTCTCCTCCTATTCTAGGGGTGAGTGATGCTTCAGTGATTTCGAGTGAAGTCGACCATACCATGATTGTCATTCAGCACCGTAAGCTTCCCCGTAAGTTACTACAGCGTGTGAAACAATCTGTCGAAGCCGTCGGTGGTGATATCATTGGCGTGGTGTTGAATAATGTGGACGTGCGTAGTGATACGGAATACCAATATTACACAAGCTACTATAGTTATTATTCTCCAACTGCATTGAAAGAAGCGGAGGAACTTGCTAAGCATCAAAATGTCGAACCTGATTCTACGGCAAAAAAATCAGATGGCGATCTTTACTAGTCACTGACGCTGTGCTACTTTACCTCAGTCTTTAACTATCTACATCTATGAAATACTTCACCTTATTGATAACTTTGCTGATCGGTTTGAGCTCGATTCTGAGTGCCCAAACATTGAAGAAAAACATGCAGATCAATGTGCTTATCTCTGGAGTACCTCAAGAAGAGGTTTCTCGTGTGAGCAGCAGATACTTGATCGATGCCGAAGGGGTTATTCGTTTGCCGTTACTAGAAGGTATGCAAATTAAGGCTGCTGGTTTAACTGGATCACAACTGGCTGTAAAGGTTGCAGAAGCCTATAAATCTAAAGGGATTTACTCATCACCAATCCTGACCATCACTACCTTTAAAGATAATGATGCCGAGGCTGCCGTGGTTGCTGCACGTCAACGCTGGGAAGGTGAGCAAGAACGACTTCGTCTTGAACGCCTGACTGAAACCCAAGTGGTGCATGTCACTGGCTACGCCGAAAGAACTGGCCCGCACAAATTGACAGTGGGTATGACCTTACAAACCTTACTTGCTGTCTCTGGTGGCGATAATCAATTCGGATCAGAGCGTCGCATTCAACTCACCCGCAAGAGCAAGGTGACAGAACTCAATTTTCATGATAATCCCAAATTTCTGAGTATGCCTCTAGAGGCAGGGGACTTTTTAAAGATTCCTAAGGGCACTGGCTTCATGGGTAAGAAATAGAGGGATCCTAGTGCAATTTACTACGATATTTCAGGATTGCCAGTTATTTGGCTGGTTTCTATAGGTTGGTGATTAGCCAATTTTCACCTTCGTGACCTGATTCAAAGTTGTGTACGTGCACTAGTGGACTAAGAACTTTACACTATTTTATGTATATGCTAAATGGATTTAAGGTGGATCCCGTTTAAAGTATAAAGACAAGATGTGGCAAACAATGTATGAAGGAGGCAGGGAGGTAAAAGCTACTTCAGCGGTAACTCTAGCTTCAGATAGCTCATTGACTTCTGGTCTTGGTGTTTTCGAAACCTTGTTGTGGGATGGAGAGCAACTCTGTGAGGTAGAGGAGCACCTTGAGCGTGCCAAACGCTCATTGGCCACGATCCTAGATGAGGAACTACCATCGGCTGATCTACTTAGTTCTGTGGAGCAGTTTTTAAAAACTCAAGGGCAGAAAAATTTCAGGGTTCGTTTGACCTTCTCCAAGGCATTAAGTGGGCTTCGAGTGTTGGTTTCAGCAGCTCCGTACACTAGACCCTCTAGTAATGTTTGCCTGACTCTGTCTCCTTTTAAATTGAGTGAGACTCGACCTACCGTTGGCCATAAGGTCACCTCGTATGCAGACTTTTCTTTAGCTTTGAAGCAGGCTCATGCCGATGGCTTCGATGAAGCTCTTCTGCTGAACTCGCAAGATCAACTTTGCGAAACATGCACCGCAAATATTTTCTTTGGCGACACCAAGTTGCTCCACACTCCTGCTTTGCGTTCTGGATGCCTACCGGGTGTGATGCGTCAACGCGTGATCAATGCTGCGCGTCAGCTAGGCATTGAAGTGAGGGAGGGGGATTACACTGTAGAAGATTTCCGCCACGCGGACTCGTCTTTTATGAGTAATTCTTTACGCAGGGTTCAACCCATCGCATCGTGTGATGATATCGCATTTGTGCCTTTTGAAGATTGCTTTTTAGCTAGTTTAGACGCTACCCATTAGTCATATGAATTCCTACACGGCACCCATCGACCCGCTTAAGGTTGCTAGCTTTAAGAAGCTACTCGAGGAACGAGGATTCACGATTGGACAGAAGCAATATGCCATTTTCTCAGCGAAGAAGGAAAAGCTCACCGTCACTGTCTATGAAAAAGGGCCGAAGATTTTTGTGCAGGGGCGTGAAACGGAAGACTTCGTCAAGTTTGTGTTCGAACCTGAGATCCTTGGTGAAGCGAGACTGGGAAATGAAGAAATTCACAGCCCAGAAATGTTCGAGCCGCACATTGGGGTCGATGAAAGTGGAAAGGGTGATTTCTTTGGCCCTCTTGTCGTGGCTGCTGTCTATGTTGATCGAGATGTGGCTCGCGAGTTGCTCAAACTTGGTGTGGCCGATTCGAAGAAGTTGACCGACGGTAAAATAGCAAAGCTCAAGGACGAGATTTTAAAGGTGCCAGGGATTGATTACGAAGTGCTGACTTTGCGTCCGGAAAAATACAATGAACTCTATGGTAAGTTTGGAAATCTAAACCGCATGTTGGCGTGGGGACACGCACGGGTCATTGCTTCTCTAAAAGAACGCAACCCAGATTGCCCACGGGCATTTAGTGACCAGTTTGCTAGAGCTGAGTTGGTCGAACGTGCTGTCGAGCAGCAGGGGATCGACCTTTCTACGTTTACAATGCAGCAAGAGACAAAAGGTGAGCGTGATTTAGCCGTTGCTGCGGCATCTATTTTAGCACGGTTTGCCTTTGTGGACTGGATCCAAAGGGCATCTCAAAAGGGTGGGTTAAATCTACCTTTAGGGGCGGGTCCTCATGTGCTGTGTGTTGCTCGAGAATGTGTTACGAAGTATGGAGATGAAATGTTGCCTAGGTTGGTAAAAACCCACTTCAAGACGTTTCAACAGATCTAATTTAGAAAAAAAATGTATTTAGTGCCATTTTTTTAGAGACAATTCTAAATTCCCGTGTAGCACGTCCACACAGACATTCTCACTGTCATATTTGCTATGGAAACCACTATCACTAAACGCGATCTCGTCATCAACATCAGCAACAAGACTGGCCTTACTCAACAGGAAGTTTACGATGTTGTTCAGAAATTCCTCGATTCAGTTACCGAAGAGCTTGCTCAAGGGAACTCAGTTGTCATGCGTAACTTCGGAGCCTTTCAGGTAAAAGAAGTTAAAGGCAAGATTGGAAGAAACCCAAAAGACCCAGGCAAGGAAGTTCCAATTCCTCCTCGCGCTGTGGTAAAGTTCAAGCCTGGTAAAGAAATGAAGGAAAAAGTTGCAAGACTCCTTCCATTGATCCAAGGCGGAGCTTAACCAACTTTAAATCAATTAAGAGCCTCACTACTTCGGTATTGAGGCTTTTTTTGTGTCGTGTTGACAGCAATTGATTCGAGGATGTCAAAGAGCATGAGTGTTCGTCAGTTATTGAGGCAGAATTACCTAATTCAGTATTGCAATTTATCTTAATACAGGCGATGCAGGGCACTTAATATTCTCACACATCATGAGCACCAATACTATCGCAATTGCAGCTGACCATGGAGGCGTCGACCTAAAGGACGCCATCGTTTCTCACCTTCAGTCTAAAGGAGTTTCACTTCAAGACTTTGGCCCCCATTCTACTGATTCCGTAAACTATGCGGACTATGCAGCAAACGTGTCACTCGCTGTAGTGAACAATGCTGCTGACTTCGGTATCCTTGTTTGCACCTCTGGTGTGGGCATGAGCATCGCAGCGAACCGCCGCCAAGGTGTTCGTGCCGCGAATGCACGCTCAGTTGAAGAGACTGAAATCACACGTCAACACAACGACGCTAACGTCCTTTGCCTCGGCCAAAAGTATGTTTCTGTTGAAGAAGCTACTGCAATGGTGGATACATTCCTCTCGACTACTTTTGAAGCAGGTCGTCACGAACCACGCGTATGTGCAGCTTCAGGCAGCCGTCTTGCGACCACGGACCCGGAAATTTTTGCAGCAATCGAGGCTGAAGGTGCACGTCAACGTAGTCACATCGAGCTCATCGCTTCTGAAAACTTCACTAGTGAATCTGTAATGGAAGCTCAAGGCAGCCTTCTCACCAACAAGTATGCTGAGGGATACCCTGGGCGTCGTTGGTATGGTGGTTGTGAGCATGTTGACGTTGCTGAGCGTCTAGCGATCGAACGCCTCAAGGAGCTTTTCGGTGCTGACCACGCAAACGTGCAGCCGCACTCAGGTTCGCAGGCAAACACAGCGGTGTATTTCTCCGTGCTTAAGCCAGGCGATAAGATCCTCACAATGGATCTCGCTCACGGTGGTCACTTGACTCACGGTCATAAAGCAAACTTCTCTGGTAAGTTCTACGAAGTCACTCACTACGGTGTGCGTGAAGAAGATGAGCTTATTGATTACGACGCACTTGAAAAAGTAGCGGAGGAACTCAAGCCAGTTCTCATCACAACTGGTGCATCTGCATACCCACGTGAGATTGATTTCGAGCGCATGGGCAAGATTGCGAAGAAAGTTGGAGCCTACCTCTTTGTTGACATGGCTCACATCGCAGGGCTCGTTGCAGCTGGCGTTCATCAGAACCCGGTGCCTCATGCAGACTTCGTGACATCGACGACTCACAAGTCACTTCGTGGCCCACGTGGTGGTATCATTCTTTGTAAGGAAGAATACGCCAAGAAAATCGACTCTACAGTATTCCCAGGAATTCAAGGAGGACCGCTCATGCATGTGATCGCAGCTAAGGCAGTTTGTTTCGGTGAAGCATTAAAGCCAGGATTTAAAGATTACTCACAGCAAGTTGTAAAGAATGCTCAAGCCATGGCAAACCGCCTGATCAAGCATGGCTACCGCATCGTTTCTGGCGGCACTGACAACCACCTCATGTTGGTTGACCTTCGTCCTGCAGGAATCGATGGTTCTATTGCATCTGACGCATTGGATGCTTGTGGTATTACCATTAACAAGAACTCTATCCCATTCGACACTGCTAGCCCATTCAAGCCAAGTGGTATCCGCATCGGAACTCCAGCTGTCACAACACGAGGAATGATGGAAGCTGACTTAGAGCAAGTGTCTGACTTCATTCATGAAGCATTGAGCAATCACGCAGATGCTGCGAAGTTGAAAGATCTTCAAGGTCGTGTATTCGCCTTCAATAAGGCATTCCCACTTCCTCGTTAATTACGTAGAATAATTAATTTCATGCCGTTATCCTCAGGGGTGACGGCATTTATGACCATGGCTGCACCTAAAAAGAAAGATGAGGCACTAACTCTATTACGTGAAGAAGCGTGGGTTGGTGATGCTGTTTTGGCACTTTACGTTCGCCGGTGGATCCTGCGCGAGCATGGAAAAATGAAGGGCGAAATGTTCGTGCGCTTCACATCCAATGACTTCCTGACTCGTAAAGGTAACCCAACCGCTGTTGAAGCAGAGATTGGGCGTGTCTATGAATCCGATGGTGAACAGGCCGCGTTCGATTGGATTGAGGAATTTCTGTTTCCAATTTTCCAGGATCAAGAAAAAGCGTACCAGCGAAAGCTGCTGACCCAGACTGGCAGAAAAGGCAAAAAGAGAGCTTAGTAAGTATATTTAGATAATCTATAGGCAGACATTGTGCTTATTACGGGGAGGGCAGCATAGGTCAATTCATGATATCCAAAGCCCTTTAATCCTTTCTGTATATAGGTTTATTTGTGTACTGAAAGGAACATAATTCGTTCTTAAATAGTAAAAAATCGCTTTTACATCTTCGGTTTCAGTGCTACGTAGAGTGACTATGAACTGTGCTGGAGCAAATAAGGGACCTCGCATGAAGATGGATCCCACTTTACACGTCGATAAAAAGCCATCTTGGATTAAGGTGCGCTTACCCAATAACCCTGTGTTTTGGGACACAAAGTCGATGGTGAAAGACTTGAACCTCGTCACGGTTTGTGAAGAGGCTCAGTGCCCAAACCGGTGGGAATGTTGGGGTCAGGGAACTGCAACTTTCATGATCGCTGGCGAAAAATGCACTCGTGCTTGTGGATTCTGTGCAGTCCAGACTGCGCGTCCTGACCCACTAGAAGAAGATGAGCCAGTGCGTGTAGCAGAGGCAACTCGTCGTATGGGCTTGAAGCACGTAGTGATCACTGCTGTGGCTCGTGACGATCTCAAAGACGGTGGAGCTGAGCACTTTCAGAAAGTGATCAATGAGATTCGTATCGTGAATCCTGATGTCGTGATCGAGGTGTTAGTGCCGGACTTTAACGACCGCGACTGGGCTCTCGAAATGGTGATGGTAGCGCGACCGCACATTTTCAATCACAATCTCGAAACCGTTGAACGGTTGACTCCACTTGTGAGATCTCGTGCGAAATACTGGCGTTCATTGAGTGTCTTGAAAAAGGCTAAGGCAATGGTAGCTGGTAAAGTGGCCACTAAGTCAGGCATCATGCTAGGACTTGGTGAGCAGGACGATGAGATTAAAAAAGCAATGCAGGATCTTCTCGATCACGATGTGACTGTGCTCACTCTTGGTCAATACCTTCGCCCGACTCCGCGGCACCTTCCGGTAGTGGAATATGTGACCCCTGAAAAATTTGAATACTGGAAGAAGTATGCTGAAGATCTTGGATTCCGTCACGTGGCATCTGGGCCACTGGTGCGTTCATCATACCATGCAGCTGACTTTCGTCCTGAACTTGATGTGCTCGAAGATATCAACTCAGACTTGAATGGTTCTGCCCATCTTGAAGTGAAGCCTAGTGACCTAGCGATACCACAGGTGAAGCCAGATGTTCTCAAGCAAACGTTGCAGGATTAAATTTCTCGAAAGGATTGTACAATAGCCTATGGGGATATCCTCATAGGCTATTCTGTTATTTGCCCCCGGCGTTGATAATCAGTTGCCGTGGCGGGGTGAGCTATATCCTGTTACGATAGTGAAATCGTGTTAATACCAATTGAACAGTTATCTTAGCGTAATGATAATTTTTAACGTTGGGGTGAAATAGTCAGCGGAGCTGAGCGAGAGAAAGGACGCCGAATGATTCAATGCTAGCGGCGTTGTGCGTCAGTCACATAGCCCGCTATGC
>CAXMOB010000389.1:0-2498 GCA_964194815.1 Vicinamibacteria bacterium | reverse complement strand
CTATGATCAAGAGTTGTTGGATTCGGATATGAAACGTCCTTGGTCGATCAAGCAACGTATTGCATCGCGTCATGGTCACCTGTCTAACGAGCAAGCCGCTGAACTGTTGGGAGAGATCGCGTGTGAGAAATTGAAGCATGTCATCGTGGGACACTTGAGTTCTGATTGCAATACCGAGAAGCATGTGCGTGAGGCGATTCAGCTGAAGTGCGATGCTGCAGTCCATCCGTTTTTATCGAGTCTTCATTGTGCAAGCCAAGATAGATCTACTGGATGGGTGCACTTTGGTGTCGACGAAGGGATGTTATTTCCTGTTTGGTAGGTTTGGGCTAAGAATTACTGAGTTGGAGCGTTTCTATAGTAGATGAAACGATGCTGGATGATATTACTTGTGGTGATTTTTTTGTCCGTTGTGACTGTGTGCTATTCATGGCTACAAGGCAATTTAGCTTCCATGCTGACTAAGGAGCCGTAAATGCGAACACCGACTCCAAACGTTATTGTTGAGGAGGAGCGATGTGTGATCACAACTAGAGTGGAGAAGGTAGGGCAGGGTGCTTCTAATGCGTTAACAACGCTAGGTCCATATGGGCAGGGCGTTAAAATATCTTCCTGGTTCCGGCTCCCCCAGCCTATTCACTATCCTAGCCTCAAGGTTGAAATGGGTGATCCAGTTGAGCCATTTGAAGGAGCGTGCGAAGATTTTTTTACTAAGAAAGGTGAGGAGTAGATCGTCTTAACTACAATGGAAGTTATGAATCAATGGATAGCTATCGGATGTGTAGCGATAGGGGTGTGCAGTTGTCAGTCTATTCTTGTCAAGGATGCTCCGACGAAGAAGGACGAACTCCCTAGTCAAACAGAAGTGACTCATAAAGAAGTAAACAGGGAGCCTCATCAGCCTCATGGCAAAATCAGCTGAGCTGTTAAGAAGACTCCGTCTTCTCCGAGTAGTTACTCGAAAGTGGTGATAAAAACAGTAGAGTCAACTCAGGGTGTCATTAAAATACCGATTCCTGACATCGCGGTCGCTGTTTTACCTCCTGCTATGGAAGATGTGGAGGAACCGTTTGAGGGATCTGGGGCTTTGTTTAGGTAATAGGGGTGTGAGTTTGTCTTTGCTGTGTAAAACTGCCAGTTAGAGCACTTGTGAAATGAAGCGAGCTGTTACGGACTTTGCATTTTTTGAAACTTTTTCAGGAGTTCCTTGGGCAACGATGTTGCCACCTTTCTCACCAGCTTCTGGGCCCATGTCGATCAAGTAATCAGCTTCCGCCATGATGGCAGTGTGGTGTTCGATCACAACGACTGTATGGCCTTCGTCGACTAAGCGATGGAGGACGTCGATGAGTTTACGCACATCCTCTTGGTGAAGACCGATGGTTGGTTCTTCTATCAAGTAGAGGTTGGTGACGACCTTTTGCATCGAAAGCGGTCTGGCACGACCTTTGGCAAGTTCGGCGATCAGCTTGATACGTTGGGCTTCGCCACCAGAGAGCGTTGGGCTGGCTTGACCGAGCTGAAGATAGCTAAGGCCGGTGTCGTTGAGTAGGCTGAGCACGCGAGCGAGCTTACTGTGGACCGCGAAGAACTCCGAGGCTTCAGCTATGCTCATGCGTAGCACATCGCCAATCGACTTACCTTTGTAGCGGATTTCCAAGGTTGGATCATTGTAACGCATCTCACGGCAGTTTTCACAAGAGACTCGCGTGGTGGGCAGGAAGTCCATTTCTAACTTGATGCGGCCATTGCCTCTACATTCAGGGCATTGCCCTTCAGCATTGTTGAACGAGAAGCGGCTAGCGGTGTAGCCACGCATTTTGCTTTCTGGCAGTAGGGCGAATACCTTACGTATTTCGTCGAATATTTTAACGTAAGTTGCAGGACATGATCTAGATGTTTTACCGATCGGTGTTTGGTCGACCTCAAAGCAATGCTTGATCGCGTGGAATCCTTCTAAGGATTTCCATGAGGCATTCTTCTTATTATCCTTCGCGGCCGGTGCAAGGGTGCCACGCATGAAGGATGACTTACCACAGCCTGAGACTCCCGAGATGACAGTGAGACGACCAATTGGGATGCGGACGTCAATATCCTTGAGGTTGTTGTGTGTGCAGCCGTTTACTTTGAGCCAGGCGTCTTTAGCAGCGACCTTCGGGATGGTTCTGCGTTTGCCACGCGTTGGATGAATGATCGGATGGGTCATCGCCTTGAGCGTTGTTGAACCAGGGAACTTCTTTAACGCAGACTTCTGAGTCAGGTGCTTAGGCTCTAACTCTGCAATGACTTCACCACCGAGCACACCGGCACCAGGACCAAGGTCGATGATCTTGCTAGCACGTCTCATCGTTTCATCATCGTGTTCTACCACTAGGAGCGAGTTGCCTCGGTCTTTAAGTAGCTCAAGAGTGTCGAGTAATTTTTCATTGTCACGTGGGTGAAGGCCAATAGTCGGTTCGTCTAACACGTATAGAACTCCTTGTAGGTTTGATCCTAAC
>CAXMOB010000388.1:0-1184 GCA_964194815.1 Vicinamibacteria bacterium | reverse complement strand
AAAATGCTTAACGACTTGCTCTGAAAAGGCAATAACAACAGCCCGCTGATTGCTTCCTTTAAGAATACGAATGACCTCATTGGATGCTGCAGGAGCTTTAATCTCGATCACCGGAACAGTCTTGGTTTTTTCAAACAACTTAAGGGCCTGCTCTAAAGTTAAAATTGGCTCACCTTTGAACTGCTTTCCTCTCCATTCACCAGCGTCAAGTTTCTGCAAATCAGCCAGCGTTAAATCAGCGACCCTCCCTTGACCATCAGTTGTTCGGTTTACAGTGGAGTCATGCATGAGGACAACCCGCTTATCACGACTTATCAACACGTCAAATTCGCAAAGGTCGGCGTTGGCTTCGATCGATTTTTTAAGAGAGCTCCCCGTGTTTTCAGGTGCCACTTTCGAATAACCTCGATGGGCAATCAGTTTCATGGGTTTGAGTTTCTTATCCCGTTCCTTTAGTTCCTTCGTGTCAGGGAGATCGAGGATTTTAAGACCACTAAACTGTGCCACACAGCCGGATGCTGATAGGCCAATAGAGCCACTTTGAGAGGACATCAAGAAACTCTCATTGAGCACAATCACGCCATCGACATAAACCTTCACTATGGAGTCTTGCACGCGGAGCTTAAAATGCTTCTTCGCAATGTCCGTTTTCTTGGTTCTTCCAGTTTCCAAAATAGCCCATTTTTTGTTGAAGCTAGCTATTGCAACACCATTCTTAAGAGCGGTATTGGTCCTGACTGTCATTTGGTTCCAAGGGCTCTTATTACCCTTCACCTTATCAGCGTGAAACACCACCGAAGCCCAATGGGTAGCTTCCTTGGATTTTAAGATCTCAATATCAACTTCTAGTTCAAAGTTCTTCACTGCCTTTCTCAGATGCAAGAATGTAGAGGTTTTAAGCATACCATCTACCGTTACGACACCATCCTTCACCGATAAGGTCTGAGCGGCACCAATCCAATTGGATTTAGTCATTGGAACCACTTCTTTCGCCAGTGCCCCAGTAATAAGAGCAGCGGTAGCGATTACGCAGTTTATGATTTTATTTATATTCTTCATCACTTTGTTTCTATTTGTTATTTACTGTGTTCGATGCCGTGTTGATAGAAATGGCACGAGCATAGTAGCCTACATATCCAATAAAGACACCGAGGCAAGCATCTTTTCTTAGTTCCTTTAGATAC
>CAXMOB010000387.1:0-3322 GCA_964194815.1 Vicinamibacteria bacterium | reverse complement strand
TGTTAGGGTGGTTGTGATGATCGCTAATACTAAGTGCTTTACCATAGAAAATTCATACTAGCACACTGATAAATTCTGCCAAGTGAGAAATGTGGTTTGTTT
The DNA here is from genome assembly GCA_964194815.1 of Vicinamibacteria bacterium. Lineage (GTDB taxonomy): Bacteria > Verrucomicrobiota > Verrucomicrobiia > Verrucomicrobiales > Akkermansiaceae > Rubritalea. The sequence goes on along the minus strand of CAXMOB010000387.1, from coordinate 3,220 downwards.
TAGAAAATTTTGTAATCGTGGGTCGCTTAAGGCATGGTTCGGCATCAATTTTGTTGACGTCTGTGCCGGAATGGGTTCACATCGGTTAATCCGTTTTTGAGGGGATTTAATCATTAAAAGTAGGCATTAGATGCAAGATAAACCATACAACAACAACAGCGACCTCCTTCACACCGAGAAAATTCTTACTGATCGCAAGAAGTTTTTCTTAGATTTAAAGCAGAATAACCGGGGCATGGTGGTGAAAATCACAGAAGATGTGAGCGGAAATCGCGACACGATCATGGTGCCAGAAGAGATCCTCGCCGACTTTATTGCGGCCTTACAGGATATTCAGGAGTCTGCAGATAAGCAAAAAGGAGATGATAATGGTAATGACGAGAGAGATGGCGAGGACTAGGTTCTGTTGATCTATCTATATTTTATAAGAAGGCTACCCTGCAGGGGGGCCTTTTTTTGTGCCCGATTTTAACGGCGAGATTCTAGAGTGCTAATGTACATCAATCCACTAGAGCCCTTATGCCACTTAGAGTTTTTGATGGTGGGCTTGGCGGCAAGATGCCGTCGCCACGTATTCGCCCTTTCCTTGGGGGATAAAAAAAGCGACCCGCAGGTCGCTTTTAGAAAGTGTTGAGGCAAGCTCCGGCAACTAGCGGTGCTGACGCAGGAACTTCGATTAGTTTTTCTCGACGATGATTGTTTGTTCACGCTCTGGGCCGTTACCGATGAAGGAAACTGGGGCTCCAACGAGTTCGCTGAGGCGATTGAGGTATGCTTTAGCATTCTCTGGGAGATCATCCCATGAGCGACATTTAGTGGTGTCAGCCTGCCAACCAGGAAGTTCTTCGTAGACAGGAATGGCCTTATCCCAAGCAGCACGGTTGGCTGGTGGGAATTCGTGACGTTCGCCATCGATGTCGTAAGCGGTACAGATTTGAAGCGTTTCTTTTTCGTCGAGACCATCAACGATAGTCACTGCGAGGTCAGTCACACCATTTACCATCACAGCCATGCGAAGGAGCACTGTGTCTAGCCAGCCACAACGACGTGGACGACCGGTAGTTGCACCAAACTCCATGCCTCTAGCGTGGAAGTAAGCTGAGATGTCATCGTTTTCGGTAGGCATTGGGCCTTCGCCAACACGTGTGGTGTAAGCTTTACAAACACCGATCACGCGATCGATTGCGTTTGGTGGAAGTCCTGATCCTGTGCACGCCCCACCAGCAGTGGTGTTGGACGAGGTGAGGAACGGGTAGGTTCCGAAGTCGATGTCGAGGAGCGATCCTTGAGCTCCTTCAAAAAGGATAGTTTTGCCATCTTTCCATGCCTTGTAGAGCGGTGGGATGGTGTTGCAAATGTGTGGACGAAGTCGTTCGATCGCAGGAAGCGCTTCTGCGAGCACCTGCTCAACCGTGAAGGTCGGGAGGTCGAAGCTTGCGAGCGTGCGGTTGGCGTCTTCGAGACGGATACTGATGAGTTCGCGAGCGGTTTCTTCACAGAGCATGTCAGCGAGGCGGAGGCCGCAACGGTTTGCTTTGTCAGCGTATGCTGGGCCGATACCACGCTTAGTGGTTCCGATCTTGTTTTTGCCGAGAGCAGCTTCGCGAGCAGCGTCGAGTTCACGGTGGTATGGAAGCACCACGTGAGCACGATCTGAGATGATGAGCTTGTCAGCGTCTACCACGATCCCCGCTTCTTCGAGCATCGCGATTTCCTTACAGAGTCCAGCAGGGTCCATGACCACGCCGTTGCCGATGACGTTGCTCTTGTTGTCCCAAAGGATTCCAGATGGGATAAGGTGAAGAACATACTTGGTGTTGTTTGCAATGACCGTATGGCCTGCATTGTTGCCACCTTGGCCACGTGCTACCACGTCAGCAGTTTCAGTGAGGTAATCGACGATCTTGCCTTTACCTTCGTCTCCCCATTGGAGACCGCAAATGATTGTATTCATTAGATTAGTTGTTGGATATTGGTTAACCGATGAAAGTTATTGGACCCTGATGAACCCCAAATGACTTATGCCTTTTTGAAATTTTCGATGAGACCCGCGAATTCTTCGAAGAAGTAGATCGCGTCGTTTGGTCCAGGAGCAGCTTCTGGGTGATACTGCACTGAGAATGCAGGGAAAACCTTGTGGCGAAATCCTTCAACAGTGCCGTCGTTGAGATTAAGGTGGGTGATTTCTACATCATCCGAAAGTGAGTCAGGGTCGGTTGCGAAACCGTGGTTCTGAGCAGTGATTGCTACTTTACCATCGCGCAGGTCCTTCACTGGCTGGTTGCCACCACGGTGCCCAAACTTGAGTTTGTAAGTGGTGCCGCCGAATGCGTGAGTGAGGATTTGGTGACCGAGGCAGATGCCGAAGATTGGCTTCTTGCCGAGCAGCTTCTTTACTTCTTGGTGGATGTAGCTGAGAGCAGCAGGATCTCCAGGTCCATTGGAAAGGAAGATGCCATCTGGGTCCATGGCGAGCACTTCTTCAGCAGTGGCACGTGAGTTGACGAGAGTGATCTCGAAGCCAGCCTGACGCATGTTGCGGAGAATGTTGTATTTGATGCCGAAATCGAATGCCACCAATTTGTATTTCACTGGTGCGAGATCTTCGTAGTAGCCCTCGCGTTCTTGCGAAACACTAGGGATGTTCCACTGACGTGATTCGCCTTCCCAGAGGTGGTTGCTATCAGTAGAAACTTCCTTTACGAAGTCAGAACCAGCCATTGGAGCTGAGTCCTTAGCGGCTTGAACCGCTTCTTCTATGGTGAGTTCGGTAGAGATGCATGAACGCATGGCACCAGCCGTTCTAAGGTGCTTGGTGAGTGCTCGGGTGTCGACGCCTTGGATACCGATGATTTTGTGGTCAGCAAAGTAGCTGCCGAGATCTTGATTTGAACGGAAGTTGGAAGCCACTGGAGAAAGTTCCTCGATAACGAGGCCTCTCACGTGTGGACCTGCAGACTCATTGTCTTCATCATTGATCCCATAGTTACCTATCATAGGATAGGTCATGGTGACAATTTGACCTCGATAGGAAGGGTCAGTGATAATTTCCTGATAACCAGTCATGGAGGTGTTAAAACAGACCTCTCCGGTAGTGGTTCCAGAATGTCCAAATGCTTCACCAACAAAGGTGCGGCCGTCTTCGAGTGCAAGAATAGCTTTCATACGATTTCCGAAGCGGGAACTTATGGGGTTCTCAGCAGCCATGCAAGTAGTAAGT
>CAXMOB010000386.1:0-3158 GCA_964194815.1 Vicinamibacteria bacterium | reverse complement strand
CACGTGGCTCGGACTCTCGCAGCCCAGGTAAGCGTAGTTTCTCAAAACCGTCGGGCAGACCAGCACCGAAGAGAAACACTCAACGTCGTCCTGAACGCTAAAACGATACAACATTAACTTTTCTAAAGGAGGCTCCTCAATGAGGTGCCTCCTTTTTTATGTACTTGTCATTAGAATGATCACTTCATTCAAAGCCTATCGAGAAACGGCCTAATCTCCCCATCAACAAGTGCTGGTGACACCTCAGCACTCAATAAGGAAGTCGATAGCTTTACAATGCTAAATGAATGTTACCTTGCGTCTTTTTGCAGAAATACTATATTGAAAATAATCCCCCTACTTAATGGTGGAAATGTATTGAAGCCCATGAACCTATCTATCAGCCAGCACCCAAATTATAATTTAATATTGTTTATGGTGCTATCTGGTGAACCGAAGGAGAAAGTTGATACATGTATGCGTCTCAATAAGATCGAGTTCAACACCTCAAAAAGAATGTATACCCTAGCACTAAATCAACGTGTTAGTTTTATTCGATCCATAGCTGTTAAAAAAATTACCCTAGGAATACTGATACTCTTCCTAGCTGTCACCCTCTTTTGTTCAATTAGCTTTGGCTTAGGATCCATACCAAAAGCAGTGCTAGTGACCTGCATCATCGGCTTTAGCATTTCCTTGTGGAAGGTCACAGACGGATTGATTGCCTATGTATTCGCGAAGTCTCGCAAAGGTTCGCTTGCTCATCTAGCTGACGAATTGGTGACCCCCGACGAGTGAGTAACTTTCTAAATAAGCGCTCAAAAAACTCAATTTTAACTAAGCATTCTCCACAAATGCTTGCTTGACCCAAACGAGTTCAGGGAACTCACCTTCTTGCAGAATCACCTCGACTACATCGTACCGCCACAAATGATCCTCGTCCTTGAGTAAGCCCAACCATGCATGTGCCCCTCTGATGATGTATTGACGCTTTTTGAAATCAACAGCATCCATTGGTCGACTGTGCTCAGACTTCGATGTCCTTGCCTTCACCTCAATGAAACATAGAAGTTTACCATCACGTGCCACAATATCTAGCTCACCACCTTTGGGGCCTCTGTAATTTCTATAAATAACCTTGCCGCCATTAGCGTTCACATAGTGACATGCAATACGCTCACCTAGATCCCCCACCTCCTTCGAACTCAAACGCTCGCCATCTCTTTTCACTACGCTAAACTTCTGCTGTAGTAGCCATGAAAAACGACGATATAGCAATGATCGTACAGAGGATATAAACTTTGTTACAGCGGACATTGGATAAAGCACTAGTGCCGGCTACTCAGCCCTCAAACGAAAGCCATCAGGTGATTCATCATAAAATCGAGCCACTGGACTGAACGAACGTCGGTGAATCGGAGTCGGTCCAAATTTCTCCAATGCTTCTAAATGAGCCTTGGTACCATAGCCCTTATGCTTCTCGAACCCATACTCAGGATATTGCTCGGCATACTGAAGCATCATACGATCCCTAGACACCTTGGCGATGATACTAGCAGCGGAAATCGACAAGCTAAGCCCATCCCCTTTCACAATTCCTTCTGATGGGTAGGGAAAACGAGGAACGGGCAAACCATCGATTAAACAATAATCGACTTTGATAGCTAAGCCATCGACGGCACGAGCCATCGCGGCGTGAGTAGCTCGCAAGATATTGATTTCATCAATTTCGGCGGGCTCCGCATAAGCCAGAGCCCAATGAATGTCGTCGCGAGCAACTAGTTCCTCGTAAATAAGCTCACGCTTCTTTTCCGACAATTTCTTAGAGTCGTTCAGAAGGTCGTGCGAAAAATCTCGTGGTAAAACCACAGCACCTGCCGACACAGGTCCTGCCAACGGGCCTCGACCTGCCTCATCTACGCCAACAACGATGGAATCACCCAGATCCCATCGTTGAATTTCTCTTTCTAAGTCTGGCATTGCCTAAGCTTCAGGGACTGGGGGCGGATTACCGACCACCATACCTTTTGCGACATCGTGAGCTTTAGTGCCGTCTAAGACTTTCGCTAGACCAGCAACCGTGCCTGCAATATCACTCATGTTATTTGGAATAATCATGGTGTTATTTACCTTCGCTAGGTTACCAAATTCTTTAATATATTGTTCTGCAACGCGTAAGTTTACCGCTTCTTTGCCACCAGGTTCTTCGATCACACGTGCAATTTTGCGAATTCCTTCAGCGGTAGCGGTAGCGAGTAGTTCAATCTCCTTCGCCTTACCTTCAGCTTCGTTCACTTGCTTATCGCGTTCCGCCTCAGATCTAAGAATTGCATCCTGTTTGACACCTTCGGCAACGTTGATTTGCGCCTCACGCACACCTTCTGAATGAGCCGCTTGAGCACGACGCTCACGTTGAGCACGCACTTGCTTCTCAAGAGCATCCTTTACAGACTGGGGTGGGTTAATATTCGCTATCTCATAACGGGTAATTTTTAAACCCCATGGATCACTCGCTTTATCAAGTGCTTCAATAAGATTCGCGTTAATTGAATCACGTTCTTCAAAGGTCTTATCTAGCTCGAGCTTACCAATTTCAGAACGTAGCGTTGTCTGGGCTAATTGAGATGAGGCGTAGAAGTAGTTCTCGATACCATAACTTGCTTTCTCTGGATCCAACACCTGCATATAGAGCACACCATCCACCTCAATCGAGATGTTGTCTTTGGTGATACACATCTGTGATGGCACATCGATAGCAACTTCCTTTAGTGAATGCTTGTAAGCAACTTTATCAACAAATGGAATCAACACGTGTAATCCCGCATGAAGGGTGGTGCGATATTTACCCAGCCGTTCTACCACAAAGGCTTGCCGCTGCGGCACAATACGCAGCATTTTGAAAAAGACGATAATAGCGAAGATTGCTAAGACGACTACGAAGACCCACGCGAGTTTGTTACCACTCTCGTCAGGTGCTTGTAATAATAGGTTTATTGTATTCATTGTTGTTCTAGTTGTTGTTAAATTTCTTTCACGGTTACCGTAAGTCCGTCAATCGATACGATCTCGGTCACAGCTCCCTCTTCTATTGCTTTAGTTGCAATGGCATTCCAGTTAGCTCCCTTATGCTCAATAAGCCCAGGCATAGCACCACCAGGGATTAGCTTAACTACAGTCAC
>CAXMOB010000385.1:0-6962 GCA_964194815.1 Vicinamibacteria bacterium | reverse complement strand
CTTTAGCTCTTTCTTCTGAAGACTGTTAATAACTCCTGATACCGTATAAACGCATCCCTTTTCACCAAGATTCTTACAGACTATTGAACTAGGCATTTTCTTAACTACCCTATCGGGAAGTTTCATCTCTTTGGCTCCTTCACCGTCTCCGAATGGGTCATTTTGAGCCGACAGGAGAGAAACACCCATATGGCAAATCAATGTGAATGTTAATGTATATTTCATATTTAAGAGAACGTCATAGCACATCTATCTCATCCAAGATAGCGGCACTTCGTTTGTGGGTTGATGTTTAGTAATCATTAAATCTTCGGGTTCAGCGCGTGGATGAGATTAGTATGCTGCGAATTGTTCTCCTAGTTAGTCTCAGAAAGACTAAACCTCAGTAAAATGGCTTCCAATTTATTATGCACTTCTTTGCAATCTGTCCAGAAATCAAATATCTCTCCTTCCCAGTTAAACAAAATAGAATTATTTCGTTCCGAGTAAACGTAAGCACTCCATTCAAAAGTCCCTGCGAGACCAAACAATGAAACACCAATCTCCATATCTGAAAAGCAGATTATATGACCAGGAGCATCAACCAATGGACGAGGTTCCTCCGTCGCGTAATTCCTTATAGCCTTTACAGAAATCATATCACTCTCAGTATAAAGTGACCAATCTGTAACATGGACCAGCGTATCACCTTCACCAATAATTTGAGTGTAATAGTCGCGAGTAAATGCATCCATCGCACGATGTCCTACAGGAGTATAGAACTGCGTATAATATCGAGGGGCCGATTCACCGTGATAAGGTGCGTGTGGAATCGATCGATGTTGCAACCAACTTTCAACTTCAACTTCGCTTAGGCAAGTCATATTTTTGGAGAACGTCATAGCACACATACAGTAAGCGGTGTGTCGACTCTGGGTTGGTGGTTAATAATCATAAAGCGATGTCTAGGAATCCGCGCGTTTAGCTGTTATGTGATGCGAATTGTTATGCAGATAAGTTACAATCTATATCACTTGAGTAAAGTAGAACTATTCGAATTAGTGCGATACTCAGAACTCGCATACTTCCAAGAAATTAGGATATTAGGGATAAGCCAAATTAGTAGCCACCAAATATAATGCCCATCTTGAAGCTGACTCAACGGTATTAAATAAAGAACCCAGAGCGAGTGCTGAACAAAACAGGTCGTCCAAAATACTTTCTTTGTGACAAACGGGAACCTCTCTCTAATAGAATAGTAAATCCAGCCGAACCAAATGCAGTAGCCGCTAAAAATAAGCCCCAGAAAACAAATCACAGGAAGTAATGGATCTAGTGTCTCGGATGATTCTAATAAGAGAACAGCCATCCCAATACCAGCAAGTCCATATAGAGCAAAGATAGCTCCTAGTATCGACAAAGTGATTGTGGTAGCCCTCATATTTAGCATAACATTATTAATCATACTCCTGCTCTGATATGAGCTTTTCTGGAATTACAGAAATGGGAAGGTATAAGATTGGGTTTCATGCCTTATAGGTTAAAGCTTGGAAGACGGGCATGTCCATCATTATTGTACAGAAATAAAAGTTAAGGTTTCTTAATATTCTTGAGAAGTGAATGAAATGATATTCAGGCAAATGAAGCCCTTATTGCAGCATTGAATATCACTTCTTTAAGGAGTGTTGATATTTTACAGGAGTTAATGATGTGCATCGAGTCTCCTTGGGATCATATCAACAGCCACATGCACATCTGTGACTGTGAGTAAGCTGTGAGTAAGCTGTGAGTAACTTGCGAATAACTCTGCAGTTCGTTGATGGTTATTGGCTTAGGGGATCCTTTGAAATGAAGTGTATTTGACGTAGATGCAGCTCATTATAGTCCGTCCTTCAGTATCCCAAGATCTTTATGCTAGGCTGATTTGGGTAGGGCTTATGGTTGTATCTAGTGTAACCAACCTTGAAAACGGACACAATAGATTCTCAGAAGTAGGTGATCCACATGGTCACCTATAGGAAACGAAAAAGCAGCTAAAATGCTTAGTGTCGGAAAAGGTTCAGTAATTAGGGCTAAAAAGGTTCAAAGGCAAGGCTCACCCGAACTAGTAACCGCCGTTGAATATGGTGATATCAAAGTCGCCACTCTCTCACGGTAGCAACCGTTTTTCAAGAGTAGATGCTTCATATGAGGCATCTACCCTAGTTACTCAAAAAAACCTCACTGTGTTAAAGTGAGGCTATATATTGATTGTTGATTACCTAGGATGGGACTAAGTCTTCAACCTCTTTCTCGATTGCTATATGATTTGCGTGATATGATACTTGGTAGTCATAAGCTGACTGTAGCTTGTTTAGTAGTTCTGCACTAATGCCTAGGCAGGCCTCTAGACGTAATGCTAGTTCTACGCTCACTTTCTTTTTACCTCTTATCACATCACTTAGTAGTGGTGCCGACACTTTCATAGCTCTAGCTACTTTAGCTTGAGATAGTTCATAGTGTAGAATGCTGTCTTCTATTACTGATGCTGCTGGGTTAATAGCTGGTTTGGGGACCTTGTTTACAGGGTAGTGGCTCATATTGTTTGTTTGTGGTGTGTTTGTTTGAGGATTAGGGGTGGAGTCTAGTGAGTATCCTCAACGTTCACTAGTTCGACATCTTCCATGTCCTCGTCTTCCCATTTGAATGTTATTCTCCATTTAGAGTTTCTTGTAACATCAATTGAGTAACGGCTTGTTCCCTTTAGCCTATGGTATTTCAAGTAAGGTAGTTGTAGTAACTCCTTCTCTGTGGCTACCGCTAAGGTCTGAAGGTTTGCTTGTGCTTTATCTAGTCTGATATTCCCAAGCTTCTTAAGTTCTTTGCGTGTGAGATCTTCACCCTCGAAGATCTTTTTTGCTGTGTTGTTTGAGAAGCTCTTGATCATGTTTAAACATTAACCTAATAGTTATGGCTTTGTATACAATAAACGTTAACTATTTAGTTATTGTTTTTCAAGGGGCCGTCTGGCTGTCTGAAATCACCTGACTTCCTGTCGCCACCTTTCCATAAGGTCGGCTGTGACCTCTGGCTTGATTTGGGCGATTGCTACTAGGCTATCACGCTTGGTTCAAATTTTTGGAGAGTTTTGAATCTGAAGGCATGGGGCACTGAAGTTAAGACTTCAAAACTACAGCGGGGGAGCGGGCAGAAAAAAAAGTGTAACACGTTTGTAAACCTTTTTGGGCAGAAATGGGCTGAAAACAGGGGTTTTTTAGCAGAAGTTACAATAAGTAAAATTAGTCTACTTTTTACTGTAACTTGCTTGTGTTTAATGATTTGGTATAGATGCCCCAGGTAGGAATCGAAACTACATCTAAGCTTTAGGAGAGCCTTGTTCTATCCGTTGAACTACTGGGGCGATTTAGAGATTTTCGCTGTTACCCCTTGATTTCCATCAACATTTGGGCGTTGTTATGGAATCGTTTGAGGAAGAAGAGGAGGCGTTCGATCGCTTCCTCGGGTTTGTGGCCAGCGAGTCCACGGCGGATCATGTTGATCTTGCGCAGGGAAATATCGGGGAGGAGGAGTTCCTCGCGTCGTGTTCCTGACTTGAAGATGTCGACTGCAGGGTAGAGGTATTGTTCTGCCATGCGTCTGTCGAGCACGAGCTCCATGTTACCAGTGCCTTTGAACTCTTGGAAGATCGCGTCATCGGCACGTGAATTGGTTTGCACCAATGCGGTTGCCACGATGGTCAGTGAGCCAGCTGTACGGGTGTTACGTGCAGCAGCGAAGATGCGGCGAGGCATTTCGAGTGCTCCTGCGACGATGCCGCCAGATTGGTAGCCCTTGCCCTTAGATTGCTTATCGCCATTCATTGAATGGTTATAGGCACGAGCTAGACGTGTGATGGAATCCATCAGGATGAACACGTGCTCACCAGATTCTACCAGACGTTTGGCACGTTCGATACAGAGTTCGGCCATACGGCAATGGTTACGAGCGCCAGAGTCATTGGATGATGAGTAGATTTCTACACCAGGAAGGCGACGTTTGAAGTCGGTGACTTCCTCAGGGCGTTCGTCGACCAAGAGGATGATGAGTTTCATCGTGTCTTCATGGTTTTCAATAATAGCTTCCGCGATATCGACCATGATAGTGGTCTTACCTGAACGTGGTGGAGAAACGATCAAGCCGCGTTGGCCTCGGCCAATTGGAGCGATGATATCGACAATACGTGTGGTGAATTTATCTGAAGTGGTTTCTACTGAAATACGCTTATTTGGGTTCACAGCTTTGAGTTCATCAAAGTGTGGAAATTTTTTGGCATCGTCAGGAGATTTGTCATTGATGGTAGTGATTTCTACTAGTTGAGGGCCACGTGGGCCTTCTTGACAGAACCCTATGATCCACGCACCGTGACGGAGTCCGTACTTGCGGATGGTGTCGGGAGTGACAAAGACATCTGTGCGTGACTGTTCCCAGTCTTTTTCTTGCACACGAAGGAAACCAAAGCCTTTAGGAGCGACCTCTAACATGCCGGATATAGCGACTGGATCTCCAGTGAGTTCAATAGGCTTTTTGTCCTTCTTTTCGCGATGTTGGCGATTACCATCCTGTTGACGGTTGTCTCTATTGCGATTTTTTGAGGTTTTCTTTTTGCCTTGAGGACGCTGCTGTTGACGATCGCGGTTACTCGTTCTGTCGCGAGTGTTTTGTTTGCGATTTTTGTTCTGATTACCACGAGGGGAGTCAGCGTTGCGCTCATTGCCATCGTTGCGATTTTGTTGGCGGTCGTTACGATCATTACCATCGTTGCGATTTTGTTGGCGGTCGTTGCGCTCATTGCCATCGTTGCGATTTTTGTTCTGATTATTACCTTGTTTATCAGAATTGCGACGACTGTCGTTACGTTGCCTGTCTTGTCTATCGTTGCGAGGACGCTCTTGTTGTCTCTCCTGGCGTGGTTCTGCCGAGTCTTGCTGAGAGCGTTCTTGTGAAACTGGTTGTGATTGCTGTCGCTGCGAGGTCGGCTGCGTCTCTTTAGGAGCTTCGGCTTGGGTTGGTGCGGGAGCTGGCGGTGCTACCATGACCTTTTTAGTGGCTGGGGTAGGGGTAGGGCTGTCGACCTTTGGCTCTAGTTGCTTGGCCGCAGGTTCAGGAGCAGTCTTATTGGTAGCAGTTTTTGATGCAGTTTTTTTCGCTACCTTTTTGGTAGCTTTCTTAGCTGCCTTTTTGGCTGTTTTTTTAGTCGCAGCTTTCTTGGCAGCCTTCTTAGCTGTTTTTTTCTTCACGGGATCCGATGGTACCTGTGCGTTTGGAAACTCTGCGTTTTGCTCGTCTGAAGTATTACTACTCATGTGTAAGTATATAGGATTCTTGTGAGCACAAAAAGTTTGAGCTGGCACAAATCGATCTGCGCTAGTTGAGAATGAGGCGACCCTGCATGAACGTATGCTAGGAATCAGGCCAATTCTATTTAGCACAAAAGTGTGCTAAACGCGACGACACGAGTAATGTGCTAAAGTTTAGTTAAGAATGCAAACATTTTTTGCATTCTATGGTTTAAGCACTAATATTAAACAAATCTTAGTAGACTGACCGCTTTACTTATGAACTTTTCATTTAGATGTAAATTATGACAAAAATCCACTTATTATTCGTAATGGGCCTATTTAGTGTGACTCATGTAGTCGCACAAGAAAAGGTGAACAGCCTTAAAGAACTGAAAGAAATTCAACTCCAGGTGAAGGCGGTGGCCGCTAAGAATATGGCAGCAACTGTTTCTATTGCAACAAGTCGGGGAGCTTCTGGTTCTGGCGTGATAGTTTCTAAAGATGGTTTAATTTTGACAGCAGCCCATGTGGTGCGCGGTGCGGAAGTGGTCGATATCATTTTCCCTGACGGTAAATCAGCTAAGGCCAAGGTGCTGGGTGCTAATTACTCAAAGGACAGTGCAATGTGCCAAATGATCAAACCTGGACCATGGAAATTTGCAGAAGTAGCGGATTCAAAAAACCTTAAGATTGGTGAATATGTTGTGGCGATGGGGCACGCGGGTGGATTTGACGCGGTTCGCACCCCGCCGGTGCGATTTGGCAGAGTGCTTAGTAAGAACACAAACTTCTTTGTCACGACCGACTGCACCTTGATTGGTGGCGACTCAGGTGGGCCGCTTTATGACCTGAAGGGACGAGTGGTCGGGATTCATTCGAATATTGGAAATCTTTGGAGTATTAATAACCACGCAGGCACCAGTGGATTTAAGGCAGAGTGGGATCGACTGAAGAAAGGCGAGCAATGGGGGGCATTAAGTGTCAATCCAATGACGAATCCAGACAGCCCCGCTATTGGAATTCAGATGAAGGGTACGAAAGATGGCGGAGTTGAGATTGGTTCGATTTTACCAAAGGGTCCAGCCGATAAATCAGGCATGAAGGCCAAAGATATTATAATGAAGCTCAATGGCAAAGCGGTGAAGTCGCCAGAGTTACTGATTGGTGCTATAATGAAGCACAATGCCGGGGATACAGTGAAACTCACTATTAAGCGTGGTGATGAAACAAAAGTATTAGACTTAGTACTAGGTCGACGTGAACAACTTAAAGGATTTATAAAATAGCACCATGAAAACCATATTTACATTATCAGCCTGCCTCTTGGGGATGACGCTCAGTGTTTCAGCTCAAGCAAAGCTTCCACCCATGGTGAGTGCTAAAGATAAAGTGGCTCTTCAGGGTCAAGCAAGCTCGATTGCAAAGCAGATCACCCCAGTGGTGAAGCAGGTGAGTCAAAGCGTAGTGAGTATTCAAAAAAAGGATTCCCATGGCAAATCTTGGCAGACATTGGCTTTGGGCACAGTGACGGATAAGGGTATTGTCACCAAGTGGTCAGAGGTTTCCCGCTTTATTAACTCAGCAAAAATTGTGGTTCCTGGTAAACCGGCGATGCCACTCAAGGTGATTGGGATTTATCCAGAATATGATCTGGTCTTGCTCTCT
>CAXMOB010000384.1:0-13876 GCA_964194815.1 Vicinamibacteria bacterium | reverse complement strand
TTTCATAGTAAAAAAAGAGAGCGTCGTGGGTCACACGGGTGCTGGGTTAATTTTTAGGTAACAATTCAAGCATTAGCAAGCATGTCTTTGGGAAAAAACTGGCTCCTTGTCACCAATTGAAACAAGTGACGCACTTCCTTCTTGAGCTAAATTAATAGCGACACTGCGAGTCCGTTCCCTCAATAAATAATGATTTAATTGCCTGCTCCGCAAAAGCTATAATACCTTCTGAGAAACACACCTTTACCATTCAGCCACTTCACTAGGCTGAATTTCACGCCACTCCCCCTCTGGCACATCGAGCTGAAGCTGACCAACAGAGATTCGGTGTAAATTCACCACACGATTTGAATACTTGAGAAACATCCGCTTGATTTGATGATGTATGCCTTCGTAGATCGTCAAGTTCATCACTCTTGCCCCAGTCAACTCCACAATAGCAGGCTGGCTGACAACACCCTCTTTTTCAAAGAGAATACCTTCGCGGAACGCTGCAACACATTCATCAGATATATCCACTTCGAGCTCGACCAAATAGGTCTTAGCTTGCTTCGATCTGGGTTCGGACACCCAGCGTGACCACTTACCATCATTGGTGAGCAATACCATGCCAGTTGTGTACTTATCAAGCCGACCCACAATGTGCAGCTCTTGCTCCACTCCGTCGATAAGCTCCATCACGGTAAGACTTAGCTCGTCCTTGGTCGCACACACATAGCCCTGAGGCTTATGCAACATGATGTAGATCGGCTTTTCGTCTTGTAGAACCTCACCATCAAACTCGACCAAGTCAAATTTCTCGATCGGCTCCGTCGAGATTTCTACAACGACACCATTAACCGACAACTTGCCAGCTGCGATCGCGGCTTGGGCGGGCCTTCTGCCCAAGCGAACTCTGTGAAACAAAAACTTGTCCGCTCTCATGCTTTAGACGCAAAAGAATCAATCTCCTCTTTCGTCAACTTACGGCACCCACCCTCTTCTAAACCTTCTAAGTTCACTATACCTACTGCACTGCGATGTAGAGATGTCACCTTATTACCACAAGCACCGAACATGCGCTTTATCTGATGGTAACGACCTTCAGTCAGAGTCAAACGTGCTTTATGCGTGTCCAGGATGACAAGCTTCGCAGGATCGGTCGGTTTAGGATTATCCTTCAACAACACACCTCTCTCAAAGTGGCTAACCAAGTCCTCGTCAATCGGGTCAGCAGTTTCTAATTCGTAGACTTTTTCACAAAGATAATTAGGAGAAGTCACTTTATGCGTCCACTTGCCATCAGTCGAAAGCAACACCACACCGGTCGTGTCTTTATCAAGTCGTCCTGCCATTAAGAGCCCCATGTCATCGTAATCAGGAACCATGTCCATCACGGTGTCGCACTTTTCCTCTTCATCAGTTGTGCAAATTACCCCAGCTGGCTTATAGAGTAAAATATAGGTCTCTCCAGAAATACTAACCTGCTGATTGAGCATAAAAATGTCATCTTCAAGAGCAACCTTTTGTCCAATCGACCTAATGATGTCACCATTTACAGTTACAATTCCGTTCTTAATATAAGCACGGGCTTCAGAGCGTGAAACGCCTGCGTGGTTGGAGAGATATTTATCGAGTCGTAGCATCATCTTTTTTAGGAAACTTGTTGGTCCATTCGTGAAGTTGGTAATGAGCGGACAAACCACCAATTTCCTTCAAGAGTTCAGAACATTTGGTTCTCCACATGGTATAATCTGGAGCTGACTTATCACGGTTTCGGCTATTAGGAAACACTAAGTAAGTCACCGAAAGGTCAGACACTGGGCGACTATAAATACCGGCTCTTTTATTAAGTTCTTTTGCCATTCGTAATGACGCTTCGCCTACTTTGAAGGTTGGCCCACCGTCACCGACTATACATGGATACAGTTTGTCTTTGTAAATCACCACCGCGTAGTCCCCTACTTTCGGTGCATGCTTGTCAGACATATTAGTCAACATACTGATTGGGATCACGATAAACGGATCATATTCAGCCACCAAGTAGCTGAAGTATTTCATATCCTGAATCTTCGTCTCCAACATCTTTAGGCGATCTTTTAACCATGTCTTACGTGCAGATGTAGTCGCGGGGTTAGCCAGTTCAGCCTTTCCCTTTTTGACACGTGTTGTATACCCTGCCACCATTGGATTGGGTGTAGATGTTTGCTTCTTCCAAAAATACGAAGTCGATGGCTGGTAGTAAGTTGAATTGACGATACTCTCAGGCATCTTAGCGAGCCTATCACCATCTGAACCATCACTAACAACATCCATGTCTGCCTGCATGATCATCACTTTGCGCCCATTAGGAGCAGTCATGTTGAGCACTGTTTGGAGGTCAAAAAAGTTATGCCGTGATAAAAGGGACTTCATCTTAGTCGCATCTCTCTTCACTCGATCCACCTTGTTCTTATAGATCTCATAGAAGTAGGGCGACACCTTGGCAGTCTTAGTCAGTTCCCCAAGCTTGGGTAGCATCTCACCAAGCCCAGGCGTTCCCTTTTCTAATTCTGCCAGTGTAGCCGCTGCTTTTGGCACCTTTATTAAAACTTTATATTCGATGGCATAGGAGCCATCATCCGTTCGATCCGCTGAAGCTAGACCATTCGATTTATCGGCCTTGACTGAGGTGGAAAGCTTAATTCTTGAACTCGATGACATTTTACGGACATCCTCCATTGGTTCGATAGCCTCAGCATGTGAGTTCGCCAGCACCTTTTCTTGTCGGACAGCGGGAGCAGCTACAGGGATGTGTACCTCGACAGGAACCTCAACACGCACCTCAACAATTTTCTCTACGGGCACTTCTACTATAATCTCCCGCACCTCACCACCCAAGAGGTTACCGACCTTACGTATCACCTTGTTGCCAATAGTCGTGAAGGGAAAGATCGCAGTCCCTATGATAGCGATGAAAAATCCTATTTTAAAAAAAGGAAACCCTGACGCAGACTCGCGACTGCCCACACCTTCGATCGAATACTTACTAGACTTACGCCCCATGCAGCGAAGTTAATAATACAACGAGCAATT
This sequence comes from Vicinamibacteria bacterium, assembly GCA_964194815.1. Lineage (GTDB taxonomy): Bacteria > Verrucomicrobiota > Verrucomicrobiia > Verrucomicrobiales > Akkermansiaceae > Rubritalea. Next base: position 10,822 of record CAXMOB010000384.1, on the reverse strand, counting down.
TGGCAACCGTGAAACATCTTAAAAATAAACAAGGTGCTTGATGATCACTATACTTCGTGGTTAAACATTAGCTGTTCATTTAACAATTATGAAAAACTATATTAAACTCGCCCTTCTCTCTGGTGCTTCACTAGCAATTGCCTCCTGTGCAAATAGTGGAGATGTTGCCAAATACCGCTCCTACGATCGTCCTGCATCACTACCTTCAAACCCAAGTAATGTACGCGTCAAAGTATCCACTTCAAACCAAATGGTCTATGTCATGGAAGGCAATAAGCCCTTACTCGTGATGCCTGTATCAGTAGGAACCACAAGCACACCGACACCAAAAGGAAATTTTCGTCTCTACTTCAAAGATGCTGATCGCCGTGCCGTATCACACGGCTTCGCTTTCTCACCAGATGGCAAAGTCTCTAGCTATAGTAAAAAGAGGTCAGCACCTGCTGGCTCTCGCCGCATCGGCACACCCATGCCATACTGGAGCGAATTTTCATCTGGCTACGGGTTCCATACTGGCTGGATGAAGCCTTACCCATGCACGCACGGATGTATTCGTATGCATGAGAACCTGTCTCCAAAGTTCTTTAACCTCATTAAAGAAGGCACGCCTGTAAGTATCTCTCACTCGCAACCTGAAGATGCCACTATCGGTAAAGGAATCCGCCGTCCAATTGATGCTGGTCCACTGCCGGACTACCCGCTCTCAGTAAGAACGAGTGACAAGATCTTCAGCTACCACAAGAAGCCGACATACCAGTAAAAGTCAGTCGACTACTTATCCAACTTGTGTAGCAACACTCTTCATCGTCCAAAAGTTGACCACTTTTGGACGATTTCTCTTTTACAAGCCCTGTTGATTTCCCTATCTTTTGAATCCCATGAAAGCATTCCTCTCCATAGTCACAGTCAGTATAGTGAGTTCTTCTCTCTATGCTCAAGGACCAGTGGTGAAGACACCTACTGCAGCACGTGGATCACAAAAAGGAATATACCCTTGGAGAAAAAATATCACGGCGACTATCTTCTGGATTGGTGAAAAACCAACCGAGAAGAACCCTACTCCGAACCACGCCAGTTCATGGGACACCAAATGGCAAGTCAACTACGGTGGCTTTGACGACCCCAAGAACCGCGCCGCTGTAGGCTATCGCCCCGCAGGATTCATCCCAAAGCTCAATCCTTTTTATATAGCTCTCCCCTATAACGACCGCCACAACCACAGGTATATTAAACCTGAGGTCCCACGCGTGATCAGTTGGTATCATCTCAAACACGTTCAAAAGGGGCAGTCATGCTGTAAAGGCCGCTGGGTTCAAGTCGTCTGGGGTAAGAAATATTGTTTTGCTCAATGGGAAGATTGTGGCCCATTCCACACGGATGACTGGAAATATGTCTTTGGTGGTGAACGGCCAAAAAATCAGAAAAATAATGGGGCTGGTATCGACCTTTCTCCAGCTGTCAGAGATTACCTAGGTCTAAAATCTGGTGCAAAAGTGCACTGGAGATTTGTCGATGAAAATCTTATACCACACGGCCCATGGCACAAATATGGAACGGCAGCTAAAGCCCCAGTAAAGAAGGAAACCGAACGCGAAAAATACATTCGTGAGATGAAAGAGCTCAGAGCACTTGCAGCTAAACAACATGCCGCAAAAATTGCTAAACTCGATGCTCTCCTCGAACAAAGTAAACGCCGCTAATTTTCCTTTTTCCTTTTTCCTTTTAAAAACGAAAAGCCCCATCCGACCAAACTTCGGAAGAGGCAATAAATTTGTTGAGTAACACCACTCTTTTGTTTCTAAGAGTGGTATAAGCTTTGTCTCCCTTTACGGACGACCACGACGCTTTAGATTAAGCATCGCTACTTTTGCTGCGATCAGTGCTTGAAGGTGTGCGAACTCTTCAGGATCGTCATGCATTTCTATCTTGGCGATTGATTCCTCAGCCTCCTTGATAGCTTCCTCAGCTGCTACTTCATCGATCTCATCTTCTCCGAGTGCCATGTCAGTGAGCACGCTCACCTTATCGTCAATGACCTCAGCAAAGCCAGATCCAATAGCGAGTGCATGAGTGACTCCGTCTTTTTCATAACGAAGCTCACCAGGAGCAAGCGCTGTGACGAGAGCCTCGTGCAAGGAAAGCACACCGATCTCACCATCTGCACCAGGAAGATAAATATCCTTAACAGTGTCAGAGAAGATCTTCTTCTCAGGAGTGACGATTTCTAAATGAAGCATAGTATTAATTGAAAGTGATTATTGTAAAATAATAAGGGAAGGATGTGGTGCCCGAAGACACCACGTCCCCTATTAAATTAGTCGCGTGAAACAGAGTCGATGCCGGCCTTCATGTAGAAGTTACCTTCTGACACGTCGTCCCACTTGCCATCGAGGATCTGTTCGAAACCTTCGATAGTTTGTTCGATTGATGCATACACACCTGATACGTTTGTGAATACTTCAGCAACGTGGAACGGCTGAGTAAGGAAACGCTGTATCTTACGAGCACGGTATACTGAAAGCTTATCTTCATCAGATAGTTCGTCCATTCCGAGAATCGCGATAATGTCCTGAAGTTCTTTATAACGTTGAAGAACACCCTGAACACCACGAGCCACTTTATAGTGACGATCACCAACTACTTCAGCAGAAAGTGCCTTAGAAGTAGATGCGAGTGGATCAACCGCTGGGAAGAGAGCCTGCTCAGCAAGTGAACGCTCAAGAACAACTGTCGCATCAAGGTGAGCGAATGTGTTAGCTGGAGCTGGGTCAGTCAAGTCATCCGCAGGAACGTAAACCGCCTGGAGTGATGTAATTGATCCCTTCTTCGTAGAAGTAATACGCTCCTGTAGTCCGGCCATTTCCTCTGCGAGTGTTGGCTGATAACCTACAGCAGAAGGAGTTCTGCCTAGAAGAGCTGATACTTCTGATCCTGCCTGTGAGAAACGGAAGATGTTGTCAACGAAGAGTAGAACGTCCTGTCCTTCTTCATCACGGAAGTGCTCTGCCATTGCGAGAGCTGAAAGAGCAACACGGAGACGCGCTCCCGGAGGCTCGTTCATCTGTCCGTATACAAGAGCTACTTTAGAACCTTCTGTCTTGAGAATTGGGGTTCCGTCTTCGTTAAGCTTAGGATGATCATTTTCGTCCTTCTCAACTGCGATAACGCCAGATTCGATCATTTCCCAGTAAAGGTCGTTACCTTCACGAGTTCTCTCACCAACACCAGCAAATACTGAGTAACCACCGTGCCCTAGAGCAATGTTGTTAATGAGTTCCATGATAACCACTGTCTTACCAACACCAGCACCACCGAACGCTCCAACTTTACCACCCTTAAGGAATGGACAAATCAGATCGATCACCTTAATCCCTGTTTCAAGGATTTCGGCAGATGAAACTTGGTCAACAAGGAGTGGAGCCTTCTTATGAATCGTTCCACGCTTCTCAGCATTTGGAAGTGCGACGTTTTCATCAACAAGGTCACCAGTTACGTTGAAGATACGACCAAGAACTTGGTCACCAACGGGAACTGTGATTGCCTCGCCTCTGTCACTGATTGACATACCGCGCTTAAGACCGTCTGATGCACTCATAGCAACTGCACGTACCCATCCGTCTCCAAGGTGCTGCTGCACTTCGAGAACTAGCATTGTTTCAGTGCCGTTGAGGTCGTAGTTTACCTCAAGAGCGTTGTAGATGTCTGGGAGTGTTGTAGCTGCTGAGAAATCAGCATCAACAACAGCACCGATAATTTGAACGATTTTTCCGACGTTACTCATGGTTTTGTTTTTTGTGTTTGTCCCCGGAGAGACGTGTTTGGTAAAATTTGTTAGTTAAATAGATATGTTTATTTCGTCTGCAGTGGTCTAAAAACTGAACACTGCAATCTGAGCACTTTGTTACTCCATTGCTTTCATCGCTGTAGTAATTTCAAGTAGTTCAGATGTGATTGCTGCCTGACGAAGCTTGTTATAGTCAAGTGTAAGGTCATCAATCATGTTGTTGGCATTATCAGTAGCTCCCTTCATGGATACCATTCGAGCTGAGTGCTCAGAGGCTCGTGCTTCCACGATCATCTGGTAAATTTGGAAGTTAATGTAAAGCGGAAGAAGTGAGTCGAGAACTGTTTCAGGGCTTGGCTCAAATTTGTATTCAGGGGTATTCGCAACCTGCTTATCAGTTTCACCGATAACATCTTTGCCAACACCTTCATAACCGCGCTTTTCAGCAAGCTTACTAGCTTCAATTGGAAGTAGCTGAGATACGTGAGGTGTCTGAACCATTGTAGACACGAAGTTGGTGAATGCCACCTTGATAACATCGTAATCGCCAGCAAGGAACTTATCGCATAGATACTTTGCGATAGGACGTGCCTGCGCAAAGATAACCGGATCATTCACATCAAATTTGGCGAGAATTTCGTTATTGGTTTTAGCGAGAAAGATGTGAAGTTTTTTGCCTACAGTAACGTAGTCATTGTCTTCAGTCTTATCTGCGATAACTGCCTTCGTAAGGTTCGCATTAAGACCACCACAGAGTCCCTTGTCAGTTGAAATGACGAGAGTGAGTGTCTTCTTACCTTCACGCTTCTCTAAAAGTGCATGAGACTCTTCGTCCACATTCCCCTTAAGATTAGTAAGCACTTGGTTAAGTTTGTCCGCGTAGCCACGCCCAGCAAGTGCTTGGGTCTGTGCCTTTTTCATCTTAGCAGCAGCAACAAGTTGCATTGCACGAGTCACCTGAGCAGTCTTCTTGACTGATGTGATACGGCGGCGGATGTCTCTTAAGTTAGCCATTTGTTCTTAAATAATAAGTGGAAAGTGATTGAATAAGAAAAGGTGCTAGGGGCAGTCTATTACCCCTAGCAAAGTTTTAGTTTACTTCCAAGAACCTTTGAAGTCCTTCAGTGAAGTCGTCAACGCGTCTTTAACTGCGTCTGTGATTGCTTTGTCGTCAGCGATTAGCTGAAGAACGTCTTGCTTGCGAGTGTCCATGAACTCTTCAAGTGCTGTCTGGCACTCCTTAACGCGATCAACTGCCACGTCATCGAAGTATCCATGCTGCATTGCGAAGAGAACAGTTGTCTGCATCTGCATTGAGGATGGTGAGTATTGGTTTTGCTTGAAAAGCTCAACAATACGAAGACCACGGTCGATCTTACCCTTAGTTTGTTCATCAAGATCAGAACCGAACTGAGCGAATGCCTGAAGTTCACGGAACTGAGCAAGGTCAAGCTTAGTCGTTCCAGATACTTTCTTGATCGCCTTAGTCTGCGCGGCAGAACCAACACGAGATACTGAAAGACCAACTGAAATCGCTGGACGAATACCTTGGTAGAACAAGTCTGTCTCAAGGAAAATCTGACCATCTGTAATTGAAATCACGTTAGTTGGGATGTATGCAGATACGTCACCAGCTTGTGTTTCAATGATGGGTAGAGCTGTAAGTGATCCACCACCAGCATTCTTAGAAAGACGTGCTGAACGCTCAAGAAGTCTGCTGTGAAGGTAGAATACGTCACCAGGATACGCTTCACGTCCTGAAGGACGCTTAAGAATCAGTGATACCTGACGGTAGGCAACTGCGTGCTTTGAAAGGTCATCAAATACGATGAGGCACTCTTTACCTTGATCCATTAGGTATTCAGCTACTGCACAACCTGTGTAAGGTGCGAGATACTGGTTAGCCGCTGAGTCAGCTGCTGTAGCAGCAACGATAGTTGTGTATTCCATGGCACCTGCTTCTTCAAGAGTAGCCGCGATACGAGCAACGTTTGATGCCTTCTGGCCAATCGCTACATAGATACAGTAAAGTGGTGCGTGGTCCTTAAGCTTGCCGGCTTCCGCTGCGCGGTTCTGGTTTGCCTGAGAAATGATCGTGTCGATTGCGATAGTTGTCTTACCTGTCGCACGGTCACCAATGATAAGCTCACGTTGACCACGACCGATTGGAACCATTGCATCAATGGCCATGATACCAGTCTGAACTGGAACAGATACTGATTTACGCTTAATGATACCAGGAGCGATCTTCTCAACTGGGTAGTCAGCAGATGATGCGATCTCACCCTTACCGTCGATAGGAGCACCAAGTGTGTCGATGATACGACCAAGAAGTGCTTCTCCTACAGGAACTGAAAGAAGTTTACCTGTTGTGTTACACTGATCACCTGCTTTGAGGTGAAGGTAATCACCGAGGAGAACAACACCTACTTCACCTTCTTCAAGGTTCATCGCAAGACCTGTAACTCCACCAGGGAATTCAATCATTTCGTTAAGTTGAACGTCGCTAAGACCTTCTACTTTCGCTACACCATCGCCGATTTGACGGATAGTGCCTACGTTTGCTTTTTCTACGGAACTCGCGATATTTGCGATTTCCTGTTCTAATTCCTGAAGGATACTCATGGATTCTGTTGGTTAAATTGTTGGTTAAAATTGCCTACTGGGCGGATTCTTTGTTTTACTTGATTAAAACGCATTGGCTAGACGATCGAGGCGTGACTTCACTGAGCCATCCCAAACATCATCGCCCTTGCGGACACGAATCCCACCCAAGAGAGCGGGGTTTACTTTATATTCGAATGTGAGGTCGTTACCATGCTTTGCAGTGAACTCATTCTCTACGCGAGATGAGCTTGCTGCATCTAATGCTTCAGCACTTTCAACCACTACGTGATGACGCTCAAGCTCAAGACGAACAAGATTCTTAAGGGTCACAAGGATACCCTTGTAGTTACGTGGCTTCTTCTCAATGATGCGAGTGAATACTTTACGAAGAATTTCTTCATTCAGTTTTTCACCTGGCATGCAGAGACGAAATAATCTACGTGCTGCTGAAACGGCGTCTTTTGATGCTTTCATAGTGAGTGCTTAGTTAGCAATTTGATAATCGACCTTGAAAATGGGTTAGCCTTGGATCGATGAGAGAGCTTCTTCGTTAATGCGTCCCTTATCATCCTCTGTGAGGATTTTACCAGTTACATTAGCTGTTGTGAGTGTCACAAGACGACCAAAGTCACGCTTGAGTTCAATCACCATTTGCTCTTGCTCGCTCTTAGCAGCTTCATGTGCCTTCGAGATGATATTTTGTGCAGAAACAATCGCGTCCTGAGTTTTTTGCTCAGTGATCAATGTTGCACTTTCCTTAGCTTCTTCTATCAGGCGCTTAGCATCGCTGTTCGCCTTTTCAAGAGCTGCTGCTGTAGTAGCCTCTGACTCTGAAAGTTGCTTTTCGATACGCTTAAGCTTCTCTTCACCTTCAGCAATACGATTTTTACGTTGCTCAAGCATTGCAAGAAGTGGGCCAAAGGCAAACTTCTTAAGCACAAAACAGACGATAATGAATGACACTAATTGAGAGAAGAAAAGATTACCCTCAATGTGAAATTGTTTTTGAATTGGGCCAGTGATATCAGTGACCGCGTTTGCTAAAAGTGTTATTGAATTTGTCATGCTTTTGTAGCTTATGAACTTAGTAGTTAATTATGAGTTAAATTAAGTGCAGGAGTAATTAACTCAAAAACTCCTGCACTCAATAAATTTCAATTAATTTACAAGGAAGATCGCGAAGAATACGATACCCTCGATAAGAGCTGCAAGAATAATTGCAATAGTAAGGATGCTACCAGATGCACCAGGGTTACGACCAGTCGCTTCTGCTGCCTTAGCGCCAAGAATACCGATACCAAGACCTGCACCGAGTGCTGCAAGACCTACGTGAATGTTACCATTAATTTCTGCGAGTAAGTTCATCATAATGTTAATTTTGTTTTGTTTGTTTTGTTTTGTTTTTGTCTCCAACCCCCACAGTCATAGCCATGGTCAGGTCGGGGAAATTGTTTTAGTGAGCGTGCTCCTCGTCGTGATCGTCGTGAGTGCAGATCAATTTAAGGAATACCGCCGTAAGAAGCGTGAACACCAGAGCTTGAATAAGACCCACGAGAAGTTCAAGGAAGTAGAATGGCAGAACCGCAAGCCACTTAAGGTAAGGCACTGGCACCAAGTTCATGATGGATTCGAGCATCGTTTCACCAGCGAAAATGTTTCCATAGAGACGGAATGAAAGAGCTACAGGGCGAAGCGCTATAGAAGCTACCTCAATAAAGCCAACCATACCAAACACCACAACCATCATTACCATCATCATTCCCTTAAAATCACCTTTAGGAGCGAATATATGCTTTAGGAAGCCACCGATACCATTTTCTGTTAAAGCCCAGTAAATCCAGAGAGCAAAGAACATAGCTGACATCGCCATAGTCATATTCAAGTCAGCGTTAGCTCCACGAAGCAAAGGAATGAAAGCATCACCTGGAACACCTGTCTGAGACCAGCCGATCGTCCCAACACCAGGAATGAGACCCATCCAGTTAGAAGCGAGAATCATAATGAAGATAGTGGCAAAGAACCAAAACGTCTTTTTAACCAAGTGGTCACCTAATATACCTTCCAAGAAATTATAGAGACTCTCAATCACCCACTCAACGAAATTCTGGAAGCCTGATGGCACAATTTTAACATTCTTAGTCGCTAGCTGAGCAATCGCAATAAGCACAAGAGCAACGATCCAAACCATCACCATGGAGTTGGTTATGGTAAAAGAACCAATACTAACAATCTCCTCCGCATAGGCAGGCAGCACATCATGTGCGTGGTGGGCATGCTCGCCGTGGTCAGCAGCATTGCTAGCTTCGCCAGCGAAAGCACTTGTTAAACCCAAGATTGAAACAGAAAGTGTAGTGAGTAGTTTGCTCATGAAATCGGAAAGTTGTTGTCGTAAGACGTGCAGTTAATAGCACTCGATAGCATTGTTTGCAAGTTCTTTGTGAAAAATTTCACAAACTTTTTTAGATCGTTTACCATCAATGACTTACGTCACGATAGACAAACTCAAATAGCCAGCTAACTTGTTTTATTCTGCTGCTCCAAAAGAGCACGAAGAGCTTCATCCCCTTCGAGTAATTGGGCTCTGTCGTTAAGATACAGGTATTTAAGTTCGAACGACGCCATCTCAAGACATTGTGAGATCAACTCTTCAGTCGGCAGACACATCCTTCTCACCTTGTCGATTAACTTAAACGACACTCCCGCAACTCCGTCAAACGAACGAAATACCACTTCTGTGCATGCGAGCCGATCGGAAGAGGTAAAATCAAAGATAAAGTCGTATCGTTTCCCAACATGGCTAATCGCCCTTTCCAACACCTCAGCCATGTCGGCATTACTCAAAAATGGCCGAATCACCAAAAATTCGTCAACATAGAGAGTTTCTTCAAGCAATCTAGATTTGACCCCATCTTTCTTTGCCTCCACCACATTGAAGCCATCTTCCTGCTCGCCCGCCAATAATTCGCTCCTCTGATATGCCGAACCCACAAAAAGTGCAACATGAGGCCAATACCCAGGTAAGAACAAATTCGAAAGTGCATCTTGGTGACGGGTCACAATAATATCACCTGGTAATAAAACGGCCTCCATCTCTCGCACCATCTCTGATGAAACATTCTTATCATACTTCGCAAGGTGGGGTTGTTTCAACTCAGCAATGCGACACCCTGATAGACGGAAAATATGAAACATCGTCTTTCTGTAACCCGACACACTATGACGCTTGAGCGAGAACCAACGATACTTCAATCGCCGAACAAGAGCATCACGCTTTCTATAATCTAATAATGCATATTCCTCCTTCAGTAAGTCTACCAATAACTTCATCTCGCCATCAGCCGCAAGGGTGTCGATATCCTCCAGGTGAACTTCGTAAAACCGAACCGCTTCGTAAAACGCAATCGCATTCTGTGGATCTGTCAAATTCTTATACAAAGTCGCAAAAGACTTACGCTTCAAGCCGTAACGCAACTCCGCATCATCAAGTTTACTCATCACGACCTTTCCTGAATCCGCCACCTCCACAGCAAAGGTACCCACACGCATCAAAACAAGTGCTGCTGCAAAACCTATTGCAAAACATCCCATCCGGACATTCCATGACTCATCGTCAGCATTCCTCTCAAACACTTCTTGTGAAGCCCTCACCATTTCTAACAAATCCCCTCTCACCCTAAGGTAATCAACATAAAAACTGAACAACAACTCCTCTTCTTTTGGCAAAAAATAACCTCGCTCTACCACTAGTGGCAGACCAGCTAAGAAGTCGCCCATCTCTGCGCGTAACGGTATACCATCGACAATATCTAATACGATCTGGGAATACTGCACCAACATTTGCTGACTATTCAATTGCTTCACTAACTAGACACTACACAAGGCTGACTAGATCTGTCAACTCAGCGAACCGAACCAACCCTAACACCATCTAACATCACGAAAACAGCATAACTCAAAGACCTCCCACACTATTTTGAATCTTTTTGCAACCCTTTTCTGATAAAAAATCCTATATGGCTCTAAGCGATTTTTTTATCATTTTATCTTTACATCTGCCCCAAAAATACAGAAAACACTAATGCTATGAATAAAGCAGAATTAGTAGAAGCAGTTCAGAAGACACTAGGTAAGGAAACTACCAAGCGTCACGCTGAGGAAGCAGTTAAGGCAGTTCTCGAATCAGTTGCCAAGGGCGTTAAGAAGGACAAAAAAGTCCAACTTATCGGTTTTGGTACATTTGAGGTGAAGAAGCGTTCAGCTCGTATGGGTCGTAACCCTAAGACTGGCGAAGCAATGAAAATCAAGGCGTCAAAGACCGTTGGTTTCAAAGCATCTTCAACACTCAAGGCCTCACTCTAATCTAGAGTAGAACCAATCTCAGAAGTCTCAACTCATTAGGGTTGAGGCTTTTTTTTGCCTATACACCATGAA
>CAXMOB010000383.1:0-1317 GCA_964194815.1 Vicinamibacteria bacterium | reverse complement strand
GCCTTCGTGTCCCCTCTCACCTCCTCCATCAATGCCTTGAAGTCACGCCGTTCTGCACGCGACATGACATAATCTTCGAGAGACTCACTCAACACCTTTGCTACCTGATCAATTTTCATAATACTGAACGCAACATGCGTTAGATCCCTGCCTAAGAAAACATAAAAACACAGTTCTGAGTAAAAACACCATCTAAAATCTCGATGTTCATCATCACTAAAAGCGATTGGACAACTCATCGCCAGTTCACTATCGTGCCTAACTATGCTACGCACGCTCCATTTCCTACTCCCTTTACTCTCCATATTACTCCTCTTGCCATCGTGTAGCCCTCCACCTGAGCCTCACCAAGCCCATCCTGTCATCTTGGTTCATGGGATTTTTGATTCTGGAAAAAAATTCGGCACACTCAAGCGTAACCTCGAAAAGGCTGGCTATAAATGCCACACACCAAAACTGAAGCCAAAATGTGCAGCCCACGGACTTGCTCCCCTGCAAAAACAACTGAGCCAATACATGGACGAACACCTATCAGCCGATCAACCCTTCCACTTTGTCGGCTATTCTATGGGTGGCATCATTGCAAGAAGCTATCTTTCTGAATCATCACGAGCAAAGCAATGCTTAAGCCTTTCTACCTTAGCTACGCCACATCATGGCACCTACCTCGCTAGGCTCTACCCATGCCAGGGTGGCCGCGACCTCAGTGATGACAGTGCGTTCATCCACGCTCTCAATAAAAAAAACTGTAGCTACCACAAAAACACCTTGAGTATCCGCACCCCCATCGACGGCGTCATCATCCCCTCAACTAGCTCAGAACTCGCTGGAGCCGACAACCAATCTGTCACCAGCCCATTCCATGCGTCTCTCTTGATCAACAGAAAAGTACGCATGCTTGTGCTCCAACACCTCCAAAACAACACTCCTCTGTCCACTAAAATCAACTTATGATCCTTCGAGTCAAAGCCACCCCGAACGCGAAACGTAACGAGGTGCTTGGCTGGGACTCATACCACTTAGAGACCCACTCGTGGGTGAATATCTTCGCATTCGCGTCGCCGCACCACCAGTGAATGGCAAAGCGAATCTTACCATACGCGATTTCCTAGCCAAGCAACTATACCATTTGAACGGTTAAAGTTGTGGAATGGCCGGAGCTGACTTCGTGGATTTTAAGGCACGAGGAAAGCACAGTGCGGGCACTGTAACTGACGAGAAACGTGGAAATATGCGAAGTCAGACCGGCTTCTAAAGCAGATTGCGAAGCAGTGATCCACAGCGTAAAAAAGAAATCCATTCCGTGGGTTTAACTGT
>CAXMOB010000382.1:0-1488 GCA_964194815.1 Vicinamibacteria bacterium | reverse complement strand
TCTTTTGCAGCCTCAAGCTTTAGCAATTGTGGATGGCAGCAGATTTGACGTAGTTTTAACAGGGCATCCAAGATAAGAATATGGGATTTACTGAACCCTTGTGACTTGATGGCATCACGGACCCGTTTGTCCATACTGGCTCGCACGCTTTCGTAGAGGTCGACTTGTGCCTCATTCAAGGTGATGTAATGAGGAATGATGGTTTTCGGTGGTAGTTCTTTTGCCACCACATCTTTGGTGCGGCGGAGCATGAGTGGACCCACACGACGATTGAGGCTAGTTTGCACCGTGGTGTCACCATGCCTTTCGATCGGATATCTAAAGGTGCCGTTAAAGGACTTATTTGACTGTAGTAATCCTGGCATGAGGAAGTTGAACGTGCTCCATAGTTCACCGAGGTGGTTTTCCATTGGTGTGCCAGAGAGGCAAATTCGATGATTCGCGTTCAATTGATTGGCCACCCTAGTGGTCTTTGCTGCAGCATTTTTAATGAACTGAGATTCATCTAACACCACGATGTGGTAGTGTTGCTTGAGGTGGATAAGTTGGTCCCGCTGAAGCAATGCATAACTGGTGATGACGATGTCGTGCTTTGGGATTTTAGCGAATTGTTCTTTGCGTTCAGCTCCATGCAGTAACAGAACCTTGAGGGATGGAGTGAACTTTGCCGCTTCGGTTCTCCAGTTAGGGATCACACTGGTGGGGGCAATCACCAATGTGGGGAGCTTGGTGTTTCGTTTTGAATTTTTCTCTGTGAGAATGTGGGTCAGTGCCTGCAGTGTTTTTCCGAGGCCCATGTCATCGGCTAGTACACCATTGAGTTGGTGCTCAGCTAGGAATTGAAGCCAGCGGAAGCCTTCGACCTGGTAATCACGAAGTTCGGCCAATAGGTTTTTCGGCACTCTTGTCTTTGGCAGACCTTTGACGTTTTTTAGTTTCTTACCTAGGTTCGCGAGGTCTTGAAGCGTCTTATTTGAGCGTGCCAGATCTAAGTCGTCGACCAGTGTGGCGGCTCGCAAGCGTGGAACTTCGATTTCGCCATTGGCATTGACGTGCTGAAACAAGTCCTGAATTTTTTCGAGGATTTCTTTAAAGCGTGCTGCCGGAAAGTTGATGAAATGGTTTTCTTGCTCAAGTGGGATAGGAATGCGTGCGTCTGGGTCAGTGGGGAAGTCATATCCCTTATACATGCCCGACGCCATCGCCGCAGCGATAGCAGGAATGAGACTAATTCTTTTACCTTCAAAGGCGATTCCTAAGTCAAACTTGAACCAATCATTGTCTCTCTCTTCAAGTTCCTCATAGAGGTCGTCGAATTCCTGGATCGTGTAACCGAGGTCACCGACCGTTTCGATCAACCAACCTTCTTGCTCGAAACTCGCAGTTTTCGCTGATAGGAAGGTGAGCCATTGGGAGGTGTTGATTCCATTTTCTACAGAAAAAAGATAAGAGCTATTGAATACGGAATGGATCTTTTCTGGGAATAGG
>CAXMOB010000381.1:0-2508 GCA_964194815.1 Vicinamibacteria bacterium | reverse complement strand
AAGCATTGAATCTATCACGTCGTGCTAAGAATGACATTGTCGAAGCAGAAGTTCTGAACTACCTCGTGCTTCTACTTGGCGACGATAGTCAGAAAGGCGCAGATAAGAAGATTAACTTCAAGCTTGCTGTGAAATTTTACGATGAGTTTTGGCCAAAGTATAGCAAAGGTGACTACAAGGCTCTGGTTGCGGTGACCGCGATCCCAGCCATGCGCGACAATGCTCGTGGAAAAGAAGCATTGGAAAATCTCAAGCAGGTGATCATGGAACTTGCTAATGGCGATACTGCTCCAGAACTGGACAAGGCAATCAATTCCTACACAGAGGAATACCTCAAGCAAGATGGTAACACGCCAGCAATGTTAGAGAGGCACTATGCGAACGGTATGAACTTCATGAACGATATGGTCTATGCTCGTTCACTGGTGAAAATGTCATTGGTGGATGCTTATCTATTGCTCGCTAAAGAAGCCCAAAACAATAATGATTTAGCAAATAAAGAAAAGTGGGAGCTTTCAGTCAAAGGGCAGCTGGATGAATTGGCTAGGTTTGACCTCAGTAAGCTGAACAACTTTTCACTAGTCAGGATTGGTGATCACATTCGTAATAATGCCGAAACTGTGGAGATCTATGAGAGTGCTACCGCCTTCTACGAACAGGTGCTCGAAAATGTGAGAGAAAATAAGAATACTAGCCACAAGAACAAAGCTATCTTTGGACTTGCTATTGTGTTGGCGGAGACCAAGAAGGTCGCAAAAATGCAGAAAGCCTATGCTAGTCTACGCACGCTAAAGGAGCACCCAAGGACGGATAAAAAGACTAAAGAAAAGGCACACTACATTATGGTGAAGTTGGCATTCAGCATGAACAACTTGAACGATGTGATAGCTAACGGAAATAGCTTCAAGGAGTTTTATCCCAATTCGCGTTATAAAGTGGAAGTGCGCCAGGCACTTGGCGAGTCTTACTTCATGAATGGCAATATGGATAAAGCTCTGACCGAATACGAGAGCATCTTAATTTCACACACTGGTGTGATTAAGTATTCAGGTCCAGCCATTTTAAAGGTGATGGAAATCACTGTGGGTAAAAAAAATAAGTTCGGAGCCTACGAAGCAGGGAGATCCTACGTGAAGATGTGTAACAAAGCATTTAGTAAGGCGATCAAAGACGGTGAGATGCCTAGTCGCGAAGAAACTCTATGGGAGAAGATAAAAGACCAAGTTCGTGGTATGGAAGCGGATCCAGAGGTGGTTCGCGGGATTGAAGAGGCGAAGAGGGTAGAGCAATCCCGTGAGCACGTTCACGGGCGATAGGTAAAACACCAATAATAACTCCAATGAGATAACTGATATGAAAACAAAAACATTATTTACAGCGGCAGTCTGTATGATTCTAACTGCCACATCTAGCTGTGCTCAGCCAGTGGTGCAGCTCAAGGCGATGATTGTCGATGCCGCAGGTAACAGAATCAACGGCGGCCGCGTAGCAGGAAAGGTGGTTCGTGGTAATCCAGTTTACGTGGAGAGCATCAATGCAGGAAGGATCTGGTATCGAACCACGCCCATTGCCGCTCAGATCAAAAGCATCAATGTCCAAGGGCTGACCTCGTTCTATGGAGCTCGTCCGAAGGATTATATTGAAGCTGTTGAACTCTATGAAGAGCGTAAATATCAAGTAGCACTACAGGCGTTTAGAAGAGTGAAGGCGAAATATGCGAAGTTTACCGAGGTCGATAATAGTTTCCCTGCACTAGCGGGCCTCTATGAGCTCGATTGCTTACGCAAGTTGAAGCAATACAATAAGCTAGCTCAAGCTGAGAAAGTCTACGCAGATGGCCAATTCTTGACCAAGGAGAGTGATAAATACCAAGTTGAAATCTACCAGCTTTGGACCAGCCTTGATGCCAAACAATACCAATTTATCGAGAAAGAGTATAAGCTGAAATGGCAGAAACCTAAGCTACCTGGAAATCTTCGTGCCCAAGTTGAATACCTTTATGGTAAATCGCAAGAGGCACTCAAGAAACCTGGTGAGGCACTGATCGCCTATTGCAAGGCGATGAATGCCGATTTTGCTGGCTCTGAGGTGCTTACCTTGGAAGCGATCGCCTCCTCATTAAATCTGATTGAGAATGACAAGGAAGCTCAAGAGGTGCGAGCCCTCTGGGACAATGGGGCTCGTGATTTGATAAAACCGAAGGTCAACACCATGCCTTACATGCGTCTGTTGGAAGCCTGTGCTCTGGTGAAAGTGCACGACAAGCTCGCTTATAGTGGCTTCGATGGCGAGGGTAAGGCGGTCATGCTGCCGGAGAAATACAACAAGTATCTCAAGTATACCAAAGTAGCTGGCGAAAAGTTTCTGGACTAGTTTTTTAGCAGACTCCTCCAAAGCGAATGATAATGCGTATTTTGCGCTAGCGAAGTTTACCCGAGCAAACTGTCACACGGACCTTGAAGAGAACGCTTGGGCAATTCCGAAACGGGCTTTTTGCTGTGGAGCTGT
>CAXMOB010000380.1:0-3125 GCA_964194815.1 Vicinamibacteria bacterium | reverse complement strand
CAGTCCTGCTGTGATGATGTCCTGATCAGTCGGATCGAGGCAATCTTTGACGAGGATTTCGATCCAACCAGGAACCCCTGCTTCGATCGCACCAGGAGTGTCTGTTTTTGGGATGATCGCCTCTGCGAGGATGGCTACTTGGGCCTGCTGAGATGGTCGAAAAAACGTGAGGTCGGCAGGATTGAATGCCTCGGCAATTCTTGCGAAAGCAGTTTCCGGCACGGCAATAGTACCCCCGACGGTCATCGCCATTATTTTTAGTAGTTCTCTGCGTTCCATAGGTTTTTCGAAATGTTGATGTTGAGGTGGACCCGACAGTTTGATCACTAAGGAGCCAAGTTAAACCAAGGCGACGGGTAGAAGATTGTTTTAGAAAGTTGGATGAGGCTGGTCAAGTAGAAAGCCCTTACCACGGTTTATATCCCCGCTCTTGTAGTTGTGTTCCATGTTAGGTATTTGTTTTTAGTCAGATTTAACCACAGGAACTGCATGGTGACCTTGAAGTCGAGGCCTTTGAAAGAAGCTTGAGTGCACCTCTGCAAACTTCAGGTTTTTCGTAATGCTGAGTTTTAGGATGAACAATGGCTCAGTAAATCAGAGTCGACATTATATTTATTTACATATGAAGCTAAAAATTATTCACTGATGCATGAAAAATAATCTGTTATTGATCTGTGTCGGTCTTGTAGCGACAGCTCCAAATATTCTGGCACAGCATGACCTCCAGCGAGATGCTGTGCGGCTTATTGCAAAAGGGGAATTTGACAAATCTGCTGTTAAGTTAGCCTCGGGCGAGAAGCCCTATGGCGGACCGGCGGAATCATTTTTTGTAGAGGCTTTGAGTCTTCTCGCTCAGGACAAGATCGAGGCTGCGGAGGCGAAGGTTCGGGATGCTCTGGCCGCCGGTCTTCCACCAGGAAGGCTCGCCGCTGGGCCACGTGAGTTGCTAAAAAAACTCCCCCCGCTCAAGGCTGTTCCAGCTCCTGAACTCATTCACGGACCAATGGTTGGTGCCCTCACTGAAAGCGGGGCGTCCATCTGGCTGCGAACCCGTGAGGCTGCCGAGGTATCCATCATGGTTGGAGATCGTAAGATCAGCGGTAAGACTAGTGTGGAGAACAATTTTACAGGAGTCGTTAAAATCGATGGACTCAAACCCAATACCGCCTTTGTCGGCCAATTACACATCAATGGGAAACTGGTTGAAGGAGGCGATGTCCATTTCACCACCGCACCTTCCGCCGATAAGCCTCGACCATTTAGTGTCGCTTTTGGTGGCGGTGCAGGGTTCATTCCGGAGTGGGAACGCATGTGGGATACTATCCTTGCACGCAAGCCGCTGGCTTTCCTAACTCTCGGTGACAACGTTTACATAGACGACCCAGAGCATCCGCTTACCCAGCACTACTGCTACTCGCGCAGGCAGAGTCGCCCGGAATGGCGTCGTCTCACTGCCTCCACCCCTATCTACTCAATCTGGGATGACCATGACTTCGGTGTGAACGACTGTGTCCCTGGGCCAGAGATAGACACTCCGGTTTGGAAGCGTGATGTATGGAATGTCTTCCGCCAAAACTGGGTCAATCCGTCTTACGGTGGCGGCGAAAAAAATCCAGGTTGCTGGTATGACTTCCACCTCGCAGATGTCCATTTCATCATGCTTGATGGCCGCTACTATCGCGATTTAAAAGGTGGCTCGATGCTCGGCCCAGTCCAGAAGGCATGGTTTAAAAAGACGCTCACCGAATCGAAAGCAACTTTCAAGGTTATTGTTTCACCAGTTCCTTTTTCACCGAAAATCAAGAGAGGAAGTAAGGACCCTTGGGATGGATTTCCTGAAGAGCGATCCGAGATATTCTCATGGATCGGTGATGAAAAGGTCGAAGGTGTGTTTCTCGTCGCCGCAGACCGGCATCGCACGGACTTACGCACCATCAAGAATCCTGGGGCCTACACCCTCTATGAGTTCCAAAGTTCAAAGCTTACCAACAAACACACCCATCCAGTGGTGAAAACAGATGGCCTCATTTGGGGGTACAACAAGACCTGCTCATTTGGTCTGATGCACTTCGATACCACCGGCGATAATCCGCAGGTGAAGTTTGAACTTATCGATATTGACGGGAAAACCCATGAGCAACACACTTTGCGACTCAGCGAGCTTAAGCTACCCTAACACTCTAAGAACGATCAGAGATGAACAAACTGATCTGACACTCTAAATCTATGAAACGACCACTCATTCACTGCAGCTACCTTCTAGTACTGATTACCACCGCTTTGGCTAAACCGATCGCGGATAGCGCACCTCCTCACATTGTCATGATCATGACCGATGACATGGGATGGATGGATCTATCTTGTCAAGGAAACGGGAAGTTACGCACTCCGCACATCGATGCACTAGCTAAACAGGGAGTGCGCTTCACCGATGCCTATTCCGCCTCACCAGTCTGTTCGCCCACCCGAGCTGCAGTTATGACTGGGTTGGCACCGGCACGGCTGAACATCACTCAGCATGGAGCTGATCGGTCCACTTTCTGGCCGGCAGGTCGTAAGGTTCAGCCTCCAGTGATCGAGCACATCCTGCCGCTTGAACGGTTGACCGTGGCTGAACGACTCCGAAACGCGGGTTACGCTACAGGATTTTTCGGTAAATGGCATCTTTCGGGCTCATCTGTGAAGAAGAATGATCCGTCTAGCGGTGGTTCGGCCTATTATCCTGATCAACAGGGTTTTGACGTCAACTTCGGCGGCTGCGGCAAGGGTGGGCCTCCAACTTACTTTGATCCGTATCGCATTCCTACGCTCAAACCGAGGAAGAAGGGTGAATATCTTAGCAACCGTTTGGCGGACGAGACTGTTACGTGGATGCGTGCACACCAAGAGAAACCGATGTTCGTATGCCTGTGGACTTATAATCCCCATTTTCCTTTCGAGGCTCCGGCTGACTTGATCGCTCCCTACAAAGGCAAGGAAGGCCTGGGGCTAAAGAACCCTATTTATGGGGCTCAGATCGAGGCGACCGACATTGCGGTGGGGCGTGTGCTTGATGAATTGGATAAACTGGGGATCGCGGACAACACGCTGGTTATTTTTACTAGTGACAACGGCGGTTGGAGTGG
>CAXMOB010000379.1:0-23728 GCA_964194815.1 Vicinamibacteria bacterium | reverse complement strand
AATGTGGCAGAGCCTTTTTTAACAATAACATCTGTAAGTCCAGGAATATTTGCAAGTGCAGACCGCACTTTATTACCGCAAACAGTAGCTCATTTCATACCAGTAATATTGACGGCGATGCTACGTGATTCGGTCGCTTGTTCAACGACTTTGTCGGCTCCATCTTTGATGTCACCAGCGACTGTATCTGCACCTTCTCTAGTGACTTCACCTTCTCTAGTGACTTCAACTGTTGTGGTGGCAACAGCCTTTTTTGATTCGGAGCATGAAACCACGAGTGGGACACACGTCGCGGTTAGTATTAGTAATTTAGGTAGTAATTTCATCGTTCTATTAATTTAGTTAACCCTAAGTTGAGTACTTAGGGTTATGAAACATTATAGCAGGATTATAGGGAGATTCTATACAAATCGTTGTGACTGTTTTATTTCCAGTGGTTCACTTAATTTGTAATGGTGCTTCTGGTGCCTGGCCAAGTGTCTAAAATAGCCCCGGATTGCCAAATTTTAAGTGAATCCAGGAGGTAGCCATCACCGTAAGCGTCGATGTGAAAACTATTGGCCCGCTCTTTTTTGATCATTGGATGCCTACCATAGAATGTTTTACCAGCTATTTGGATCACTAGTTCATCGCCTTTGACTTCGGTGACGACGTCATACCACTTGTCGGCCACAAGTTTGACCAATGGGTCGGAGTCTAGAACAATACTTGTGGGCTTACCTGCCGCTTTGAGTTTGCCATCGGAGTCGACTAGATGATTCTCTATAAGGAGTGTTGTGCCTTCTGCTGTGAAGGCTAGGCGTAAGCAACGGTGGCCTAAATCTAAGTAGACTTTTGACTTGGCCGCCACCTTGGGGTCCGTGGGGGCTTTGTATTGCCAACGGAATTGGCAAATGTAGTCTTGTGGTAGGCCTGTGAAGTTGACGCGGGTAAAGGCACTTTTTGCCCATTTTGTGGATTTATTCAATCCTGCGTAGGCGATGATGGGAGGTGTGGCGTGCAGTTGCCCATTTTGCACTTTGTGTTGAGTCTCTTTATTGAATTTGACGGTGTCCTTGTCGACGTCACTGGCCTTGTCGAAGGATTTGTCCAAGATGACAGCCCCTTTGTGTAGCATGAGTGGCTCAGCGAAGATGGTGGTGAAGAGCGTGGTGAAGAGGATGAAAAGATGAGGCATCCTTCCATTGCAGCGAGTTCTTCGAAGTGGGTCAATGTGTAAAATCGACGAGCTAGGTATTGGGCTCACAGCGAAGGGGGTGATGCCTCGGGATCGAGAGTAAGGTGTCGGTGTGCTCATCAAAGATGACTCCAGCCTTGCTTCGCGTATGGATATACTCCATACACAGGGCTTATGAGCGAGAACACGACGTTTGCAAAAATTGGGGAGATTATCGATAGCAATGAGGCTTTTCTAATGATTAGTCATGTCAGTCCTGATGGTGATGCGATCGGCTCTATCTTAGCATTGGGGCATGTGCTGGAGAGCCTAGGTAAAAAGGTTTTTTATAGAAATGAAGACGGTGTTCCCAGTAGCTTATCGTTTTTACCACATGCCCAAGCCGTTGAGCAACCAGGAGATGATGTGCTGGTTGTCGATGTGGTGTTTGCTTTAGATTGTGCGACTCAGCCAAGGTTGGGTAAGAAAGTGCTCCACCAGGCATCTGGAGCAAAGCTCTTTGTAAATATAGATCATCATAAAACCAATACCCGTTATGGGGATTGTCATTTTATCGACGCTAGTTCTCCTGCGACTGGGCAGATTATTTACAATCTATGCCAAGCATTAGGATACGGCATCACAGATGTGGCGAGAGATAATATTTATGTGGCGGTGTCTACCGATACCGGTTCGTTCCGCTACCGAGGGACTACATCTTCGACCTATAGCATGATTGCAGATCTCGTGGAAAAGGGTGTGGATGTGGCTAAGATTAACGAAGACACTTATGAGAAGAGCCCGTTACGTAGGGTGAAGCTACTAGGTGAATTCTTGAGCCGCCTCAATGTGAGTGCGGACGGCAAGGTGGCTGATTGGGCTTTGCCTATGGCTGTGAAAGATGAATTACAGTTATTACCAGATGATTCCGAGGATATGATCAACCATGTGCGGGCTATCGAAGGGGTGTTGATAGCAGCTTCGTTTGAGGATATTGACGGAGGGATGGTGAGGATTAGCTTACGTTCGAAGTCTGATGACTTGGATGTGAGTGCTGTCGCTCAGCAATTTGGTGGTGGTGGTCATGCACGTGCTGCTGGTATTCGGCTAGACGGGCCTATAGAATCTGCACGTGAACGCGTGCTCTGTGCGGTCAATGAAATGATGATTCATTCAAAGTAGCAAAACCTGATGGCAAAAGTAGCAAAATGGGAGATTACTCCTCCACCGAATGGTGTTTTATTAGTTGATAAGGAATCGAACATGACTTCACATGATGTTGTTGCTAAGGCACGGCATCAGCTGAAGACGAAGAAGATTGGACATTGTGGCACATTAGATCCTATGGCTACAGGCTTATTGATGCTTGTGGTGGGGAAGGCGACGAAGCTGCAAGACAAGTTGATGGCTGACCAGAAAGAATATGTTGCCACACTGAAGCTTGGTCAGACGACTGGGTCGCAAGATAAGGAAAGTGATATTGTGGAAGAAAAGCCGGTTCCTGAATTGTCCGAGGATGATATCAAGGCTGGTTTCGCGAAGTATCAAGGACCATTTGAGCAAATTCCACCTATGGTTTCGGCGATCAAGGTGGGGGGGGTGCGCTTGTATAAACTTGCTCGAAAGGGGGTGGAGGTTGAACGTAAACCTCGCGCTGTTGAGGTGGTTGAGCATGAAGTGACAAGATTTTCGACGCCAGAAGTAGATTTTCGAGTGGTGTGCTCCAAGGGGTTTTACGTGCGCACGTATGCACATGATATCGGACAAGATCTTGGTTGTGGTGCGCATTTGACGGCATTGCGTCGCACGCGTTCAGGCAAATTCACTACTGATCAGTCGATTACTGTCGCTGACTTAAAGGTGACGGAGCGTGATGATTTGATAGCGAGAATGATTCCTATGGAAGAAATTTTAGAGATGCTGGGGTTGGAAGCTAAGGATGGGAATGAGGCTGAAGTGCAAGCGGAAGGGGTAGAGTAAGATGAACGTGATCCACTCACTTACGGATTTGAAATCAGTTAAAGGCCCGGTGCACTTGGCGCTCGGAGTCTTTGACGGAGTGCATGTGGGTCATCAGCAGGTGATCGCTTCTGCTGTGGAAGCGGCTTCTAGCTCAGGTGGCAGTGCTGGTGCGCTTACTTTTTTTCCTCACCCAATTCAGGTGTTGGCACCGCAACGTGCTCCCAAGCGTATTTTGGCTTCATTAAATCACAAATCCCTATTACTGGAGGAACTTGGTTGCAGCTTTATGGCGGTGCAAGAATTTTCCATTGAATTTGCAGCGAGTAGTGGACAAGCTTTTATTGAGGAGGTCGTACATTCATGCGATCAATTAAAGAGTGTTTCGGTGGGGGAAGATTGGCAATTTGGTAAAGGACGAGAAGGTAATGTCGAGGCACTCACTGCTTGGGGAAAGGAACTAGGATTTGAGGTTTATGCAACCGAACCTGTAATGAGTGGGGGTGAGAGAGTGAGTAGTACGCGTATCCGGCAAGCCATAAGGGATGGTTGTTTAGAATCTATTCAGATGATGCTCGGGCGTTCTTATACGGTTATGGGTGATGTGCTTAAGGGACGCCAGCTAGCTAGACAACTTGGTTTTCCCACGGCGAATATTAAAGTTCAAAATGAGCAACTTCCTCCGGATGGAGTTTGGAAAGTTTCTGTTAAGGTTGGCGATTGTTGGCTGGCGGGGATTGGGAATCTCGGAAGGAGGCCTACGGTTGAGAATGATGTAGATGCGCAACGTTTACTTGAAGTGCACCTGTTTGATTTTGCAGCTGATTTGTATGGTATGGAGCTTGCGGTTCGCTTTGAGGACTATATTCGGCCTGAAATGAAATTCAGTGGCATTGAAGCGTTGAAAGCTCAGATTGGAAGAGATGTTGATCTTGTCAGAGGTCTTATTAAGTAATTTGGCACTCCTGTTGCCTAGATCTTGACGGATTGGGGTGAGTGGGGCTAGTGCTACTACATGGAGAAACCACAAGCTAAAGATATAGCAGCACAGGCACTAGAGGATGCATTAATGTGGGCAGAGGCTGGCGACTACACGATGGCGTTAGAAAGGCATCTGTGGTTTCATCAGAACGCTTTAGAAGTAAATGCTGGCTACTATGGAGTGCGTTTATCTTATGCATTAAAATACTGGAAAATTTTGGGAGAGGTGTATCCTGCAGCGATTGAGGCAATGGTCGAGCTGAGGGACAAAACGGCTGAAGAGTTGTTGGGCGGTGTGGATAGCCCTGCTAAATTTGATGATGTGCGTGCTTTTAATGAATGTTTAGGCGTGGTGCCAAAAACACTGGAGCTTTTTAGGACCATGGCAGTAGCCTATCCATTGAATGGTAAAAAATGCTTTAAGCATGTGGTGGATGCCATTGTAGCGGAGGGTGATGGGGCACTGTATATGGAATTCTCTAGTGATCCGAAGATGCAGATAGCTCAAGAAATTGTAAATTTTAATAGAGCGATACGGCATATTGCAGATCACGCACCACGTTATGATGATAGTATTAAAGAGTTCGAAAACCACCTAGCTGGCTTAAGCGTAGCGGTTTCTGGCTTCCTTGAGGAGAGTGGCGATGCTGAATCTGCAAATGAGATTCGTGAAGAGGTGCTCACATTGGTGGAGGATAAGCGATTACGTGATGCCTTAAAAGAAAAGTGATGCTGTTGGGCCGCCCCTTCGTTATAATGCAGGGATAATTTCTTGTTCTTAAAGGAAATAAGCCCCCTCAGTTGGAGTGAATCAGGTGGGGACTCGGACAGCCGAGGGGACTTAAAATAACACACTTAAATGTTTTTATGATCAAATTCTATCAGTAAATTTGATAGAGTGTGTAAAGAGTCTGTAAATTGATTTGCCTCTCATTAAAGCATCGCAAAGTGTACAGAATTGAACTACTGGGAAATGATGCAAATTGGGGGCTTGACGTTTGGGGGAGTAATAGTTCAGGTTGATATCGGTCTAAATCATATGATTGATTTGGCCTAAGATTTAACGATAAGAAAAAAGTGGCTGTATATTCAAACGAAGATTACTTGTTGGAGCTGATTGTCGATTACGACTTGATAGATCATGCTTTAATGGAAGAACACCGTGCTCAGGTTTCATTAGGCCACAGTGTGGTCGATCATTTATTGGCGCAGGGGGTGGTGACCGAGGAAGCTGTTGCTAAAGTCTGTGCTGCAGCCTCTAGTATGGACTTTATTGACTTGGATGCGACTGCGATCCCTCCAAACGTATTTGATAAGGTTCCGCAAGATATTGCGAGACGCTTCAATGCCATTCCTGTGGCAGATGATGGAACCTTTTTGACCGTGGCTATTGCCGACCCCCTTGATTTTGAAGTGTTGGACACCTTGCCACACCTCTTAGGTAAACAGATTAATCCTGTTTGTGCGACGGGCACGGCGATTAAGAATGCTCTAGAGGCCTTCTATAGCACTCCTTCAGAAGGAGATACAAAGAAGGCCAATAAAGTTGAGGGCGGCTGGGGAGATGATGGAGACGCTGATGACGCACCCGTTATCGAATTGGTGAATAATATTCTAGTGGAGGCCTTCAAGATCGGAGCAAGTGATATTCACATTGAGCCAGTCGAGGCATGTGTGCGTATTCGCTGCAGATTGGATGGTAAGCTGATTGTTACAGATGAGCATCCTAGAAAGCTTCTGCCGGCCATCATTGCTAGACTTAAAGTGATGACCAGCACCATGAAAATGTCTGAAAAACGTCTTCCACAAGATGGTCGTATTCAGATGAGTGTTGCTGGAAAAGCTGTGGATCTTCGTGTTAGTTCTATTCCAAGTAACCACGGCGAAAGTATCGTGATGCGTATTTTGGATAAGAGTTCGTTATCATTGGGAATGGAAACTTTAGGGTTCCTTTCAGATGACCAAGATATTTTCAACCGCTTGATCGGCCTACCAGATGGAATTATTTTGGTCACTGGGCCTACTGGTTCAGGTAAAACGACCACGCTTTACTCTTGTTTGCACGCAATTAACCGTGCCGATAAGAAGATTATTACTGTAGAGGATCCTGTGGAATACGAATTACCTGGAATTAACCAAGTGATGGTGCGAGCTGACATCGGGATGACCTTCGTTGCGGCACTTCGTGCGATGCTTCGTCAGGCTCCTAACGTGATCATGGTAGGTGAGATTCGAGATGCAGAGACTGCGAATATTGCGATTAACGCGTCACTGACTGGTCACCTAGTATTCTCCACCTTGCACACCAATGACGCACCAAGTGCGGTTGCTCGTTTGGCAGATATTGGAGTGAAGCCATTCTTGATTGCTTCAGCCCTTCGAGCTGTGATGGCTCAGCGTTTGGTGAGAAAGTTATGCACTAACTGCAAGGCTCCGATGGAGCTTACAGAAGAGGAATCCAAGCATTTAAAAGTGCCGAAGACTCAGTTACTGGAAGCCAATATTAATGGTCCAAAGGGCTGTGATATGTGTCGTCAATCTGGATATCGTGGCCGAATGGGTCTATTTGAAATTATGGAGATTGATGATGATTTGGCTCAGCTTATTAACCAAGGTGTGTCGAGCACCCGGTTGAAACGCAGGGCGAGAGAACTTGGGATGCGCAGTTTGCGTGAGGATGGAATTCGAAAGTTTCTTTCGGGCTCCACTTCAGCTGCAGAAGTGCTGTCGACAACAATGGGCGATGATTTTTAATTTTAAACAGTGGGACAATTGAATGGACAGTAGACAATTAGTAGAAATTTTCATGAGCCGAGGTATGGTTGACCAATACCTTGCTCAGGATATTATTGATGAAGAGCAAACCTCGGGGAAGTCAATGCCAGAAATTTTGGCAGACTTTGAAGTGTTGAGCTCACCTAAAGATATTTGGCCAGTTGTGGCGTCAGAACTTGGCGTTGAAATGATTGACCTTACTGGTTTTGAGCCAACCGAGGAATTACTCTCGATGATTCCAGCGGGGATGGCGCGATTACATGGAGCGTTTCCGGTAAATTTTGCACTGGATGGTTTGCATGTTGTGCTGACCGACCCTTTGAATCCACAAGCTGCGGAAGACCTTCGTTTCGCCTTAGGCAAAGAAGTTGTTGTTCAAGTTGCTGATGGTGAATTAGTCGAGGCCAAGATTTCTGAGTTCTATGGATCTGACGGTGATAGTGTCGATAAAATGCTCGATGGTATGGAGTCTGCCGAGGGGGAACTGGATGAAATGGATATCGAGGCTGAAGCTAACTCAGCACCGATCATTCGCTATGTCGACCTGGTGTTGATGCAGGCCGTGAAAGAGAAGGCTTCTGATATTCACTTTGAACCCTTCGAAAAAGAATTTAAGATTCGTTACCGAGTGGACGGCAATTTGGCAGAAATGCAGCCACCACCACTAAAGTTGGCATTACCTATTATTTCGCGTGTTAAGGTGATGGCACACATGAATATTTCTGAGCATCGATTGCCGCAGGATGGAAGAATTGTGAAGGTTATCGAAGGCAAGCAGATCGACATGCGTGTTTCTTCGCTCCCTACTCAACATGGTGAGAGTGTTGTATTACGTATTCTTGATCGTGCGAATGTGAGCATGAGCTTGAAAGAGTTAGGGCTCCCTGAAGATGTTGATGAGTATGTGAACTACACGATTAAGAAGCCAAATGGCATCTTTGTGGTGACTGGGCCTACTGGTGCAGGTAAAACTACGACTCTTTATGCTGCATTGAGAGAAATTAATACGCTAGACTCTAAACTTCTTACTGCCGAGGATCCTGTCGAATATGACATTGATGGGATCATTCAAGTTCCAGTGAATGAGCAAATTGATTTGACCTTCCCTAGAATTTTGAGGGCGTTCCTGCGTCAGGACCCAGATCGTATTCTGGTAGGGGAAATCCGAGACAAGGATACCGCTCAGATTGCGATTCAGGCGTCACTGACTGGACACTTGGTGCTATCTACTCTTCACACAAATGATGCTCCAGGGGCTGTGACACGACTCGTTGATATGGGAGCGGAGCCGTTTCTTGTAGCAGCATCTCTAGAAGGTGTGTTAGGCCAACGTTTGGTGCGAACCATTTGTAAGGAGTGCCGCACTGGCTATGAACCGAGTCAATCAGTGTTGACGCAGCTTGGACTTTCTGCCCACGAGCTCGGAGATAAGGAGTTCTACACAGGTGTCGGCTGTGATGTCTGTGGCAACTCTGGCTACAAAGGCCGTCAAGGTTTGTTCGAGCTATTAAATATCACTGATAGTATCCGGGAATTGATTACTGATCGTGCTCCAACAGTGGTGATTAAGCAAAAAGCTATTGAACAAGGGATGACGACTTTACGTGAAGATGGCATGAAAAATGTCTACAAAGGGATAACTACGATTGAGGAAGTTCTCAAATACACATAAAAAAGATTCAAATCTACGCTTTCCAAAGGCAGGTTATCTATGGTAATTGTCAATGGTTCCACACACACATCGCATATGACAACATACAATTATATCGCTCTTGATGCTCAGGGGCAACAAACCACCGGTACCGTCCAGGCTACTGATGAAGCTGATGCAATTCAGAATTTGCGTCAGCAGAACCTTTATCCCACTCAAGTGGTGGAAGAGGGAAAGGCTGACTTAGTAACGGGGGCTGAAAAGAATGATCCCAAGGCCAAGGCTAAAGCTGGAGCCAAAAAGGGCAAAAAACAAATTAAACTTAAGACAAAAGGCGGTGTGAAAGTTAAGGCGGCTCAACGCATGATCTTTACTCGTCAGTTGGCTACCTTGATTGGAGCGGGTCTTCCTTTGCTACGTAGTTTGACTGTGTTGAGTAAACAGGAGCCGAGCCCAGGATTGAAAAATTGTGTGGAGAGCTTAGCTGATGCGATCCAAGGCGGAGCGACGTTTTCCCAAGGCTTGTCGCAGTTCCCGGCTGTGTTTGATAAGCTTTATGTTAACATGGTTCGTGCTGGTGAACTTGGTGGTGTTTTGGAGGTCGTTCTCGAGCGATTAGCTGAATACATGGAAAAGGCCGAGAAGCTGAAGAAAAAGATTGTGGGAGCTATGGTTTATCCGGCCATTGTGTGTGTGCTTGCCATCGGTATCATGACTTTCTTGATGATGTTCGTTGTTCCGAAGTTCAAGAAGATGTTTGGTGAGACAGGTGAGGAACTCCCGTGGCTTTCCACATTTGTGTTCGACTTCTCTGGAAACATGCTGAAGGCTAACTTGCTCTTTTTTGGTGATTTAGATATTTTTATTCCCAATATTGTAATTTTGTTTGCTCTTGGAGGAGGGGCCCTGATGGGACTTAAGGCGTATAGAGCCTCAGCGTCTGGTAAGGAAGTGACAGATCGACTGTTTACCAAAGTACCATTGTTGGGGGGCTTGATTGAAAAGACGGCCATTGCTCGCTTTTCAAGAACCTTGGGAACCCTAGTTACTTCGGGTGTTCCGATTCTTCAAGCACTGAATATTGCAAAAGAGACTTCAGGCAATATTATATACGCCAATGCCATTGGTCAGATTCACGACGCTGTAAAAGAAGGTGAGCCGCTTGTTACACCGATGCAGTCGAGTGGTGTGTTTCCTCCAATGGTGATCAGTATGATTGATGTTGGAGAAGAGACTGGTCAGTTACCAGACATGTTGATGAAAGTCGCTGACGTTTACGAAGAAGAAGTGGACAACGCTGTTACCGCTATGACGGCGGTTCTAGAGCCCTTAATGATTGTGGGCTTGGCTGGAATGGTGGGAACGATTGTGATGGCACTATTCATGCCACTTATTGCGATGATTGATAATATGAGTTAATAAAATGCCCACTTGAATTAGAATTTATTGGCAGCTTCCATGATTATGGAGGCTGCCTTTTTTTATGGGGCGGACATTATTCGCTTTACTATCACTGTGTGCATGCTTGGCTGTCAGCGAAGCAAAACCATTTGCCGTAATTATAATATACTATGAGCGAAAACGAGGAAAAGCCTGAAGTTAACGAAGCAGTAAAAACAGATGCAACGGAATCCGCAAAGAAGCCGGGCCGTAAAAAATCTGCTAAGGTAACTAAGAAGGTAGACGAAAAGAAGGAAGGTGCTTCAGAATCAGTTCAATCAACAAAGTCGCCATCTCAAGATGAGGGCACTAAGAGTTCTGAACAGTCAAAGAAAGAGCCTGTGAAGGGTGTGCGTGATGTGCGCACACGTAAATCAACAGAAGGCTCCTCTGATTCTGATAGTACTAAAGAGCAAAGCGATTCGAATTCACAGGATGACAGTCCTCAAGGAAAGAGAACCCGTAACCGTAACCGTAACCGTCGAGGAAAGCTGCAGGACACTGTAGCACCGCAGCAACCACAAGCCATCGTTACTGATGAGGGAGTGGTAGCTAAACGCGCATGGAAAATCTTCATTGGTGAAGTGAATGAAGATGGCGTGATTCTCATTGATGATAAGGCAGCTCGTGAAATTACAAAACGTAGTTTCCGAATTGCTGAAGTTTTCACTGAAGAGCAAATGCGCCGCGAGCAAACTGCAGATGCGCAGGAAAAGCGTCGTAAGGACGATCAAAAGGCCGCTAAAGCCCGTAAAAAGCAGTCAGATGAAAGAGCAAAGAAAGAACAAGCTTCTCCTGCTGATCAGGATGACTCAGCTGAAAGATCTTCCGATTCTCCTAGGAAAACAACAAGAAGACCTAGGAAGTCATCATCAGAACACTCTGAGATCAAGTCTACTGAAGAAGTGATTGCTACTGAAGAAAAGCCTAAGGAAGATGCTGCTGTGGTGGCTCCTGCTGATAAGGATGCTGACTCAGTAGTTGAAAACAACACTGCAGAGTAATCTCTAGCTTACATTGATTTATACAACGCTTCATGAGGGAAACCTCTTGAAGCGTTTTTTTGTGGATTTTTAATAGGGGGAGGTGCTCAATCACTATTGGCAGATGGCCAATTAGCTTGTAGCTTAGGGTTTATGAAGACAATTGCGGTGATAGGCACCATGGACACTAAAGGTGAGGAACATGAATATGTGGCTCAACGTATCAGGAATCGAGGCCATCAGGTGTTACTCGTTGATTTGGGCACGGGTGCCAGCCCGCAGGTTCTTGTTGATATCACTCGGGATCAAGTGGCGGAGGCTGGGGGTGTCGACCTTCAGCCACTGATGGCTAGAGGCGATCGCGGCGAATGCGTAGTGGCTATGTCAAAAGCTGCACCTGTGCTTTTAGCTCAGTTAGTGGCAGATGGTAGAATTGATGGGGTAATTTCGCTCGGTGGCGGCGGTGGCACTGCACTTGCTACTGCTGCGATGAGAGAGTTACCAGTGGGGTTTCCGAAAGTAATGGTGTCGACATTAGCGAGTGGTAATACAGCCCATTACGTTGGCGTGAGTGATATAACAATGGTGCCTGCTATCGTGGATGTAGCAGGCTTGAATAGTGTGTCTCGTCAGGTGTTTACACGTGCCGCAGGCGCGATATGCGGGATGGTGGAGGTCGAAATGGAGGTGATGCACGAAAAGCCACTTATTGTAGCCTCAATGTTTGGCAATACGACAGATTGTGTGAATTATGCCAAGGAGGTGCTGGAGGAGGCTGGCTACGAGGTGTTGGTGTTTCATGCTACAGGAGTGGGAGGAAGAACGATGGAAAAATTGATCACTTCGGGTAATGTGCAAGGTGTATTGGATATTACGACTACGGAATGGGCTGATGAAATCACTGGTGCTACCTTGACTGCAGGTCCAACACGGTTGGATGCGATGAGCCTGATGAAGGTTCCTACTGTTCTCGTTGCTGGATGCGTGGACATGGCGAATTTTGGAGAAATGGATTCAGTGCCGGAGCAGTATAGCTCACGTCAGCTTTATGTGCACAATCCTCAGGTTACATTGATGCGTACGAGTGTTGAAGAAAACCGTAAGATTGGTAGAGTGTTGGCTCAAAAAGCAAATGCAAACCAGGGTTGTGTTGCTATTTTAAATCCACTTAAGGGTGTGTCAGCGATGGATGTAGAAGGTGGCGTATTTTATGATCAAGAAGCTAGTGAAGCACTCTTTAATGAAATTCACCAAGTGGCTGAAGTAGAGGTTATTGATTATGCTGAAGAGGTGAATAGTAAAGTTTTTGCGACTGCTTGTGCCGATAAATTGCTACAATTGATGGCTAGGTAGTTGTTTTTTGAGATAGGGATCATCTAAAACTGAAATTAAATCTTGCGATTTTGGAAATCTACATTAATCAACACTTATTACTTAATTAACGATGAATATGTATCAGCACACAAATAGACTCTTTATGGAAAGCTTTATGCTTTCTCAGTCTACTACTGTCGTGCCATCGAAAATTTCATCTTGGCGCAGCATTAATGCATCCTCCAAACATCTGAAACATTATTGGATGGAGAAGCGAGCTAGTGAATTAAGTTAAGACAACTTATAATTAAATAAATTAAATTTCACAGAGCTCGCTTTTCCTTAGGGAAAGCGAGTTTTTTGTTTTTTAAGAATACCAAAACAAGAAAATGATAATACAACAAAGTAAAAAAGTAAGAGCACGAGTGAGAGCAAGTGCAGGAGAAGAGCTAAGTCTATTAGTTAACCTACTACGCAATGATACCATTGGCTACAGAATGCTGTTGCGTAATGTTGTCGAGATTGTGCTAGATGATAATAGCTTAGTTGTCGATGCAGTTAGGCTGATAGCTGACCGTGAAAGAGCGGTGGCCTCATCAGTAGATCAGGATGATTATGAAGATGCCCTTGTGGCGATTCGTTGTTCTGATCAGTTCAGTGGTAAGGAAGTGTTGATCTCTTCTGTTAGCGATGCCATGCAGCAATCTTGGTAGTAGAGATATTGATATCCTCATTTCTCCATAAAGGGCCCATTTATGGAGTGGTAGGGGCTTAGTTAGTTGGAGCCTTCATTAGGTCATTTGTTAACATAATTACGGTGTGAGCATGGAGGTGCACAAAACTATTAGAAGCCATACCCGACGACCTCGGCCGCATCACTAACAATGGTGAATGCCTTGGGGTCGATGTCGATGATATTGCGTTTTGCTCGCGCTAATTTTGAAATTGGAATGATACAGACAAGCATTTTTTTATTTTGCCCTGAGTGACCACCGACGGCGTCGACCTCGGTGATGCCGCAGTCGATGCGTTGGTAGAGAATAGCTTTTACTTCTTCTGGGTGTTCGGTGATGACGGTGACGCACTTAGTTTTACCTAGGCCAGCTTGCACCGCTTCAATGCCCTTACTGATGGCGACGACACTGATGAAGCCGATGATAGACTTCTCCGCTCCATAGAGAAAGAAGGCTGTAAGTAGAATGGAACCATCGAGTAGCATGATGCATTTTGCTATGCTCAGGCTGCTGTGTTGTGAAACGATTCGAGCAATGAGAGTGAATCCACCTGTTGACGCATTGGCTTTAAAGACGAAGCCTAGACCAACGCCGACAATGAAGCCTCCGGCCAGCGAGGCCACTAAAGGTTCTTTGCAGTCGATATGCGTATTTGGAAATTGCGAAAAGAGGTAGATAGAGGCAGGTAATAAGAGGAATCCTGCAAGTGAACTCAATGATGCATTACGGCCAAGCATTATCCAGCCTATCGCGAAGATGGGGAGGCCAATGAGCCACATCGAGAGAGACGGATCAAAACCGAATTGACGGAATAAAATGAGTGAAAGTCCTGGGAGGCCACCTGTGGCAATTTCGTTGTGTTTGAGAAATGCACAGAAGCCCCATCCTGTTACGATGATTCCCAATAGGAAGAATGCCACAAGTATAGCTTTGGATAAGTATTTGGGGCCTCGTTGTGGATGAGTCATAGAGCGGGAGGTAGGGAGTAGGGTGGTGAATGACAAGGTTGAAAGTGTAGGGTTTTCATACAGTTATGTGCATTTATGAAACAAGGTGAGCACTTGGGGGAGGATTTGGAAGAAAATTGACAGGAAAGGAGGGTGAATTGTAAATTAGCACTTGTCAGAGTAGGATAAATTTGTAGCTTCGCCGTCCCGCATCGTGTCTTTAAGGGATTTGAGTCACGGAAGTGCGGGTTATCTAGCGTCTTTTACCCGTTAAACGGTATAAAGGCTGTGAATCAAAACCAATAATTAACATGCCTACTATTAACCAGCTCGTCCGTAAAGGACGTAAGAAGCCAGTGGAGAAGTCAAAGTCTCCAGCTCTCGTAAACTGCCCGCAGCGTCGTGGCGTTTGCCTTCAGGTGATGACAAGAACACCTAAGAAGCCGAACTCAGCTCTCCGTAAGGTAGCTAAGGTTCGCCTTACAAATGGTCACGAAGTGATCGCATACATCGGTGGTGAAGGCCACAACCTCCAGGAGCACTCAATCGTGCTTATCCGTGGTGGTCGAGTAAAGGATTTGCCAGGTGTTCGTTACCACATCGTTCGTGGTGCTCTCGATACACTCGGAGTAGATGGACGTAAGCAATCACGTTCTAAGTATGGTGCTAAGCGCCCTAAAAAATAATTTTAACTCTTAACATTTTATAATACTATGGCTCGTCGCAGAACCGCAGGAAAAAAAGTAGAAGTTCGTGATGCACGTTACGATTCTCCTTTAGTAGGTAAGCTCATCTCAAAAGTAATGAAAGACGGTAAGCGTTCACTCGCTGAGCGTATCGTTTACAAAGCAATTGATGAAGCTAATGAGGGAACTGAAACAGTTGACCCACTTGAACTTATCACTCGTGCTATTGAGAATTCAAAGCCACGTGTTGAAGTTAAGTCACGCCGCGTAGGTGGTGCTACTTACCAGGTGCCTCTCGAAGTTGCAGCAGGTCGTTCTGAGTCCCTCGCTATGCGTTGGATCGTAACATTTGCTCGTAACAAAAAGGGCACACCAATGCACAAGGCTCTTTCAAACGAAATCAAAGACGCATCGAACAACCAAGGTGGTGCTGTTCGTAAGCGTGATGACATGCACAAGATGGCTCAGGCTAACCGTGCATTCGCTCACTTCCGCTGGTAACAAACGAAGTAGTGAATTGATTTTCACTGAATATTTTAAAAGCCGATTCTCTTTATTGAGTCTCGGCTTTTTTGTTTTTGTAGAGCTATCTCGCTGGAGTAATTAAATAAAAAAATCCCCAAACCAAAGTTTGAGGATTGATAAAGAGCTTTTTGAGTAGCGCAAGGTTTTACTTTTGCACTTCAGCGTAGGCCCAGTCGAGCCATGGCACCAGTGCTTCGAGGTCTTCGCTGTTCACTGTGGCTCCACACCAGATGCGGAGTCCTGCTGGTGCATCGCGATAGGCACCGATGTCGTAGGCTGCGTCTTCGGTGGCAAGGAGCTTGACCATTGCTTTCACTTGGTCTGCTTCAAGCTTGAGGCTGAGGCAAACGGATGTGGTTGAGGCTGTCGCTGCGTCAACGGCGAGGTTGCTCACCCAGTCACGTTCCGCCACGAACTTTTCAATCACTGCTGCGTTGTTGTCTGCACGGGCGATCATGCCAGTGAGTCCACCGATAGAGTCGGCCCAATCGAGTGCGTCGATGTAGTCGGCCACTGCGATCATTGAAGGAGTGTTGATGGTTTCTCCTTTGAAGATGCCAGCGTTTACGGAGTCGCCTTTGAGGAGGCGGAAGATTTTTGGAAGTGGACGGTCTGGCTTGAATGATTCAAGACGAGCGACAGCACGCGGGCTGAGGATGACCATGCCGTGGCCACCTTCGCCGCCGAGCACTTTTTGCCAGGAGAAGGTGGTGACATCGAGTTTACCCCATGGCAGATCCATGGCAAATGCCGCTGATGTGGCATCGCAGATGGTGATGCCTTCGCGCTCGTCGCTGATCCATTCACCATTTGGCACACGCACTCCAGAAGTGGTGCCGTTCCATGTGAAGACCACGTCGTTGGCAGGGTTGACTTGAGTGAGATCTGGAAGAAGGCCGTAATCGGCTGTGATTTCGTTGACTTCCTCAAGCTTGAGTTGCTTCTTGATGTCTGTGAGCCAACCTTTGCCGAATGATTCCCAATGGCAAACATCAACAGCACGCTCACCGAGTGTGTGCCAGAGGATCATTTCCACCGCGCCTGTATCGGATGCAGGAACGATGCCGATGAGGTAGTCGTCGGGCACGCCGAGGACCTTACGCGTCTTATCGATCGCTTGTTGGAGCACTTTTTTGCCGATAGCTGATCGGTGTGAGCGACCGAGGCAATCAAGGTTTAAGTTAGCGATATTGTAGCCAGGTCTCTTTGCGCAAGGGCCTGAAGAGAAGAATGGGCGTGCTGGTTTGGTAGTTGGTTTAGACATGTGAGAAATGATCGATTTGGAATCGTGTCAAGAGAGTGCAAGGCTAGTGAGTGGGCGTCAAGGTTGAGTTTATGACACTGGTGGGTTGAGCGTGACATGGGGGGATTGGAATACGCAGAAAGCGATAGTGATCGAGGGTTCATGTGAATGATATCGGTAGTGGTGATCGCAAATTGTGTCAAAAATGTAATGGCAATGGTACCACTAGACGGCTAAGAATCTGTGCATGCGAAAAGTGTTTCGAGTGTTGAAAGTGTGTTTTTCTAAATGGTGGCTGAAATGGCCCGTCATTTTGTTTGCTGTGCCGATATTGCTCGCCGTGTTGTATTTATTGACCTTCAATTGGGTGACCGAGCGTGAAGATAAGAAATTTGTGAAGAAGTGGCAGCCGCTGATTGGTAGCTTGAAGCATGAGGATGTGTTTCCTGCTATTCCAGAGAGTGAGGATTTGGCGAAAGATCCAATGTTTTTAAAGCTGGTGGACAGTGAGTATCGCGAGTCGTGGAATGTGATGGGGTTTATTGGAGAAGAGGATAATCTGGATGAATACGGTTACGCTAAGGCTAAAGCCCTTTTTGATGATCCAGAAGGTATGGGAGAAACCGTTGTTGATCTACAAGCTTGGTATGGCAAAGAGGGAATGAGCGATAAACAGATAGCTGAGGAGGCTTTGGAGAAGTTGGCGGAGGTGGATGGGGATATTGATGAATTGGAGAAGCTGTTGGATAAGTATACAAGAGTTTCGGGTGTGATGAATGGCTTGGTGGCAGGTGAGGCTCCATATGGTGTAAATCTTGCGATTCACATAATTAAGTTATCGCGGGTGTTCTCTGAGCGAGCCTTACTTCATGCTCATATTGGCGATGGTGAGCTGGTGTTGCGGGATTTAAGTTATATTAGAAAATTGCAGCTCTTAACGAAGGCTGACACTACGTTGATTGGCTTCCTGTTGGAGGTGGCTGGTTCGGCCTCCGAAACTCTAGCCTTAGAGTATTGTTTGAAGCAAAAATGTTTTTCTGAAGGGCAGCTGCGAAAGCTTTTGACGTTAATGGTTCCACCTAATTTCGCCGAGCGATTGGCAAACACAGTTAAGGGAGAGTATTTATATGCGAAAGCTGTGGACGTTCATTTGAGGACTAATAATGGGGAGTTGCCATCAGCAGAGATTTTTGGGCAAACTATTGGTGGGGGGACTGGCGGGTTGATGCCTAAATCGGCGGGTTTGGCGATGGCGTTGAAGATATATAATTTTCAATTGAGGTATCAGTTTTATGCTGGAGGAAAATTGGTGGAGTGCCTCACTATTGATCATTTCGACAATGTAATGAGTGAGTTGGAGAAAAGTGGTGGGAGTCTTGATTTAAGGTGGCGTGCAGCAAAGACAATGGTAGGTATTTACGTGCAGCAAATCAAGCGTGCTATGGAGTGGCAGGTTAGGAGGGAGGTAGCTCAATTGGCTGTAGCTTGTGAAGTTTATAAGGTTGATCGTGGGGCGTATCCTGACGATTTGACTCAATTGGTTCCTAAGTATGTTTCTGAGCTGCAAACTGACCCATTCCGCCCGACTGCTAACTACCTTTATAAGATAGGAAGTGGCGGTTTCCCGATACTTTATTCAGTGGGTAATAATGGGCTAGATGATGGGGGCGTGTATTCAAAGGAAGTGGCTAAGTATGATACACTTTATCAGGCTGATATTGTATGGGGAGAGGAGAGGGAGTTAGCACCTTGATTGGCAACAGATGCTGGTGTGTTCTTCATCTCCCAATACATTTGGTAATCAGCGTGTTACGAAAAAATGACGGGATTTGTTGATTTAGTTCAAATTGATAAAATTGGCCAATATTTTCTTAGATAGGGCTTGTCAGATGGTTTTGAATATGTAGTTTTGCCGCCCCGCAAGCTGTTTGAAGCTGTTGGAGGTTACTGAAGAAGTACCTGCAACTCCTTGAATGGCATGATCTCAGGAAACCAATTTCATATCTGATATGTCTCCAAATTCACCAAACCGTCAGTTCCCATTAGAGCGCACGCGCAATATTGGCATAGCTGCACACATTGACGCCGGTAAGACTACTCTTACCGAGCGCATCCTCTTTTATACAGGGATGATTCACAAGCTTGGT
This sequence comes from Vicinamibacteria bacterium, assembly GCA_964194815.1. Lineage (GTDB taxonomy): Bacteria > Verrucomicrobiota > Verrucomicrobiia > Verrucomicrobiales > Akkermansiaceae > Rubritalea. Next base: position 5,187 of record CAXMOB010000379.1, on the reverse strand, counting down.
GAAGTGCATGATGGAGCCGCTACAACGGACCACATGGAGCAGGAGCGTGAACGCGGGATCACGATTACTTCAGCTGCAGTGAGTTGTGAGTGGGAGCAAAAGGTAGATGAGGGCGTATTTAAGCTCTTCCAATCGCAAAATCAACGCGTCAACATCATCGATACCCCAGGTCACGTGGATTTCACGGCTGAGGTAGAACGTTCACTACGCGTGCTTGATGGAGCTATCGTGGTGTTCTGTGCGGTTGCCGGTGTGCAGCCACAAACTGAGACGGTATGGCGTCAGGCCACCAAGTATGACGTGCCCCGCATGGTGTTCGTCAACAAGATGGACCGTGTTGGTGCTGATTTTGATAACGTGCTTAAGGAAGTGCGTGAAAAGCTCGGTGCTACGGCCGCAGCGATTCTCATCCCCATCGGTGGTGAAGATGATTTGAGAGGTCAAATCGACGTGGTGAACCAAAAAGCAGTCATTTTCCATGACGACGACAAGTATGGTTCTACATTCTCAATCGAAGAGCTTTCAGGAGATCTTAAGGACCAAGCTGAGATAGCTCGGATGGAATTGATCGAGATTGTTTCAAATATCGATGATGAGCTCGGCGAGTTATTCATGATGGAGGGAGAGATCACAGCTGAGCTTCTTAAAGCCGCTATTCGTCGAGTGACTATCGCCAACAAGTTTGTGCCAGTTTCAGGTGGTTCTGCCTTTAAGAATAAAGGTGTTCAGTTTCTTGTCGATGCAGTGGTAGATTACTTACCAAGCCCACTCGACATCGACTGTGCGAAAGGTCAGTCATCTAAGGACGATAGCAAAGTCGTTTCAGCTGAGACTGATGACAATGCGAAATTCTGCGCCCTCGCATTTAAACTATGGGCCGATAAATTTGTAGGAAAGCTGGTTTTCTTCCGCGTGTATTCAGGCTCTGTTACCAAAGGTGACATGGTTTACAATCCACGCACTGGTAAGAAAGAGCGTGTTAGCCGCCTCATCCAAATTCAGGCTGACGCACACAACGATGTAGAGACATGTTATGCGGGTGACATCGCTGCATTTGTTGGAATTAAAAATGTGACAACTGGAGACACTCTCTGCGATGCCAAATTCGACATCATGCTTGAGCCTCCGACATTCCCAGAACCAGTGATCGCTATGGCTGTTGAGCCACGTTCGACCGCTGATTCTGATAAGATGTCACTTGGTCTGTCACGCCTGCAAGAGGAAGATCCAACATTTGTTGTGAAGACAGATGTTGATACAGGCCAAACCATTATCGCCGGAATGGGCGAACTTCACCTCGAAGTGATCATTGATCGCCTCAAGCGTGAATTTAAAGTGGAAGCAAACGTAGGTAAGCCACAGATAGCTTACCGCGAGACAATAGCCTTAGCCGCAAATGGCCATGGTGAGCTTATCAAGCAATCTGGTGGCACTGGCCAATACGGTAAAGTAGATATCGCAGTGCGTCCAAACAAGCGCGGCGCAGGTCTCACGATCGACAACAAAGTTGTTGGTGGTTCTATCCCTAAAGATTACATCGGTGCAGTGAAAGCTGGCATCGAGCAAGCTACTATCAATGGAAACGTCGCAGGCTACCCAGTCGTTGACCTCCACGTTGATATACTCGGCGGAGATTACCACGATGTGGACTCCAACGAAAATGCTTTCAAACTGGCAGCTATCTTCGCAATGCGTGATGCATTCGAAAGTGCCAATCCAATTCTCCTTGAGCCAATCATGGATGTCGAAGTTCAATCACCTGAAGAATATCAGGGCGACATTCTTGGTGATCTCAACCGCCGTCGTGGTCAGATCGCTGGCATGGAATCTAAGAGCGCATTCAGCATTGTAAAATGCACTGTGCCTTTAGCTGAAATGTTCGGTTATATGACTGCATTAAGAACCGTTTCATCAGGTCGAGCCTCATTCGCAATGGAGCCCGCCTGTTTTGAGCCTGTTCCGCAAGCCATTGTGGATAAGCTCACAGCCGCACGTGGATATTAATCTACAGCAAAGAAAAACAAAAAAACAAGTAATAATGAACCAGAAGATCAGAATTCGCCTTCGTGCATTCGACCATCGTTCTATCGACCGCTCTGCACTAGAGATCGTAGAAACTGCTAAGCGCACTGGTGCCAAAGTAGCTGGACCGATTCCGCTACCGACACGCATCGAGAAGTTCTCCGTGAACCGCTCTGTTAACCAAAATAAGAAGTCTGCTGAGCAGTTCGAGATTCGCACACATAAGCGTATGCTCGACATCATAGACCCAACTACACGTACAGTAGATGAGCTCAAGAAGCTTAATTTACCAGCTGGTGTTGATATTCAGATTCGCATCTGATCAACAAAGTAACCTCTAAATTATATAAAAAATAAATATTATGTCACTAGGACTATTAGGAAAAAAAGTGGGAATGACTCGCGTCTTCGATAAAGAAGCCGGCATCATGATCCCTGTCACCGTCGTTGACGTGGCTGGAAACGAATTCGTTCAAAAGAAAACAACCGAAACTGATGGCTACTCAGCTGTTCAGGTTGCTTACGGTGAACAGAAGGAATTCCGCCTCAACAAGCCAACTCAAGGACACTTAAAAAAGAACAATGTAGGGCCTAAAAAGCTCGTTCAAGAATTTCGTTTCGATAGCGACGCGGATCTTCCAAACACAGATGAAGCACACCCGGGTGCCAGTCTCTTTGAGGAAGGTCAAGTTGTTGACGTTATCGGCACAACAAAAGGTAAAGGTTTCCAAGGTGTAGTTAAACGCTACAACTTCGCTGGTCAACCTGACTCACACGGTCACATGATGCACAGACGCCCAGGTGGTATCGGTGCAGGTACATGGCCAGGTCGAGTTTGGAAGAACAAAAAGATGCCAGGTCGCCACGGAACATACCGTCGCACAGTACAGAACCTCAAGGTGGTTCAAGTTCGTCCTGAAGACGGAGTTGTTCTTATCTCAGGAGCTGTTCCAGGTCACAAGGGTGCTTACGTTACTGTACGCCCAGCAATCAAGAACCATAAATAAGTAGAAAGAAACGACCAATATGTCTAAAACACTTTCAATCGCAGACGCTAAGGCTGCAAATATTAAGCTCACTGAGGGCGAAAAGGGTGGCCAGGCTGTTCACGATCTCGTGATCGCTTACCGCGCTAACCGTCGTTCAGGCACAGCTCACACGAAAACTCGTGGTGAGGTAAAATGCTCTGGTAAGAAGATCTACCGTCAAAAAGGCACAGGTGGCGCACGTCACGGTGCTCGCTCAGCACCTATTTTCGTAGGTGGTGGTGTAGTTTTCGGTCCTCGTAACACAGTTAACTACAAGAAGACTGTAAACAAAGGAACTCGTAAGCTTGCACTTAGTCGTGTACTCACATCACTCATCGAAGGTGAGCGTGTTCTTTCGGCTGACGCATTCGCAGTTGCAGATGGTAAGACTAAGTCTTTCGTTGCAGCAGTGAAGGGTCTTACAGACGCTAAGAAGGTTCTTATCGTAGCTTCAAGCTTCGACGAAGAAACATACCGCGCAGGACGTAACGTACAGAAGGTTCAACTTGAAACTGCTGCTAGCGTAAACGTAGAACAACTTCTCCACGCCGACAAAATCGTCGTCATTGGTGAAGCAATCGAAACTCTCGCTAAGAGAACTGCATAATCCTAACCGGAAAACAAAACAATGAGTAAAGATATTTACACAGTTATTGATAAGGTTATTATCAGTGAAAAGGCTACTCTACTTAACGAACTCAACAACGAAGTTGTGTTCAAAGTAGCGAAAGACGCAAACAAGCTTGAGATCAAACAAGCTGTTGAGACGCTTCTCGGCAAGAAAGTTGAACGTGTTCGCACGGCCAACTACTTCGGAAAAGCTAAACGTCAACGCCGTAGCGATGCAGGCCGCACCGCTCACTGGAAAAAAGCAATCGTCCGTCTTGCAGAAGGCGAAAGCTTGGACCTTCTCTAATTCATACGCTGCAAAACGAAACATAAACATTCGAAAGGAAAGCGAAAAATGCCATTAAAAACATTCAAGCCAGTGACTCCTTCAAACCGCTATAAGGTTTGGAACACATTTGAGGAGATCACCAAGACAACACCAGAAAAGAGCCTTACAGCCCCACTCAAAAAGAGCGGTGGTCGTAACAATCAAGGTCGTATCACATGTCGCCACAAAGGTGGTGGACATAAACGTAAGTATCGTATCATCGATTTCAAACGTCGTAAGTTCGACGTAGAAGCGACAGTTCTGTCAATCGAGTATGATCCAAACCGCACATGCCGTATCGCACTCGTGCAATACACAGACGGTGAAAAAACATACATCCTTGCTCCTGTTGGACTCGAAGTAGATGCTAAAATCATATCTGGTGAAGATGTTGCCCCACAAGTGGGTAACGCGATGCCACTTAAGAGCGTTCCTCTTGGAACAAGCATCCACAACATCGAACTTACTCCAGGAACTGGTGGTAAGATTGCTCGTTCAGCTGGTCAACAAGCAGTGCTCTCTAACCGTGAAGACGGAATTGCACTGGTGAAGATGCCATCTGGAGAAATCCGTAAGTTCAACGACAACTGCCTCTGCACCATCGGTCAGGTCGGTAACCGTGATCACATGAACGTAGTGTCAGCGAAGGCTGGTCGTTCACGTTGGTTAGGTATCCGTCCAACTGTGCGTGGTATGTGTATGAACCCAGTCGACCACCCGAACGGTGGTGGTGAAGGTAAGTCAAAATCAGGTGGTGGTCGTCAGCACCTGAAGTCTCCTTGGGGTCACGTTAAAGGACAGAAGACTCGTCAGAAGCGTAAGGCTTCTAACAAGGTTATCGTTCAGCGCCGCAAGACAAAGAACGCTTAATTAATTATTAACCTTTAACCATTATACATAATGCCAAGATCACTTAAAAAAGGCCCATTCGTTGACCAAAAGTTACTCGCTAAAATCGATGTAGCTGTTGAAGCAGGGAACAAGAAGCCTATTAAGACATGGAGCCGTCGCTCAATGATTACACCTGATTTCGTCGGATTAAACTTCGATGTTCACAACGGTAAATCATTCATCGCAGTCTATGTGACCGAAAACATGGTAGGCCACAAGCTTGGAGAATTCGCACCTACGCGTATCTTCAAGGCTCACGGTGGTATCGGTAAGAAGTAATTCTTAACCAAACCAATTACAAAAGGTCAG
>CAXMOB010000378.1:0-8883 GCA_964194815.1 Vicinamibacteria bacterium | reverse complement strand
TACAGTGAAGGCACCGCCACCATCTCGGACGTTTCCTTCACCGCCAAACCTGGTGAAACCATCGCACTCGTTGGCACCACAGGTGCAGGCAAGTCCACACTCGTCAACTTACTCACCCGCTTTTACGACTACGATAACGGCTCTATCAACATCGATGGTCAAGCTATTCACGAACTCAATAAACCATCCCTACGCGACTCCATAGGCTACGTCACCCAAGAACCATTCCTCTTCAATGGCTCGATCCGTGACAACCTCATCCTAGCGAAACAACACGCTACAGATGAACAAATGTGGAACGCCCTAGCAGCCGCCAATGCCAAGCAATTTGTAGAACTCTACGAAGATGGCCTCGACACTCAAATCGGTGAACGTGGTGTCAAGCTCTCAGGCGGTGAAAAGCAACGCCTCTCGATCGCCCGAGCCCTTCTCAAGAACCCACCTATCCTCATCCTCGATGAAGCCACTGCCAGTGTCGACAGCACCACTGAGAAACTCATTCAGGAAGCACTCGATCACCTCCTCGACAAACGCACAGCTTTCGTTATCGCCCACCGCCTCTCTACCATCAAAAATGCTGATTGCATCCACGTACTAGAAAAAGGTCGCATCATCGAATCCGGTAACCATGAGACTCTCATCGCCCTCGATGGTAAATACGCAGCCCTCTCCCGCCAATCCTTCCTCACAGAGTCCACAGAGTCCACAGACTAACAAGGTAGGCGGCGATCTCATTTGTAACAGGCTTACAATTACATTTTAATCAACCCAGAAAAAATGCCCCTCAATGCTATTCTTTCAACTCTGCCTTCCGCTTCATGCTCTCCATCACATAGCGATGTTCTAACTGCACGCACTGGGCTTCAAACCAATGCCAATACCAACGTGGTCGTAAGGTGGACGTGATCTTATCTCTCCGCGTCACTTCCACGTAACCATCGCCTTGCACAAAAGTATAGCCTGCGTTCTTGAACTCAACCCAGTCTCGCACGTGTAACGATTCAACAATCTTCACCTTAAATTCATGCCCATACTTCGACGTAATCACCTGCTGCAGCATCTCCCCCTCTTCAAAATAGCAAACTCTCCGACGACCATCGAGTTCACACCGTATCGGTATAGGTAACCCCAATGCACTTAATACACTGTCATTACCTTCCAAAGAACCTGTGTCGACTACCGCACTCCATACCCGATCCATCGGAGCATCAAAGCGTAGAGTGGTTTCCACGATCAACTCTTCTGGATTTTTCATCTCATCATTAGTCCACCCCACCAATGACATGAGAACTAAGCAAACCGTAACTACGGTAATATTGCCATAACGATGAATGAACTTTCGCCCAATCAAATAACCCACACAGGCTCCAATTCCTATGCCAATGAAAAGAATCGGAAATGCTAGCAACACACACACGACGCCTTCAACACCTGTAAACACTAAAACCAGTAGTGAGAACATCAGTTAGCTCATAGCCGTAATCGCTAACAACCGCACACCTCTTGCCATAAATGCCAGTGCCAAACCTGTGCAAGATGGCACCAATAAAAACACGCCTTCATCAAGAGCGTGATGATTGAGCATATAGCCAACCACCCCCAAGGCTACCGCAACCAACGATGCCAAAAATCCATGGAAATAAATATTTATCTTAGGGATCTTACTAGGCTGCGGAGCAACACTCTGCATAGCTGCATCACGCGGTTTCACTTCCTGTTTACCATCAACTTCCATACAAGCCACCCTAAGAGCCATTTCTCAAAGGTCGAGCAAAATACGCAAAGGTTTCTGAAATTACTGAAACTTCCACACAATCATGAAAAAGGGTGAGCAGCCATTGCCGTTCGCCCTCAAAAATTGTTCCTCTAAAAATTATGCATCAACGAAATGCATCACCCCGATATCTGTGCGTTGTAGAGCTCCATCGAAACTCACTTTACTGAGTTCAGCGTAGGCAGCTTCGACTGCAGACACGCGGTCATCAGCACCTGCAACAACCGCAAGCACACGCCCACCGTTGGTTTCCCATTGACCATCAACACCCTTCTTCGTTCCGGCATGATAAACACGAGCACCCTCTACATCGTCAAGACCTCTAATCACATCACCACTACGGGAAGTTTCTGGGTAACCAGCTGAAGCAAGGATCAAGCAAACACTCCATCCTTCACTAAAAGCAAGTAGTTCTGATCTTAATTCACCTTTTGCTCCAGCATCACAGAAAGCAACAAGATCACCACCGACAAGCGGCATCACAGCCTGACACTCAGGATCTCCAAAGCGGCAGTTGTATTCAATGATCTGTGGACCATCTTCAGTCAGCATCAAACCAAAGTAAATAAAGCCACGGTAAGGAAGGTTATCCTTCACTAAACCATCTACAGTTGGCTTAACGATGGATTCCTCAATCTCAGCAAGCAAGGTGGCAGTAATGAGTTGGCGACTTGCCACAGCTCCCATACCTCCAGTATTTGGACCTTCATCATTGTTACCAATACGCTTGTAGTCACGTGCTGGTATGAAAATTTGATATTTGCCATCAACTACAGCTGCGAAGATAGAAACTTCAGGTCCTACGAGGCATTCTTCGACAAGAAGACGACCTTCTCCAAAGCGACGTTCTATCATCACTTCTTGAATAAATTCTTCAGCACTTGCCTCATCTGGACAAACTGCCACTCCCTTACCTGCTGCAAGTCCATCGAACTTCAACACAGTTGGGTAAACTCCTCCAATAGCCGCACGGGCTTCATCAGCATCTGCACAACCAGTTGCCCCACCCGTTGGGATATTGTGGCGTTGCATAAATTCCTTCGCGAATTCCTTCGAAGCTTCAAGCTGCGCCGATTGCTTATGCGGCCCCCAACATGGGATATCGTTTTCCTCACAAAGATTGGCAAGTCCTTCCTCTTTTACAAGATAGCTTTCCTCACCTGCAATACAGAGATCAACAGCATTATCCTTCATCCATGCGATGAGGCTGTGGAGTCCATCTACATTGACACAGGTAGCAAGCTCAGAAATAGCATCACTCCCCGGGAAGCAATAGAGCTCAGTTGGTGTTGCTGAATCATTCAATGCCCTGATGAGTGCGTGCTCACGTCCGCCTTTGCCTACAACTAATATCTTCATACGGGCGACATCCAACTAAGTCACAGCCCAGTTGCCAAGTGCGAAAACGTGCATGTCGAAATTTCTTAGAAAAATAGTCTCTTTGGGCTCGCTTTGAGAGATACGGGACGTCACTCCTGTTATGACGCTATGCGAACACTTTTCATCATCTCAGCCTTGGCTCTATCTGTGCACCCTCTCACCGCACAAGATACACTAGATACTATTGGTAAAGAAATCGCCGTTGGTGACTTCGAACAACGAGAAGGGGCAAGAACCAAGCTCAAGGCTTTTCTCAAAGGTAAAAAAATTACCGCCAAAGAGGTGCTAGCTGCAGCAAGCTTATCAAAACAAACAAGGTCTCCTGAAGTCAGAGCTTCTATCGTAATCGTTCTCAAAAAACAATTTTTCAAAGCACCTGGTCGTGGCTACTTAGGGGTCCTTCATTCATCTCAAATATTGAACCTCAACGGTAAAGAGGAAGCTACTATCACCGTTGGCCAAGTTAGCCCTAACTCACCAGCCCAAAGATCTGGTTTCCTCGCTGGAGACAACATCCTCGTCATCGACGGCACAAAACTCGCCCTTCCTCCAAAGCAGATTAACCCACTTCAGCGCAACCTCTCAATCACCAATGAATTCTCCGACCTAATCAAATCCCACCTACCAGGGACTAAAGTAGAAATCCAAATTCTACGTAACGGTAAAGCACTGACCCTCACCCCAACACTAGCTAGGTATCCTGAAATAAACGCGGAGCCAACAGATGCGGATGGGTTCACCGAGAGTGAACGCATTGCCTTCACTACCTGGTATCGTAAAGTAGTTCAGGCCGAAAAGTAACCACTCCACTCCTTCCCCCCTTACCAATCGAAGTGCAATTCACGCCCTTTGATGGCTTCCACGCCCAGCAGCACTGCTGTGCCGACAAGAGTCTCAACAGAAGTGGTCAATGGTACCTGTGCTGCAGGCTTGGTAAGTCCCATTATGAACTGACCGTAGTGCTGAGCCTGTCCAACGTGCTGTAACAACTTAAAGCTGATATGTGCGGCGTCCAGATTTGGGAAAATTAAAACATCTGAAGTTGTCGCCTCGATGCCTCTAGACTTCAACTCTGCTGCCTGTGGATCCAAAGCTACATCTGCTTGAACCTCCCCTTCGATTTTCATTGCTAGAGAACCACGCTTTACCAGGTCTTTGGCTTTAACGGCCGCTGCGGCCACTTTCTGCGACGATGGTGTTTTCATACTCCCATGGCTTGAGTGGCTCAAAAATGCAATCTTCGGCGTCTTCTCAATCAAATGAGAGGCCATTTTCCCAGATTCTATAGCAAATTCAGCAAGCTGCTCAACTGTAGGCTCAGGTGTGACACCGCAATCAGCGAGCAACAACACGCCAGTTGAACCCATATGGGACAGGTCTGGAGCAGTCATCACAACAACTCCAAACATCGAGGCCTTTTCGCTCACTGGCTTAATAAAATTCGATGTCGCACGGAATACGCTCACCGGCATACTTTTATTACCTCCAACCATACCATCAGCTTGGCCATACTGAACCATCATGGCCGCAAAATTTAATGGTTCGCACACCATCTCCTTAGCATTCGCAACCACGTGTCCACGAAACTTTTCTACCCGTGTAATTCTACGCTCAAATAAGGCTAAGTCAGCCGCCTTAGAAGGCTCAATGACATTAATAAAACGCGTGGACACTCCTGCTTTTTCAGCAATGGCATGCACTTTCTCACGGTTGCCCAATAAAATAGGGGCCACCAATGCTTGTTGAACCAATAATGCCGCTGCTCGAATCACACGCTCATCCTCTCCATCCGCAAAGACAATGCGCTTAGGACTAGATTTCAACGTCGTTATCAAACCTTGGATAGCAGGGTTTGTCGACGAGAGTATGGAGTTATCTGACATGATTAGGTAAAATAGAGGTTCTAGCGATTCGGGCAATAGGAAAGTTAGGCATCCTAGGAAAGAAGCTTCCGCAACTCCCTAACTTGTTCAATCAAACGAGGCAAACGAGTCACCGCTGCCATTTTTCTCTGTTCTTCTTTTACAGGTCTAGCCGGGAAGCCCATATAGACTTGTCCTCCTTCTAAATTCTTCGCAGCACCGGCCCTCGCCAGTAAAACCGCACTATCACCGATTTCCAAATGCCCAGCAACACCAGCTTGAGCCGCGACTGTTACATAATTTCCTAGTTTCGAGCTACCCGCTATTCCTGATTGTGACACCAGTAAACAATGCTCACCAATCTGAGCATTATGGGCCACTTGAACAAGGTTATCAACTTTAGTGCCTTTGCCGATGACTGTCTTACCAAAACGGGCACGGTCAATAGCAGAGCCGGCTCCAATCTCGACATCATCCTCAAGAATTACCACTCCCACTTGATCCACCTTTTTGTGCTCCCCCTCCACCAGTTCATAGCCATAGCCATCAGAACCGATCACACAATTAGGCTGGAGAGTCACACGATCTCCGACTTCACAATACTCACGCACTGTCACATTCGGATACACTAGACAATCTTCACCTAACTTTACATTTTCACAAATCACAGCACCTGCTCCAATTTCTGAACCATCACCAATCACCACACCTGACTCCACCACAGCTCCAGCCTTAATACAGACTTTGCTGGCATCAAGTAGCACATCATCAGCGATAATAGCACGAGGATGAATCCCAGCTTTAAAATTACGTTGCTTCTTTGAAACAATTTTTACAATTTCACCAAAGGCATGGGATGGATTCTCCACTTTGACTATAGCAGCGTTTCCGTCCACAAGATCCGCACCAGATGGCACGAGCACTAAACCGGCCTTAGTCACTAGGTAGTCTTTAAAATACTTTTCGTTCGCTAAAAAGGAAATGTCACCCGCCTCCGCATCATCCAATGCTCCAATGCCGGTGAATACCATTCCCTCATGACCACGTAGGCAAACGCCTTCGGTCAAATCTAAAACTTCCTTTAATGTAATTTCCACACTCCCTTTCATGCCGTAAATTTTGACATTTGTCATCTCTGTTTTTTTATTCTAAGAAATCTCCTGTTGATACGTTAACGACATGATTGAGATCCCATTGGCATAATTTCACAATCTATGAGGACTTCAAACTTGTGACCACACTAATTTATTTCTATACTAATAACATGAAACTCTTCAAATCTCTAGCTCTCTCGCTTCTTTGTGCAGCAAGCTTATCAGCACAGGATTCTACCGCGACTCGTCAGTGGACCTCTCTCAAAGGTGCTACGGTCGACGCTAAGGCCCATGGAGTTAAAAATGGCAACGTCATTCTTGAAAAAGCGAATGGCAGCATAGTCAAAGTGCCAGTCAACATGTTGGTAGCAGCTGATCAAAAGCTCCTCAATGAACATTTCAAAGCCGAAGCAGTCGACAACGGTGGCAATAAACCAAAGCCGCAAGATAAGGACGACGACAAGGACGACAAAAATGGCCCAAAAGCTCTAGGTGATAGTAAACAAGCTCCTCAAAAAGATGTCAATGGCAGTACTATCAATCTACCCTATCCAATGGGAGTTGTCACTAAGGACGTAGTGGTCGACAGAAACCTCAAGATGGATATCTATGTGCCATCGACCTTGCGTGCTGGTGAAAAGTATCCTGTCATGCTCATCATCGAGCCAAAAAGAGGCAGCCACGGGAGAATGAATACCTTCGTTCAAGCAGCAGAGCAGAATGAAATGATCATTGCCACATTACCAAAAATATCCTTGCGTGGTAGGCCACAAGGCAATGCCGGTAGAAACTGGCCACAAAACAAGATCTACGTCGATGCTGAAGCACTTGGACCGTATGTCAAAGACGCGTTGAGGAAACTTCACAAAGATTTCCCAGTAGATACCAAGCGAATCTATACAGCCGGTGTCAATGATTCCGTGCACCTCGCAATGTGGGCAATGAAACGTATCGGCGGTGCAGGCGTGCTTGCCATCAATGGTGGTGGCAGAGGCGAATTCGAAGCCAGTAACCGTGAGGCTTTTGTAGCTCTATGTGCCACCCGCAGCAAGCAACGCTGGGACGTCGCAACAACTTTTGAAGAAAGTAAAGGTTCGTCGATCTCCTACCTCAGCTTCTACAGCGGTGCAGGTTTTCCACAGAGAGGTAAAATTGAAGAGGCTATGCTCAAACTCAACGCAATGTTCCTGCTCAAACACCAAAAAGGAACGCATGAACTTCCTGCTGAACGTATCGAAGAAGAACTCATGGAATACATCGGAGATGTCTCAGGTGATGGCGAACTCGTCACACCTTGGATCGATTTCGTAGAACGCTACGGGCTTATAAAAGACGAAAATACGGAAAAACTCGAAGAATGGAAAAAAGACGTCATGAAAGACAAGGTCGCCGTCAAAGCCCTCGAAGGTCACAATGATTCTATTAAGGCACTTATCCGCTATTACGGGACAGGCTGGAAAGGATACATTAATGACAATGGCAAAACGTCCACCGAAAATTCTCTCAAACGTATCGCTGCAAAATACAAAGACACCATCTGGGAAAGCACTCTGAATGAACTCTCTGAAACTGCTCATTAAAAGAATGTGACATACCTTTTTTTAAAGGAGCGAATCATGCTTGATTCGCTCCTTTTCTTTTATAGACTACTGCTGTGAAACTCGGAATCATCGCCAACCCACACAAAAAGGGAGCTCATAAAACTATTCTTGCACTAATAGACGTACTGTCGAACAAAGGTGTCTCGCATGCCCTTGAGCACGACACCGCTGAAATTATAGGAACTGAAGGGGTCAACGGCCCTAAACTGGCAGCCGAATGTGATGTCATTGCAGTCCTCGGTGGTGATGGAACTATGCTAGACGCTGCAAATCGACTTGGCCCCACTGACACACCTATTGCGGGAATCAACATTGGCACACTCGGCTTTCTCACTAGCTGCACAGATGAAGAACTCGAACTCTTCACCAACGCCATTCTAGATAAAGCTTACAAGATCATTCCTCGTATGCAGCTAGAAGCAACAGTCACCCACACTGACGGCCGTAAAGAGACATACCACGCACTCAACGAAGTCACACTCAACCGTGGTGTCACTGGCCGCCTCGTTTCATTAGAGGCTCTCATCGACGGAACTCTACTCAATCGCTACCGAGCTGACGGCCTGATCGTCGCCACACCGACTGGCTCTACCGCCTACTCCATGGCTGCTGGTGGGCCACTCATTTCGCCCTTGGCAAATGTATTTGTGATCACTCCAATTTGTCCTCACAGCCTCACCGATCGATCTCTCATTCTCTCCGAAACCTCAGTAGTAGAACTCAGCTCTGTCGACGACGACGCCAGCCCTACAATATTCACCGTAGATGGCCGCGTGATCATCGATGTCCAGCACGGCGGCACAATTACCATCTGTAAATCGCCGCACGCCATCAACTTGATCCGCCTCGAAGGACGTTCCTTTTTCTCGACCCTCAGGAAAAAACTTCACTGGGGATAAGCTAGAGGCAACCTCCGGCAACTCCCAACGCTGCCGTATTGAGTATTCATTTATGATTTTTGTAGCTTACACCTAATTTGCTTTCCTGCCTCAGCACCTCTAGTTGCCGGAAGTTGCCTAGATAAACTAAATTAAAAAGCCGCCGATACAGGATCGGCGGCTACACACAAGCTTGCTAATTGTCGGCTACTTCCAAGCCTGCTTCACGGGTTTATCCAATGATGGAGGTGGCCCATCAAGTTCAGCACCACTTTGTGATCCACAGCTTGCAAA
>CAXMOB010000377.1:0-2398 GCA_964194815.1 Vicinamibacteria bacterium | reverse complement strand
ATCCATTGTGCTTATGCTGCTGAAATTGAGGCGGTTCGCAAAGGAGGCTAGGGATTCGTTGAATCAACGTTTGCTAAAGCAATGGGAGTAGATTATGTCGCAAGCAATGAAGATGAACAACTTCCAGAAGATTGCATTTTTTTGTGTGCTCAGCCTTATTGGCTTGATCTTCGTTGGTGCGGTTGTGCGCGTCACGGGTGCTGGCATGGGTTGTCCAGACTGGCCTAAGTGCTGGGGGAAATACATTCCACCGAGTTCCATAGAAGGCATTGATGTTGACAAATTGGTGACCAATGAAGCATTCATTCGCGAGTATCGTTCCGTCGCTGGAGAAGATGCTGTTTTGACGGCTGATGCCTTGAGAGAGATGTTCAACCCTCGTCACACTTGGACTGAGTATTTGAATCGCCTTTCATCCTCACCATTAGCGTTTGGCTCTATTGCTTTGCTTGCCTATGCCCAGTTGTTTTTAAGAAAACGCAAGAAACTTTTGATTGGTGCCTATGGTGCCGTTTTCTTGGTAGCTTTGAATGCTGTTATAGGAATGCTAGTGGTGAAAACAGGACTGCATGAAGGCGTCATCACACTACATATGATATTGGCTATTATGCTATTGTGCCTTTTGGTATTTCTAGTGTGGCGTGGGGCTGAAAGGCCAAAAGGACTTGAGTTTACGAATGGTAAGCAGAAACTTGTTTTCGGGCTTGGATTAGGTCTATTCATCTTGATTGTGGTCGAAGGTGTGATGGGATCTCAAGTAAGAGAGCTCACTGATGCCTTGCTGAAGTCACATAAAAACGAAGTGCGTTCAGAGTGGAGTGCTGAGCTTGAACAAGCCGCAGTTTATCTTGTGCACCGCAGTTTTTCATGGGTGATTGCAGCTGGGGGACTTGTGTTTTTCTGGTTTAACTGGACTGCTACCAAGCGAAGATTCACATGGATTGAGGGGGCAGTAGTTGGGATCATTATTGCCCAGATGATCTTAGGTCTAGTATTGGCTCAGGTAGGAGTGCTGCCTGTGGTACAAGTTTTACACATTGGACTCTCATCGATCTTAGTGAGTTGTCTTTTTTACTGGCTCCTCTGTGCAGGTAGAAAGCAATCGAGCTAACAATGTCTAAGCAACAATGGAGAAAGACGTTTGGATTAGACCTCTTCCAAGCGTTTCCACATGGTGCGGTGGAGACAATGACGGCAACCTTTGCCATCGTCATTGCGAACAAGGTATTTGAATTCGGCACAGTCGAGAAAATCGCACTGACCGCCGCAAGTGCGATGGGGTTTTTCGTTAGTTTGTTTGTGGTGCCAATCGTTCGTCGTTTGGGGCTGAGTGTGAATATCGCCTCGGCTGGAATTTGGTCGCTCGGTGCACTGGGTTTTTTATTTGCTGGCTTAGGGAAGTCGAGTGGCGTGTTATTTTTGATGGGGGCTGTTGCAGGAATGTTATCGTTAACGGTGGCTACCCCGTTGATCTCGCAGATCCATCGCCAGTTGTATCCAGACAGAATTCGTGGGACTTTATTCTCAATTGGCGGCATGATGCGTGCAATTGTGGCTGGAGTCTTTGCTTACTTCGCTGGAAGTTGGATGGATGCTAACGATCAAGACTTTGGGCCCTTGATGTATGTGTTCGCTGGCTGTTGTCTCCTCAAAGGAGTATCTGTGTTAATGATGGATCGAGTAGGTCTACGCGCTTCTAAAAAGCTTTCTTTATTAGAATCCTTCCGTCATGCAGGAGAGGATAGGGCTTTCCGTAAATTACTGATATCATGGATGCTGTTGGGTTTTGGTAATCTGCTCTGTATGGTGCTTTTTGTTGAATATGTCACCAACCCGAAATTTGGATTTAATTATGATTCCAAAGATACAGCCCTGATCACCAGCACGATCCCGATGGCTGTGTTAGTGGTGATGCTGGTGCCCTGGGGCATCATTTTTGACCGGGTTCCATTCTATCGATTACGCGTTTTTATAAACGTTTTCTTCTTTGCTGGCATTCTAGTGTACTTCCTCGGTAGTGGCTTCTGGGCCTTGGCTATTGGTATAACCTTACATGCTCTGGGTAAGTCTGGTGGGAAAGTGTTATGGAATCTATGGGTGATCAAGTTTGCCGAGGCTGAGCACGTCAGTGAATACATGTCCGTGCACACCTTCTTGACTGGTGTGCGTGGAGTGCTGTCGCCAGTGATCGCGTTCTCGGTAGTGGGGAGTGTCGGTCCATCGGCTGTTCACGGTATTGCCATTGTCGGTGCTACCTTGATTTTAATTGCTAGTTTAATGCTGGTTCCTGAAATTCGTGCTGAATCGGCTGCGTAGAAAATTGCTGTAAATCGTGATCACTTTGGCATTCGTTTAAAGTCGTTATTGGCATGTCTGACCACTACCGCAGGGACACAGG
>CAXMOB010000376.1:0-3280 GCA_964194815.1 Vicinamibacteria bacterium | reverse complement strand
GTAGATGACGTTTCGGCATATTTACTCCAAATTCAGCGTTAATCATCGGTTGAGGAGCACGCTCCACGCCCTCTTCACGCCTCGAAGTTGAATTAAATCTACTCGAAAATTCTACCAGATACTTTTCCTCATTGGTATAACAGCGAATCAACAGTTTGAGCGAAGTTATTTTTGTTGAGTCTTGAGCCGTTCTAGAAGGTTGGAGCAACCGTCTTCGAGAAGGTCAAGCACGTGTTCGAAGCCTTGTTGGCCACCGTAATATGGATCAGGAACCTTGCTGTCGGGGTGAGAGGAACAGAACTCAACGAATTTCTTAACCTTGTGGCCGTATTGATCTGCGGTGGCAAGCTTCATGACATTACGGTAGTTGTCATCATCCATGGTGAGGATGAGGTCGAATGTTTGTAAATCGTTTGGTTGGATTTGCCTCGCTTGGCCAGTGACGGTAATCCCTCGGCTTTCAAGTGTAGCTGTCATGCGTGTGTCGGGAGCATGGCCAGTGTGGTAGTCGAGTGTTCCCGCCGAGTCACAGAGGACGAGGTCGTCCATCTTGTGTTCTACTAGGAGGTGACGCATGACATTTTCACCAGCAGGGGAGCGACAGATATTACCTAGACAAACAAAGAGGAGCTTCATGGAAGTTTTGAATTATTGAATTCCTTGGTTTCTGGCTTCGACAGCAAGCTGGAAGGCGATTTCATCACCGTGGCGTCTGACAGAGAATTTGACCGATTTTCTCACGCCTTGTTCAGGTGACCAAGTTGCTTGCCAAAATTCGTAAATGCATCCGTTAGATGCGGTGACTTTAATTTTCGAAACCCCAACGACCCCTGATGAATTACGTTTGGAGCATCGGCATATGCGTGCTTGTTCTTCACGTGTGACTTCCTCGATGAGATCGTTCCTCCATTTTCTGGCATTCAAAAGTGCGAGGTCTGCATCGCCGTGCATGGTGTCGGAAAAGAACTTGGCATACTTCACTCCACGGCGTTGCATACGCACTTGCCAACCATGTGTCCCTTGAGACGGTAGGTCGATGCGCGCGATGGCGTAGTTGGGTGATTTAGCAGCCATACTGATGGAGCATAAGGCCATTTAAGGACTTAATCAATGAAACGTTTTGTGATACCTTGGTAGGCATCGATACGGCGGTCGCGAAAGAATGGCCACATGCGGCGGTGCTCTTCTAGAGCGGCGAGGTCAAGGTCGGCGTATAGAATGGTTTCTTCCGAGGCAGGGGCTTTGGCAATGATTTGGCCACAGTGATCTGAAACGAATGATTGCCCCCAAAATTCTGTTTCGCCTTCGGTTCCCACGCGATTGACAGCCGCTATATAACAGGAGTTAGCAACTCCATGTCCGCGTTGCACGGTTTCCCAAGCGCAGTGTTGAGCTTCACCGAGTTCCGCCTTTTCTTCTGGGAGCCATCCTATAGCTGTTGGGTAGAAAATGATTTCAGCTCCTTGTAGAGCGGTGAGTCGTGCCGCTTCAGGATACCATTGGTCCCAACAAATGAGAACACCGATGGTGCCAAATTGTGTTTTCCATGATTTGAAGCCAGTGTCTCCCGGGGTGAAGTAGAACTTCTCTTCGAATCCTGGATCCTGTGGGATGTGCATCTTACGGTAGATGCCGAGCATTTCGCCATCGGCATCGATGATCCACGCTGAGTTGTGATAGAGTCCAGTGGAACGCTTTTCAAATCCACTGGCAATGATGACAACTCCTAACTCTTTCGCCAGTGCTTGGTGATCGTCGGTAAGTTGCGATGGGATGCTGTCGGCTAAATCAAAGTGCTTTGGGTCTTGAGTGCGGCAGAAATATTCGGTGGTGAATAATTCCTGGGTGCAGATGATTTGAGCACCATTGGCAGCCGCTTGCCGAATGTGCTTATCCGTGCGTGCGATATTGTCCGCCTTGTCGGCAGCCGCTTCAAGTTGGATCAATGCAAGCTTAACCATAGAGATGGGTAGATGATTTAAGTTTTATGAAACTAACTTAATCCTTAGAAGCTTTTGGGTCGAGAGCGTCACTGAGTCCATCGCCAAGGAAGTTGAGGGCAAGGAGTGTGATAGAGAATAGAACTGCAGGAATCAGGAGCAATTGCGGTTGAGTTTCCATGTAGTTGGCACTTTCAGAGAGAAGAACACCCCAAGATGGAGTGGGCGCTTGAACTCCAAGACCTAGGAACGATAAGGCAGCCTCGGTCAGGATGAAACCGGGGATTGTGAGAGAGGTGTAGACAATGATTGAACCAAGGATGTTTGGTAATATATGTTTGAATAAAATACAACTATGCGACAATCCTAAGGATCTTGCGGCTTCAACGAATTCGAGGCTTTTAGTTGATATTACCTGAGCCCTGACGATACGAGCCATCGTGAACCAGCCCAAAGCTCCAATCGCAGCACAAAGTGGCATGATGTTTACGATGGTAGAAATCAAACTCTCATTCCATTCCCAACCTTTTAGTATTGTGGCTAATTTTTTTGATTTCTCTGAGATGACAATGGAGAACAAAATGATCAACACAAGCGACGGTAGACCAAAGAAAATATCTACGATCCGCATCATAAGGGAGTCAATTTTACCGCCTTTGTATCCAGCTATAGCTCCATAAATAACGCCGATAGTTACAGAAATAAATGTTGCGATCACTCCTACTAAAATTGAGATTTGGCCACCATATAGGATTCTAGCAAAAATATCTCGCCCTGTTTGATCGGATCCAAGCCAATGTTTACTACTCGATGACTGAAATGTTTGTGCAAGGTTTTGAGTCTCGTAGTTTTTAAACCAATGTTCAGCAGCACGAATATTATCGTCCTCTGGAGCTGATAGACTACCGATAACCGGCACAACAAAACAGATCGATATGATAAATCCAAGAATGAAAAGGCTGGTTACTGCCGCCTTATTTTTTTTAAGCCTGACCCAAGCGTCATTCCAGAGAGAAGAGCCACGTTCTGCGGGTTTGTTCTTATTTTCTATATTCATGTATCGTATTATTTAGCGGATCTTAAGCGTGGGTTAATGAGTACCATGGCTATGTCTGCAGCTAGATTAACTAGGACTATCAAACTTCCAAAGAGGATAACCAAACCCTCAATGAGATAATGATCACGTTTACCAATTGCCGTAACAAAATGTTGTCCCATACCTGGAACTTGGAAGATGGTTTCGATAATAAATGAGCCCGTGATGAGAGCTGCAAATGCTGGTCCAATGTAGGCGACAGCAGGTAAAATACCTCCTTTTAGAGCGTGCTTGATGACTACCT
>CAXMOB010000375.1:0-6550 GCA_964194815.1 Vicinamibacteria bacterium | reverse complement strand
TTGCCCCGATCGTCTATGGCCCGACTTCATGGAAGACGCCCCTGACGGCGGCGGCGACTGTGACTTCGCATACGAAATGAACAAAGACACTCGTTTCCGTTGTAACTTCCACAAACAACACACCGGTTTAGCTGCAATTTTCCGTATCATTCCTACCAAGATAATGACATTGGAACAGCTTGGAATTCCAGCAGTCGTCAAACGATTTGCAGATCTGCGCTCAGGTCTTGTTCTTATCACAGGTCCAACGGGTTCTGGTAAATCCACTACCCTAGCGGCATTGATCGATTACATTAATATTAATTTCAACAAACACATCATCACTGTTGAGGAACCAATCGAATTCGTTCACGTCTCAAAAGGTTGCGTAATCACTCAACGTGAGGTTCCAGACCACGCCACCACCTTCGCTGACGGACTACGTGCCTCACTTCGTGAAGATGCTGAAATCGTTCTTGTAGGCGAGATGCGAGACCTTGAAACCACTGCTCTGGCACTCTCAGCAGCAGAAACAGGCATGTTAGTGTTCGGGACCTTGCACACCAACTCAGCCCGTAAAACCATCGACCGTCTCATTGACGTATTCCCAGCCACACAGCAAAGCATGGTGCGCACCATGCTCTCCTCTTCACTAAAAGGTGTGGTGGCTCAGCTCCTCTGTAAACGATGTGATAAACCAGGCCGTAAAGCGGTGAATGAGATTCTGTTCTCAAACGCAGCGGTTGCCTCGATTATTCGTGAAGGAAAAACCCAGAAACTCACCGATGTGATCGTGGCAGGAAAACAAGAAGGTATGCAATTCATGGACGACTCGATCTGGGACTGCCTCGTGCAAGGGATCATCTCACCTGAAGAAGCCTACATGAAGGCAACCGATAAACAACGCTTCGAGAATTTCCTACCACCAGAAATGAAAGACCTCGCCGCTGTTGCCGGAGCTTAACTTCATTCAAGTTCATATTTAAAAGACTCACGTAGCTCGCTGCGTGAGTCTTTTAATTTAACAACACTCTGCACTTGCACCTCATACAAAATCTAGCTCAACTCCCGCATGGATTTAGAACCACCAAAGCCAGAAGCTTCAGAATCTCAGCCATTTTACAAAAAAGGTGTTTTTAAGAATATCGCTCTACCAGCTCCGAGCTACATGCTCATTGGCTTCATGATGATCGCGATTGTCTCTGCATGGCTCAACCTAGAACAGGCTCAAACCGTAGACTCCTATGGAGATGTCCTTTCGGAAGAAGCTCAGGTGCGTGAAATTCAAACTAAACTCTCGAAAAAACACGATCTCCTAAAAGATACAGATACAAAACTCACAGCTAAAGACGGCATTAGGGACTCAATTAAAAAACTGAATATAGAGCTTAACGACAGCAAGGAAAGCCTTCATCAACAAAAGCAAGACGTGCTAGAGAACTCAGCCGACATGCTTAATGGCTCCTGGTTTTGGACAGTTTTCATTCAACTTGGATGCGCTGCCTTCGGCATAGGTCTGATCAACATCATCACCTCAAAAAAAGAAGATTCACGTGTCCGGTCTGCCGCTATCTTGGTCATCGGTGCTGTCGTTCTTTTTCTATTACTCTCTCGTATCCTCGCACTATCTTCCGTGTCAGGCATCCTGCATCTAGGTAGCTAATCTTCTCCGTGCAAGCCACAGTTGAGGCTTGCATCCCCCCTGTGCCAATCGCATGTTTACATCATGACAACAGTGGACGTGCAGTTAGGAGACCGCAGCTATCAAGTGCTTTGCGAATACCAACTTTTAGATCAAGCAGGAGAACGTATCAAAAGTGCAGGTCTAGCAGGCAAAGCAGCTCTCATCTCAGACTCAACAGTCTCAGCACTCTACGCAGCTCGTGTTGTAGAACAACTTAAGTCGCAAGGCTACCAAGTCAGTCAACACACAGTTGCCGCCGGTGAAGCATCAAAATCGATGACGAACGTGGCAGCTCTTTGCAGCGAAATGACCACCGCTGGCCACGACCGTAAATCCTTCGTCGTTGCCCTTGGTGGTGGCGTTGTCGGTGACCTCGCAGGCTTCGTAGCCGCTTCCTTCTACCGGGGCATCCCTTTCGTTCAAATCCCAACCACCATCGTCTCGCTAGTCGATAGCTCAGTGGGTGGTAAAACTGGAGTTAACATCCCAGAAGGTAAAAACCTCATAGGTGCCTTCCACCAACCTCAACTCGTGCTCGCTGATCCAGCCACGCTCACCACTCTCGAATCCAGAGAATACCGCGAAGGCTATGCCGAAGTCATCAAGCACGCCGCCATTCGCGATGCGGCGATGGTCGAAGAAATCCTGGCTCTCGACCCCTACAATCAAACTCCTCCAGCCGACCTCATCGCCAGGAATATCGCCATTAAAGCTCGCGTAGTCGAAGAAGATGAACACGAGACCTCAGGCACACGTGCCCTGCTCAACTTTGGCCACACCATAGGCCATGGTATCGAAGCCGCAGTCCCCTACGGTGAACTCCTTCACGGTGAAGCCATCTCACTCGGCATCCGTGCAGCCCTTATTCTTTCTGAAAAATACTCTAGCCTCACCGCTGAAGATTCGGCAAAAGTGCTAGCCCTTTTGGAAAAGTTTGACCTCCCTACCACGCTGCCAGAACACATCTCCACGGAAATGATCCTCGAAAAGCTCAGCCGCGATAAAAAATTCGCAGCCGGTGCTATCAAATTTGTCCTGCTCGACTCACTCGGCTCCGCCCACGTTTCCTCTGACATCACCCTCGATGCCATCACCGAAGCAATCGAAGCGATTCGGACAGCCCACTAGATATTTCACCTCCCATTATAAATGCAATAAGAGTTACCGCGTTCATATCTGGCATATTACTCCTGATCGTAAAAGAACATCATTGCCTTTATAATGCCATTTAGAGTTTCAAAAGAGACTCATGCGAAGCTATATTCCTTTAGAATCGAGGCTTGATAAAGGAGCGATGCGGGCATCGTGACTGAAGAAAAACACTGATTGTAGATGAATACAGCGAGTAAGCTTCGCCCAATGCCTAGCCTAGTCTCTTCATCCTTACAAAAAAATTCATTAGTCTCTTTTGTTTCTCTAAGTGGTATAATACTAACTGGCGGAGAAATTAAATAAAAAAAATGCCCCGCTCCCATAAGAGAGCGAGGCAATTAAATAGTTTTCTAAGCTTAAGCTTACTCAGCTGATGCTGTTGCTGTTTCAGCTACAACTTCAACGTCTGCTTCTTCAGCAGCTTCCTTGTTGTCAACCCACTCAATGATAGCCATTGGAGCTGAGTCTGACATACGTGCACCAAGCTTAGTGATACGGCAGTATCCACCTTGGCGGTCTGCTGCTGCTGGAGCTACTTCGTCAAAGAGTTGCTTTGCTACGTCTTTATGACGGAGGAATGCTACTGCCTGGCGACGTGCGTGAAGATCACCACGCTTACCAAGTGTCACCATCTTTTCTGCTACTGGGCGAAGTGCCTTAGCTTTAGCAAGTGTGGTGCGGATACGGCCGTGTTGAATAAGGCTGCATGTGAGGTTTGCGAGTAGTGAGCGGCGGTGTGCTGCGTCACGCTGAAGTATTACGGTTTTTTTGCGATGTCTCATCGTGTTATTCCTTTCTGTTTAGATTTGGTTTGATTAATTTACTCGTCGTTGAGGTTTTGAGCAATGAGGTCTGCAAGACCTACAGGTGCTTCCTCTTCAACGGTGATGCGAGGAGCCGCAACGCTTGGCATTGGGCCTGTGAGAAGTGATGGATCGAGAGCCATTCCAAGACCAAGACCGAGCTCAACGAGCTTGTCCTTGATTTCGTTAAGTGACTTCTTACCGAAGTTACGATACTTGAGCATTTCTGCTTCTGACTTCATTGCTAGCTGACCTACTGAGGTGATGTTTGCATTGTTGAGGCAGTTAGCAGCACGAACTGAAAGTTCGATTTCGTTAACACTCATGTTAAGAAGTTTCTTAAGAGCTGCATTTTCTTCGCTTTGCTCTTCAACTTGGCTGTCGAACTCAACTGCGTTGTCGTCGTAACCAACGAACACGTCGAGGTGATGACGAAGGATTGCAGAAGCTTGAAGCACTGCGTCAGATGGCTCGATACGGCCGTCTGTCCATACGTCGAGGAGTACCTTGTCAAAGTTTGTCATCTGACCCACACGAGTAGCTTCTACAGCATACTTAACACGTGTTACAGGTGAGAAAATTGAGTCAATTGCGATAACGCCGATCGGCATGTCAGGACGTTTGTTGTCATCTCCTGTATTGAATCCGCGACCTACAGTCACTTCAAATTCACAGTCGAACTTAGTCTTGCGGTCAAGTGTGCAGATCACAAGATCCTTGTTCACGACTTCATACATGTTGTCGTCCTGAATATCACCAGCAGTAACTTGGCCTTCTTTCTCTACTTTGAGAGTAAGAACGCGAGTTTCTTTACCATGGTGCTTAAACTTCACCTTCTTGAGGTTGAGGATGATGTCTGTAACATCTTCAACAACACCTGGAAGGCTTGAAAATTCGTGTTGGCAACCAGCTATTCTCACAGATGTGATAGCTGCTCCTTCGAGTGAGCTAAGAAGCACACGGCGAAGTGAGTTGCCGATAGTGTGGCCAAACCCTTGTTCAAAAGGTTCTGCGATGAACTGAGCGTATTCGTCAGTTGCTGTATCTTCGTCCTTCACCAAACGGCTTGGGAGTTCAAAGCGATCAAGAAGAACAGACATGCTGTCTTCTTCGGTTGTTTCTTCGTTATCTAGGATTTCTTCAGACATATTGATTTACCGGGTTTCCCTCTATGCGAACATCACTCCAAAGGAGCTAGAGGACCTACGGTTAGGTGTGATAATGACGCTCGCGGGCGGTGAATTAACGGGAAAGCCCCCTCACATGCAATCGTTTTCTTACGTTCCATGAAAAAAAAGAGCACGAATGATGCATTTTTTCAAAAAAACACCTTTGACGTAGCTTAGCTCAACTAAAAGGTGTCTGTTTATCCGCGGCGGCGCTCTAATAGGACCAACATAATGAAGGACATGATCAAGTTTGTCTCTTGCTGAACAGTTAATTCGCCATGCTTTTCAAGTTCGAACTTACCTTCAAAGAAGGCTGGTTTCTTAGTCAAGCGCATGGCGGCTTGACCTGTGGTATTACACACTGCTCCATATCTAGGATTGAATAAGTAGCCAGTTGCCATTCCCACAAGTGGTATCTCTCCAAGTAATGAGTCAAAGACCTTTGCCATCGGGTTCTCCTCAGATATTTTATACCTAGGTACGTCCTCATTCAAATTGAAAACTTCATAACTCGCTTTCCAGAGCGAACGCATCCCTTTGCGGCCAACTGAGCCCAAGGCCGCACCCTGAGCTGTGTCGAAGAAATAGCGAGCTGACCAATCGATGACTTTATTTGCCTTAATCCCTCCCAATTTTTGAGCTTTTGACTTGTCTGTAAAGATCTCCACCTTTTCCTTAAATTTAAAAAGTTTCTGTTTAATGTAAACGATGGACATTCCGTTCGCGTCAGTGACACTCAACTGCGGAGCGAAGGCGACGATTTTGAAAGAAAATTGAAGCGGATATTGTAAATTTTTCAACCCTGGGATCACAGGTAAATCACCTTGGTGCTGAGAAGTTGGATCTGCGGCAGGGGTTTCGTATGGATTAGTCATTGTTCTTTCTTAATTTAAGTAAAATAATGACTAACAAAAACATTCCACATGTAAACTGCAATCTCACCTGATAAATGACTTTGACACTCTGCGATACCCCACCCTATGAGTCTCTATGCACTTCTCCTATTTGCTACCAACGGCTTTGCTCATTAGTCCACTCTGCGCACAGGCACCTCTTTCCCCCACTCCAGTAAAACAAAAAGAGATCACACAACTCTGCTTTGGTTCCTGCCACCGTTCAGGACGTAATGTGCAAATCTGGGATCAGATCAGCAAACTACAGCCACAGCTCTTTTTATTCATGGGAGACAACATCTATGGTGACACCCTCGACACCGAAAAGCTCAAAGCAGAGTACGCTAAGTTAAATGCCATTCCAAACTACCAAGCACTGAAAAAACATACCCCTGTGCTAGCTACCTGGGATGATCATGATTATGGACTCAACGACATGGGAAATGAACACCCAAAGAAGGCTCTCTCTAAACAAGCATTACTCAATGCCTTCTCAGTCCCGAAAGACGCAAAGGTCAGAGACCGAGATGGCCTCTACCAATCCCACACATTCGGAGCTAAAGGCAAATGCCTACAAATCATCCTCTTGGACACACGATGGTTTCGCACCCCATTATCAACAAAGGGCAATGCCTATGTGCCAATAGAAGGAGACAAAGTTACCTTATTAGGTGAGGCTCAGTGGAAATGGCTCCATCAAGAACTCAAGAAGCCAGCTGACGCAAGACTCATCATCAGCTCAATCCAACTTCTTAATGAAGGGCATCGCTTTGAAAAGTGGGCCAATATGCCTAAAGAGCACCAACGGTTTCTTGAACTCCTTAAATCCACTAAAACTACTGGGAGAACTGTGATCTTGAGTGGCGACAG
>CAXMOB010000374.1:0-7725 GCA_964194815.1 Vicinamibacteria bacterium | reverse complement strand
CAAGGCGAATGGATGTTCTCCTACCGTTACATGAACATGCACATGGAAGACCTCTACCGTGGTTCAGACACCATCCCTAACACCATGGCGGCTTCTGGCTACATGATGACTCCACTCGATATGGACATGAATATGCACATGTTCGGCGTCATGTATGCACCAACTGACAAACTCACCTTGATGTTCATGACCAACTACATCGAAACCAAGATGACCATGGCAAATGCGGCAGGCGTCGCAACAATGAACATGAGAACCAGCGGTCTTGGGGATAGCTCGATCACAGCACTCTACCAAATCCACCAAGACAATGACTCGAATGCACACGTTGGTCTCGGACTTTTACTCCCAACAGGTGCCACTGATAAAAAAATTGCATCAGCCCCGATGCCGCCTGCTATTGGACGTGACCAACCATTTCCAATGCAACTCGGTACAGGCAGCTTCGCACTTCTTCCATCGCTCACCTACAATCAGCAAATCAACAATACTTGGTCATGGGGAACTCAAGCTAAAGCCACTATCTTCCTCGACGAAAATGATGACGGCTACACTCATGGAAACCAATACTCTGCAACAGCGTGGGCATCACGTAATTTTGGCTCAAAGCTCTCCGTCAGCGCTCGCCTCGAAGGGCGCGTGTGGGATAAAGTCGATGGCACACAAACCAATGGCCTACACGCACTCAACCCTGTGATGTCCTCACCCGCAGACCCAAGCAACACAGGTGGCCAAAAACTCGATGCTCTCATCGGCCTCAACTACCTCATCACTACTAAAAGCCGCTTCGCTCTAGAGTTTGGTAAAACTGTTCACCAAGACCTCGACGGCGTCCAACTCGGCACCGACTGGACCGCTACTGCTGGTCTACAGTTTGCTTGGTAATCCCGACGCCCCTTGACTAACCATGAGCTATTAGTCTCGCTAATACCAAAAAGGGCCGCTACGCATTGTACGTAGTGGCCTTTTAAAGTTTAAATATTAGATGACATAAACTTTACAGTCTTTCCTCATCCGCATCAAAGTAATCGAAGAATGAATAGATTGCCTTATCTTGGAAACCACCCTCTACCACACGGATGGCAAGCTTATCAGCAAAATGATCACGGTGGCCAAAATTACGCATGTAACTATTCCACCAAGCAATCTCAAGCTCAGATGGACGTTTTCCTGTCTTGAAGGCCCACTCTAATGCTTCTACATCAGATGCTCCGTTACGCACTTCCGCTGCCAGATCTGGATATTCAACCTGAAGTAACTGGCAGGTCCAGAGATCCATGCCGCCACCTAGGTTCGCATGGTAATCTTCAGCGAGACCACCATCTTCCTTGAGTCGCACTTTATCGCACAAACGTGCAAAGTATACGAGTCCTTGAGTTTCAATACTTGGGCTAATTGGATGTTTCATAATAGGTTAAAAAATCGATACGCTATGTTAGCATTAATTATCTATAAGCTTCAAGAATTGCTTCCAAACTACTTTGCCATTTTGAGTGTCAGAGACCCTAAGAATTCACCATCACGGTTTTCTGTAGTTACAGACAATGACTCCAAATGCATCGCTGCTTCAAGCATAGCAACCAAGGATGGGCGCACTTCCTTCCTATACTTTTTATAATCTTCTCCCGCGTTATCTCCCACAAAAACTTTGGCTCCATGCTCATCTACTAGGGCAACCCATTCCGCAAGAAACTCATTCATGGCAACAATATTGAGCGTTGCTTGGAAGTTCTTTGCTGGAATCTTTGCCTTACCTTTTAACAAACTAGCGGCGTGATCCGGTGAAGTTGTTAGCATTAACAGTTTATCATTTTTTACAGCTGAAGGATTACAATTAGAATGCACCCCTGGAATAGGATAGCTCATCCAAGTCGCACCATTTACTTCTTTAACATTTGCTTTAGGTATCTCTAACTCAAGTTTATGTTCTTTCGAGATAGTGGAGAGCACCCCTTCAGCCGTCTTCTCCAGAGCGGCCCATCCCTTCTCAAGCCTACTTGCATCTGAGATATCCATCACCATCGTAACACGAGGTAACTTCCCGTCCTTTATGATAGGACGAGGAATCATTGGAAGGGAAGGAAACTCACCCTTTCCGTCGATAATAATAGCTCCGTGGTTTCCAATACCATAAGCAAAATCTCCTGTAAGCGTATGCATCATCTGTTGGAAATAACCAGTAAATGGAACTACTTTAGTAAACATTTTCTGACCCTTTACATTATCAGGCTGAAGCTTAGATGCTTTATCCATCATGAAAACACCCTCGGTTAGAGCATTACTCACGTCTCGCATCATCTCCATACCAACCTTCGAGTAATCTGCATTAGCACTCCAGTAAGCACTGAAAATAGTCGACTCAGAACGAACAGGCAATGAAGTCAAAGGGTTTTTAGTGGCTAACAAAGACACATCTGGTTTATTGCCGCCAATAATATCAAGATGAATATCCTCATCCTTAAACACAACGATACCTTGACGTCTCCGCATACTCAGATCGTCAAGACGGGCTTCATTTACGACAAACCGCTTCATTGGACGAACTACTTTTTCGGATTCTTTAAAAAGCTCATCATCCTCTTCTAGTGCCCTAGCCATTCCCTCCATCATAGCAGCCATCATTTCAGTATTTCCTAGTGAAACTTCGCTCAAGCCTTTTGATAAATACTGGTGAAAGAGTATATCTTTACCTATGTAATGTTTCAAATAGCTTAATTCATCATTTGCGATGAGCGACTTCGAAGAATCTCTTTCAAGCTGGAAGCCCTTCATATCCCCACCAACAAAGAAGACAATATAGTCATCTACTTCACCACAAGTCACATAGATGCTTTTTTTCTTATATGCATCGATAACCTTAGCCAAAGCTAATGGTTCCATTATATTCATACCACCCTGGGCTAACATTGGTGCAACATTTTGATCAAATGCATCCATTGTAGCCTCCATATCAACACGAAAACCGCTCAATTCAACTCCGCTATGTTGGCCTTTATATGCCTGTAGCATTTTTAGCCCCTCACCCTGGATAGCTACAGCTTCCTTAAATGAACCTTGAATCACCTTCAGTAACTCATCTCTACGTTCTTTATCACTCACCTTGAAGCCTGCTATCATAGCCGGAACTTCAAACTTTGTGAGCTTGTCTGCACCTAAACGCTTATGCTCCAGTATCTTAGAAAACATACCCATCTGAGTTTTTTGAACCACTTGAAGATTCATGTGCAAGCCACCAAAAAAAGCATAGGGTATTGCTCCGTATGATCCACTAGTGTATGCGTAATAAAAATCACTCCAAAGCTTCATTTGTGCTTCACTCCCCTGCCCCATCGCCATGAATACCTCTTCACCCGCGACATCCATAAATGTCTTATAATCAGGATCCGTGAACATTTTTGTAATGCTACCACCGCCTTCACGAGTCATCATTTCATCTAAAGCCTTCATCATTTGCGAACGCATCAACATCTCGCCATGCTTTTCTATCCCATGGGCACTCATATAGAATGCTGTAGATTTAGGCAAATACTGCATAAAGCCAAGTTTCTGTTGCATTTCTTTCTGAGCTACAGCGGGTAACGAACTTAGCGACTGAGCGGTTAGAACCGGCATAGATAGAGCCAAAATAGCTCCAGCAACTCCACTTTGTATACGTGTCATATTCATCTGAGTAAAATCTACACAAGAAACCGACACCTTGTCACGAAACTATCACCCTCCCTCCTCAATAATATTCTTCACTAAGTCTTCACACAAATTTCACAGAGTCCACATCATCATTTCACCTAGTTACCTTGCACTAGTGACATGGATTCAACTGGATATTGGAATAACATCCCTTCACTCTGCCGAGCCGAGTCGAGCCTCATCTCAACTTGGCTCAATTCTTCACTCAGTCACTCACTGGTTAATATCCTCCCCATCCTTATTCTGTCGAATGCCATCTATGGGGCGACTCTAGGGATGTGGCACGGCCCTACCATGTCGCTCTACGTTGCCATTAAGTTCCCTTGTGCCATTCTCATCACCCTCGGCATCAACACGATGATCAATGGCATCATCGCTTCGCTCACTGGCTCTGGCATCAGTCTTCGACAAAGCCTCCAATTCCTGCTCACTGGCTTCACCCTGTTCGGAATCATCATGGCGTCGATCTCGCCGATCCTGTTCTTCATGAACTTCAATGCCCCTGCCCCAATGGCCGAAGGCATGGCTCAATCCTACCGAGTTTTTCTCACCACCAACGTCTTGTTAATCATCTTCGCAGGAGTGGTTTCACATAAAATCCTACTCAAGCATGTTCGTTACTTCGCCAATTCCGAACGATCCGGATCACTGACCTTCTTTTATTGGCTTCTCGTCAACTTCTTCGTCGGTTCTGAAGTCACCCACACCCTGCGACCATTCTTTGGAGCACCAAAACTCAAAGTAGAATTTCTCCGCGACGATATGTTCGCACGCAATTTTTACGAGTCAGTCTACCACGTCCTCCGATTCATCTTTTAATACAAATAACACAACACCATGAACAACGAACCTACGCCAGATAAACCAAGTGAAACACCTCCAGCTTTGCCGGAGAATATAGTTAGCAATCCTGCTCCAGCACAAGATGCCGCAAAACAGCAGCCTCTGCCCGACTCCAATAAAGCCCAACACACAAACTATAAGAAAAAAAAGGATGCTCCAGTAGAACTTATCAAAGAACCTATCACCCTCGCTGTATTGATCCAGCAACTCCTGCGTAGTCCGCTCAATGTCGTTCACAGTCTCCACCGCGACGCCAAAGTCCCTTGGGCTCCACTTCTGCTTTTCACTATAGCTGCCTATGCTCTATTTGGCTTAATCCTCGGCATGTTCTCCGCTGGTGACCAACTATGGGCAGCTCCAGTAAAAGTAGCCGGCGGCATCTTGTTTGCCTCACTCATTTGTCTCCCGAGCTTGTTCATCTTCACCTCACTATGTAGGGTCGAAACCAAGTTCCGTGTCGTCATTGGTGTCTTAATTTGCTCAATCTGTATCACCGCCCTGCTACTACTTGGCTTCATCCCTATACTCTGGCTATTCTCGACCACCAGCTCCTCTATTGGATTCTTCGGATTCCTAGCCCTAGCCACCTGGATCATTTGCCTGTGCATCGGACTATCCTTCATACGTAAATCAGTCAAACATCTTGGAGCCACCTCTACCGGCCCACTCGAACTCTGGTTCATCATCTTCGGTCTCGTCACCCTCCAGATGCCTACCACACTACGCCCCATCATCGGAAAGAGCGAAGAGTCATTCATTAATTTCGATGAGAAAAAATTCTTCCTCTACCACTGGGCTCAGTCACTAGACCCCTATTCAGAAGAGAAAATTCATGATTGTTCTGAAGAAAGACAAAAACAAGAAGGTTCAAACCAAGGAGATTCAAACCAAGGAGATTCAAACCAAGGAGATTCAAACCAAGGTAGAAATACCGAGGAAGAAGATGATTACTAAACCTTCAATATTCCCCACCATCAAAAGAGGCACAGCACTACGTTAAAACTAAAGTTCACTTACTTTTGTAAAAAGACAAACGCACCCTTCTTATTGTCCACCACACTAAGCGAAGAAACATTTGCCAATAGCGATGTCCTTGATGTGATCTTTTTAAGTATTAGCAACCTCAGTCTTTATGCTAGATCGACAGGCCTTTTCTCCCCCCTATCGCCACCTCTGCCTATTCGATTTCCACAGAGACTCTCACAAGGACGCTGAAAATGTGCCACACGGCCTCGATAAATGTAAATTGCTATTGCGTTTCACTTGATTCCCCCGTAGTCCCAGCAGCAATAAGTCACACAACTTACTATGTTTGAACTCTTTCGCAAAAAAAACGGCAACTACAAAGATGATATCCTCTCGGGTATCACCGTTGCTCTCCTTCTCGTCCCTGAAGCCATCGCCTTCTCCTTTATCGCTGGTGTAAACCCAATGGTGGGTCTCTGGTCTGCTGTATTCGTGGGTTTCATCACCGCTGCTTTTGGTGGTCGTCCCGGCATGATCTGTGGTGCCACTGGTGCCATCGCCCTTGTTGCTGCAGGTGCGTTCAAATATGGTAAAAGCGTTGGTGCTGATGCCATTGCAAGTGGTTCACTTACTGGCTACACAGCTGACGAAATTGGGATGCAATATCTAGTCGCAGCCTTACTTTTCGCAGGGGTGATTCAAATCGTATTTGGTCTTTGTAAGCTAGGCAAACTTGTGCGACTCATCCCACACCCAGTGATGATGGGCTTTGTCAACGGCCTCGCCATCATGATTGCTATGGGGCAAGCTCTCTTCTTTAAGCAAAAAACGGGAATTGATGAAGGCAAAGTCATCCTCGGCTTGATGGACGCCAGCCAGCTCGGCATGATGGTCGGCCTCATTGCCCTTACTATGGCGATTATTATCTTCCTCCCTAAGATCACTAAGGCTGTGCCAGCTACTCTTGTGGCGATACTCGCGGTATTTGGAGTTGGCTACTTACTTCCTGGTGACACACGCGACATCAGCGACATCCTCAGAATGCTCAGCCTTGATGGCACTGCTGAAATAAGCAGCGACTTTCCTAGTATGACAAACCTCTCACAAGTTCCATGGTTAAACAAAGATTTCTACATCACTATTCTTCCTATCTCAGTGACTATCGCCTTCGTAGGACTTCTTGAATCACTTCTTACTCTTCAGCTGATCGATGATATCACTGAAACGCGTGGTCAGGGAAATCGCGAATGTCTCGCTCAAGGTGCAGCCAACATCGCCTCTGGTATGTTCGGTGGTATGGGTGGTTGTGCCACTATCGGCCAATCTCTCATCAACATGAAAAACGGTGGACGTGGTAGAACCTCAGGTATCGTCGGTGCTCTCACCCTTCTTGTCCTTATCATGTTTGGTTCCAATGTCATCATGAGTATCCCAGTCGCTGCACTTGTAGGTGTCATGTTCATGATCGTGATCAGCACATTCGAATGGGCGACGTTTAGGTCAATCAACCGTGTGCCACATTCAGAACTTCTCGTCATCGTGCTAGTAACAGCAGTCACGGTCTACACCCACAACCTCGCCATCGGTGTCGGTGTTGGTGTCATCCTTTCTGCACTTGTGTTCGCAGCGAAGAGCTCAACCCATATCAACGTCGATACCGTCAAGGACTCTGAGCAAGATGATGAAAGGATCTACTCACCTGAAGGCATGCTCTATTTCGGATCAGTCGCAGACTTCCTTGAACAATTCAACGCCTCTAGCGACCGTAAGAACATCGTGATCGATTGCGAAAAGCTCCGCGTCGTGGACCTCTCTGGCATTGAAGCTCTTAACTCGGTCGCCGATAGATACAACAAGGCGGGTAAGAACCTCCGTCTCCGCCACCTCTCACTGGATTGCCGAGCAATGCTTAAAAAAGCTGGTGGCATTGTTGAAGTCGAAGTCTTACCCGATGATCCTCAATATTCAGTGGCTAGCTTACGAGCCGACCTCTAATACTTATAAAAAAAATCTAAAGCGGGCTCACATGAGTCCGCTTTTTTATTGATTTGAAGTGCCTAAGACTAGGCGGAACATCGAGCCCTAATCCTAAAAATCCAAGTAGAGCTCAGCTCTGCGATTAACCTTTCGGCCTTCAGGGTTATCGGTGCCGTCAGCGAGCGTATTTGCTTCACGTGGTCGGTGGGCTCCAAAACCTACAGTAGTGATCTGGGCTTTAGCCACCCCTTG
>CAXMOB010000373.1:0-6318 GCA_964194815.1 Vicinamibacteria bacterium | reverse complement strand
ATCTGGTTCACCGACCCCAGCTACGGGCTACGAGGAAAACCAGGCGAGCTTCCAGGCAAGTGGGTGTTCCGGCTCGATGTAGCAACGAAAAAGGTCACTGTGATTTATAAGGGCTTCGACATGCCAAATGGCATTGCATTTTCTCCCGATGAAAAACGCGTTTACATCGCAGACACGGGTAAGGTGGCCACCATCAGAGCCTTCGATGTGTTAGGAGATAAAGAAGATAAAATAGCAGACAAACCTGTCTTCGAGATTCCGATACGTTGCGACGGTATGTGTATCGATACCAAAGGAAACATCTACACCACTTCCAAAGGTGGTGTGCATATTTTTGATAAGGACGGCAAAAAACTCGGGGTGATCCCGGTAAAGGAAACTCCAGCCAATATTTGTTTCGGTGGTAAGGATTTTGACACCTTGTTCATCACTGCCAGAAAGTCGCTCTACTCGGTCAAGACTCTGGCTAAGGGAGCACTTCCACCGAAGAAATAAAGGATATTAACTACGTTCTTAGCTCCAGAGGACATGCGCAAGCGATGGACGACACTTCTTGAAATACGGGTCATCTAGCTAGGGAAAAACTTTACAGATCAATCAGTGCACGTACGCGTAGTCACCGCTATTCTAGCAACCCTCTGAATGCCCCCTCAACCCCTGCGGGCTGAATATGTAGGGATATGGCAATTTGTTAAGAACTCTATCTTCCGTATGTCCCATTTTTGGTCGACTTACTGATCGAACTGACGGAAGCTCATCTATGCCAATCAATCATCCTAGATATAGAAACTGTGGTTTGAATAGGATCCTTACTTACATCTTCGTCTTACTCGTTTCACCTACTTTCGCTACGGAAGTAAAAAGCGCTTTACCTAATATCGTGTTTATCTTTGCCGATGACATGAGTTACGATTCTGTTTCTGCTTTTAATGACAAGATCGGTAATATGAAGACGCCTGAACTGGATAAATTAGTTCAACAAGGCATCTCTTTCACGGATGCTCATTCAGCGTCTGCCGTGTGCACCCCCACGCGTTATGGGCTCTTGACGGGGCGTCATTGCTGGCGAACCCATTTAAAGAAGCAGGTGCTCTGGACTTACGGTATGCCGCTTATCGAGGAAAGCCAACTCACCATCGCTGAATTGCTTCGTGATGAAGGCTATAGCACGGGTCTCATCGGGAAGTGGCACTTGGGCACTGGGTGGAGAAATAAAGAGGGTGAATTTGTGTTTGATGGCTTGAAAAAAGATCAAAAAGATTATGCTTCAAGTAAGGATGATATTTCCCGTTTAGAAAAGACCATCGATTTCACTCAAGCATTTTCTGGCGGGCCACTTGATCATGGTTTTGACTATTTCTTTGGTGTCGACCTCCCGAATATGCCGCCGTATACGTGGTTAGAAAATAGAAAAGTGAAACACATTCCCAGTGTGAACAAGCCCGACACGAT
This sequence comes from Vicinamibacteria bacterium, assembly GCA_964194815.1. GTDB lineage: Bacteria > Verrucomicrobiota > Verrucomicrobiia > Verrucomicrobiales > Akkermansiaceae > Rubritalea. The sequence continues at coordinate 4,866 of CAXMOB010000373.1, read as the reverse complement.
GTTTGGGACACCCGGATTGATGAAAGAGGGCTGGGTGCTTGAGGATATTCTTCCTAGTTTGACCAGTAAAGCCTGTGATTGGATTAAAGCGTCGGCTAAGAGTGATAAACCATTTTTCCTTTTCATGCCCTTAACCTCGCCGCATTCTCCGATCGTCCCGAGTAAGCGTTTTCAGGGTCTTAGTGGGGTGAGTCTTTATGCTGATTTTGTAATTCAAACCGACTGGACAGTAGGTGAGGTTTTGAAGGCTATAGAGGCCACGGGGGAAGCAGACAACACATTGGTGATTTTCTCAACCGACAATGGCACCGCCCCGGCAGCCAATTTTAGAGAATTAGCAAGTAAGGGCGTGGACCTTCACAATCACTATAAAGGTCACAAGTCACGCATTGACGAAGGAGGCCATCGAGTACCATTGATTATGCGCTGGCCGGGAATGATCAACGCAGACTCACAAAATGATGAAACTGTCTGTCTCAATGACTTTCTAGCAAGCTTCGCAGAGATGACAGCCCGAAAACTAGCAGCCCACGAAGGGGTGGACAGCCATAGCATCTGGCCCCTCATCGCTAAGGGAAAGAAAAAATTAAGCAATCACCCCCACCTAGTGAGTCATAGTTATTGGGGGCAGTATAGTATTCGCGATGAAGATTGGAAACTCATTTTCCCCTTGAAGAAAAACGAGGCATCTGTGTTATACGATCTCAAGAACGATATAAAAGAAACGAAGAATGTTGCTACGGATCACCCCGAGAGAGTGAAGAAAATGACGGCTATTCTTAAAGGCTACGTAGAAAACGGTCGCTCAACACCGGGCCCGATGCAGGAGAACTTTGAGAGCAAAAGTAAATGGTTGGGCTTGCCCTGGTAAGAAAACCCCCATAGTAACCCAAAGCTAGGTCTGGGGGAAAACTACTTCTTTGCTAGCGGTTCAAGGTCGACTTTTTTAAATTCAACTTCGGCACCTTCGGCTTGAAGCGCGATTTGTCCTTTGCTGACTGTTGCTTTAGTCCCGTGGTTCACAAGGGTATCGTTGACCCACACTTTCACCTCGTCAGCTTTACACTCGATGACCATTTTATTCCACTCTCCCAACTTTTTTTCGGAATCATCGGTTAGGTTCAGGATGCGACGTGCATCGCCTTTGCTCCCACCATATTTTTGTGTCTCTTTCTTCGGCCGGCGCTTATCCATGTTGGGAACTTCGATATTTTCCTCGATACACCAGAAGTCACCGGCATGACCCGATTGCATCTGAACTTCGATCGATTTTGGGAACATGCTATAAAGAACTCGTGGCGTCGAGCTATGAACTAACACACCACAGTTACCGGGCTTTCCAGTGAAACGATACTCCACGGTAAGGCGGTAATTTTCGTATAACTTTTCAGTGATCAAATGGCCTTGAGGATTGCCTAGGCTCACCAATTTTCCATCCCGCACAATAAAGCTGGGCTTAATGTCAGGGTCTTTATCGGCACTTGGCACATCAGTCTTCCAGCCTGTAAGGTCTTTGCCGTTAAATAATGGTTCGGCAGTCGCTAGTGATCCAGCAACTAGTGCCACAGCCAATGTAGTAAAAAATGTTATTCTAATTTTCATGATCTTTATTTAAATGTATAATTGCAAAACGATGGTTCTCTCAGACTCAGTAAACATCAAGTTTTCTCAGCCACAAGCAATTTATTTTTTTGGGGGCACTGTTGGGATGGGAGGAAATGAGGCTAAGTATGATCAGCATCAAGGTTTATCATCGACAGCTTTCCTCCAGGGGATGCTGCCGGCCTTTTGAATGTGCTTCATCAACTTCTCTGAGAGTTTTTGGGCTATCTTTCCCTCTGCTGGTAGCGGGTTCTTCTCGTAGGGGTCGGCTTTGAGGTCGAGCAGCATCATTGGTTCGAAGGGTTGATTTTGCAGTAGTTTCCAATTGCCTTGGCGGATGGCGTAGTAGGCACGTCCCTGATTACGTGCACCTCCCTCGCGACGTACCCAGATCATGGTGCGATCAGGGTCTCCTGTTGCTCCCTTAAACCACACTGGAGCGAGGCTCTCGCCGTCGATTTCTTGATTCACTTTCACGCCGGCTATTTCACAGAGCGTGGGAAGGAAATCCATCGTCATCCCAAGAGCGTCACTGCGTTTCCCAGCGGCTATTTTGTCGGGCCAGACCACGCAGGTTGGGACACGAATGCCACCTTCCCAATGGTCCTGTTTGCCACCTCGGAGCGGTAAGTTCGATTGGGCGTGGCGAACGGAGCCACCATTATCAGAGGTAAAAATGACGAGTGTGTCCTTGCTTAGCCCGAGTTCCTTGAGAGAACCGATGACTTTGCCTATCTCATGATCCAGATGCTCGATAAAGGCGACATTGGCGGCACGTTTCTTGTCGATACCTGCTTCTCTTTCCATCACCTTGGTGCGCCATTCCTTAGGTGGCTGGATGGGGAAATGAGGAGCATTGTAGGCCAGGTAGAGGAAAAAAGGTTGTTCGGGTTTCTTTGAGCGATCCTTGAGGTAATCGATTGCCCAGCGCGTGAATACCTCAGTGGCGTGGCCTTTACGATCCTTAGCTTCGATAATTTCCTTGTTGAGGCGCATCCAGTTCACTCCTCCGCGCAGGTGACTGTAATAATCGTTCATCATGTCTCCAAGGAAACCGTGAAAGTGATCGAAGCCGCGATCATTAGGAATATTGGGCGATTTGTAACCGAGGTGCCATTTACCAACCAGTCCAGTATGGTAACCACCCTTTTTCATGAGTTCGGGGAGAGTCGGGCCGTTGGGTTTGAGGTGCCCCCAGTTTCCGGTGTCGTCTTGACGGATGACACCGGGAGCACCAACCATATCAGGGTAGCGCCCGGTCATGAGCGAGGCACGTGTGGGTGTGCAGACGGTGCAGTTGGCGTAGAACTGATCATAGCGCGTCCCCGACTTCATCAAGGTGTCGAGATGTGGCGTGCGCATATCCTTCGCACCATAACAGGCTAGGTCACCGTAGCCGAGGTCATCGACAAGGATGAGTAAGACATTGGGTTTGCTGGCAGCTGCCGCTGCGTGACCGATGGCCACGGCTAACAAAGTAACGAGAAATCTAGTAAACATAGAATTGGAGTCTTGCGGTTGACTGATTGATTAAGGAACAGGTTCTAGGCTGTCGCTGATTAATCTTCGATTTCCACCAGCCAAATGTTGCGGAAGCGCACTGGATTACCGTGGTCCTGCATTTTCAGATATCCTTTATCTTCATGTTTTTTATACTCGGTCGCTGCGTGGGGTCCGTTCCAACCAGTACCGCCGGAGAGTTCGACGTTATCCTGAATGACGATACCATTATGAATGACATGGAATTTCGCTTTTCGGGTGACTTCCCCTTTTTCGTTAAAGATCGGACGAAGAAATGTGATGTCGTAGGTTTGCCACTCGCCGGGTTTGCGGCTAGCGTTTACAAGCGGTTTGGATCTACCGTAGAGCGCCCCGCACTGACCGTCTGGGTATGTTTGGTTCTGGTAGCTATCGAGCACCTGCACTTCATATTGTCCCAAGAGAAAAACACCGCTATTTCCACGGCCCTGGCCAGTACCCTTAGCGACGGCCGGGGTGGCAAATTCGATGTGCAAGCGGCACGATCCGAATTTTTCTTTACTCTGGATGTAGCCACTTCTGCGGACTGATTCCAAAGCCCCGTCGACGAGCTTCCACTTGGTTGCACCGCCCTTAGTATCGCTCCAATTTTTATAGGATTCCTCGCTACCGTCAAAAAGTATTTTTGCATTGGCTGGTGCTTTGGCCGCCTTGGCATCGTAAGGTTTCGGGGTCACGACTTTCGGCTGCGCTTGTTTGGCTGGGTCAGTCTCGTGTACTTTGATGCCGTCGATAAACATGTATTCGACTTTTTTCCCCTTCTCATCCACCCGGGTCTCTTTTGTGATAACGGGGGCAGCAGCGGATACAGGGATCGTGGCTGTGGCGAGCAGTGTGAGTGTGAGTAGTGTTTCTTTTTTCATAAATGTTTGGTTGATTAAGTGGGTCGACGTGTTCCGTATTCGGCTGGGGCGTTGTTGGTCAATACGAATTCAGGCCCGTAATTTCAGCAGCCATGTCATCTACTGGTGATATAAAAGACCCTATAAAAAATGTCAAACTGATGTTTTTTTATAAGCTGCTTTAACTATAAGTTATTCACGCCTGATATATTCTTTCACCTAACTTTTGTATTGTTGGTGATATTGCCGACAGTAATCTCCATCCTAGGTTCTGTCAAAACAACATGTCAATAGTCTAGTAAACCGTCAAATGATAAGACTACATTCCTAACTGAGAGCTAGATTCTAGCTCGCCCTAATGACATTCTGACTCAATCACCATGGATATGGTCATTCGGATAATGTGAAATGGTTCTTTTACTAAAAGCTCAGGTAAAACAATTTAATGAAAGATGTCCGAGTAATATCTCGTCTTAAGAAGGTGCGATAGCCTCGCACACCTATAAACTATATCAATACCATATCACATCTGAGGCTAATAAAGCGTTCATATAAAGAGCAGGCAGCATAGCTGACGTAAGCTCATCCTTGGTAACAAGGCCAACACACAAGAATATGGACATGAATAAAGAATGGGAATAGTTTCGACACACCAACACCCTATACTATTAAGGGTAAATAAAAAATCAACTTTATGAGCAATACAACTGATGACGTAAAAGCCGTGGAACAACTTGGCATCGCAAGAGATGAAGTAGTCAAAGAACTACGTAAAGTGATCGTAGGCATGGAAGATGTCATCGATGAAATGCTGATCGCGGTTTTCGCGCAAGGTCACTGCCTCCTCGTAGGTGTGCCCGGCTTGGCTAAGACTTTGCTCGTC
>CAXMOB010000372.1:0-3955 GCA_964194815.1 Vicinamibacteria bacterium | reverse complement strand
GAACTGAAAGATGTGCTTGTCGGCGAAGTCTGGCTGGGTGCCGGTCAGTCGAATATGGCCTATGGGACTCGCCATTACACGCAATACGATCCCGACTTGAAAAAAGCAAGCGAAGGCGGCCCCAATCCCATGTTGAGGCTTTACGTCAAAGGTGCCTGGAAAATTGCGGACGCCGAGAGCAACCACGATTTCTCTGCGTTGCTTTTTTCCTTTGGCCATGCCTTGCAGAAGGAGCTGGATGTCCCGATCGGACTGATGTGCGGTGCGCGCAACGGCTCACCCTCTGCGAGTTGGCTGACCGAAGAGATGGCTGGTGCCAGCCCGGAACTCGTCAAAATGTTCAAGGAAAAGAGCGGCTTCAACAGTTTCGAAGCAATGAACGCTGACCGGCTGGAGAAAATGGCGGAATTTAATATCAAAAAGAAGAAGGCTCAGAAGGAAGGGAAGAGCACTCGTCGCATGAGATTCTCCCACCCAGCCACGGCCACCGGCCAGCTCTACAGGCGGGACATCCAGCGATTGGTACCCTACGCAATCAAGGGTGTGCTCTGGGACCAAGGCGAATCAGGAACCAGCATGCCGGGTATCGATCAGTACACGATGATGAACGCACTGATCAAAGGCTGGCGTAAAGAATGGAATAGGGACGCTCTCCCGTTCCTCCATATCCAGAAGCCCAGCGGCGGAGGATGTGCGTGGGACGACGATTTTCCAGCCAGCCGCAGGGCTCCCCTCAAATGGGTTCCCCTGCCACAGGAGCCGCTGCCCGACGACAGATCCTGCGCGCGTCAGCTGGTCCATATCAAGATGGCAACCCTCAAGAATGCACCACTGGTGACAACGTCCGATTTGACACCTGGAACCCATCCTCCGACAAAATACTCGTATGGGAAGCGCGCATGCCGCGTCGCACTCGGCGTAGTCTACGGAAGAGACATTGCCACATGTGGTCCGGTTTACAAATCGCACACCGTCCGTGCCAATGAGATCGAGGTCCATTTCAACAACATCGGCAAAGGACTCGCCTTCCGGCATGGCGATAAGCTTCAGGGGTTTGAGATCGCCGGCGCAGACCTGAAATGGCAATGGGCTGATGCCAAGATCAAGGGAAATACGGTCATCGTAAGCAGCAGCAAAATTAAGGCCCCACGCCATATCAGATATGCATTCAACAAAACTTTCAACTGGGCCAACCTTTTCAATAAAGACCAACTCCCAGCATTAATGTTCACAACATCACCTAAGGCAACCTCCGGCAACTAGCGGTACTGACGCAGGAAAGAGAAAAGCAAATTAGGTGTAACCTACAAAAATCATAACTTAATATTCAATACGGCAGCGTTGGGAGTTGCCGGAGCTTGCCTCAATAGCGCAAAGTGTTCTTACCTACCACTTTTCCATCCAGATCAACTTGTCCCACCAGCCGGTATCATTACCGGAGGTGCCACCAGGGGTGGAACGTCCAGATTTCACGATGCGTTGAAGGTCCTTTAGCATTTTTGCTTCGATATCAGGATGCTTGGCTAAGATAGATTTCTTTTCCGAAGGATCTAGATCTAACCTATACAACTCCCGCTTTTTTTCTACCTTCTTATTATTGGACTCCATCACGAGTTTCCAGTTTCCCTCTCGGATGGCAAAACGCCCCTGCCCTCCGTGGTGAATCATGGGCACTCTCTGCTTTTGGGCTTTGCCAGTTGTTAGAACATCGTAGAAGCTGGTGCTATCTTCGCCGGCTTTATCGGGAAGGTCTTTTCCAACGATCTGTGCTATCGTGGCGAGTAAATCAGTCTGACAGACTGGACCATTATACTGACTCCCCGCCTTCACCTTTTCAGGCCATCTGATTAAAAATGGAACACGATGCCCACCCTCATAAATAGAGCGCTTTCCTTCCCTGTAACTATGATTACTAGCGTGACCAAATTTCTCTAATCTATCTGGCCAAGTGTTCTCTGGTCCATTATCGCTTGAGAAAATCACGAGAGTATTTTCGGCAAGATCATTTTTGTCCAACCAATTCAGTATACGACCGATGTGCCAATCCGTTTCGATCATAAAATCACCGTAGGCACCCGCCTTACTCTTCCCCCGAAACTGCTCGATGGGAATGACAGGTTTGTGAGGCGACGTGAAGGGGAGATAGATGAAGAACGGCTTGGCTGGATCCCGTTTTTCAGCGAGCCATTCGATCGTCTTGTCGGTGAATCGAGTTAGACATTTGCTGTCGACAAAGTCAGGGGCGACTTCGAGTGCTCCTCGGATAAGCCCCTTCTCATTCGGAAGCCGGATATTCTCGATTGTTGAGTCATACGGCGGTTTGATCCGATAGTCCTTGATCGCGATCTCATTCGGTTTTTTACTCGTGTACAGAGTAGGAGGCACCTTGGCATGCCGTCCCTCAAACCAAGCGAGGACACCGTAGTTGAGCGAGGCAGGAATACCGTAGAAATACCCGAAGCCCTTATCTAGTGGCATATCGGTGGTAGGTTGGCTCCAGTCGCGTTCTTTCCTATCTCCTGGGAAATCCATTCCGAGATGCCACTTGCCTATCATTGCGGTATCATAGCCCTTGTCTTTCAATAATGAGGCTAGCGTCATTCGCCCATTCTCAATCAGGCAAGGGGTCTCCGCTCCTAGCACCCCAGTTTTTAATCGAGTGCGCCATGCATAGCGCCCGGTCAGGAGTCCATAACGGCTAGGAGAGCAAACTGTATCGGAACTGTGTGCATCAGTGAAGCTCATCCCTTCGCGTGCCAGCCGGTCGAGTGCTGGGGTCGTGAATTTCGATTGAGGATTCAAACAACTGGCATCCCCGTAGCCCTGATCGTCTGTGTAGATCACCAAAATATTAGGAGTCTTGCCAGCGGTCAAGGTAGAGGCAACAAGAAGATGGAGCAATACGATGTAAACAAATCTCATGGTTTTTATTTTTATAGATATCTATCAGATTGTCAAGTAGGCAGCACTTACTTCATCTCCCACCAAAAAGGTTTCCAGACCTTCGGTGCGGGTGCTTTCACTTTCGGGGTAGCTTTATACAATGGTTCGACTGCTGCGGCAGTATAGAAATCCAGCCGACCTTTCAGCTCTTCCAATTTGAGGGGTGACCAAAAATAAAAAGATGAACTCCCCCCTAAACTTCAGTTTAATCCCCAGAATTCAGCCAGTCACGATGCCTCTGTAAAAAATTAAGGAGCTACGATTTCTCGTAACTCCTTAAGGTAAAGTGGTGGGCAGGGAAGGATTCGAACCTTCGTACACTTACGTGAGCAGATTTACAGTCTGCCGCCTTTAACCACTCGGCCACCTACCCATTATATTGGGGTGATCTCTACAGATCCCATAGACTTGGTTAAGTTGTCTGTGGCGTCCTCATGCGAGGCGAGGCATTTGTTAAAGCTTCAACAGACTATTTGCAAGAAAAATCTATCCTTTTAGTGTGTTTTAGACTCATTTTTATGAGCACCCGTCGCGGCAAGCAACCACTCTTCAGCGGTTTCCGCCCCTCACACATAATTTAACCTACTGAATATGAAAAGGTTCCTCATCTCACTCACTACATGAGCACAGGTTTGAATCCTTTGAGTACTGCAAAGTGAAATGCACTCTCCTATCCTATCCCGCACATTGAAAGGGATAATAGAAAGGCTATGTATTTTGGCCAATTAAGGCGTAATGAAGTCTGATCTCTATGTCTCTAGAAAGAAGAAAACATAAATCAACCGAGTCGATCCCTCAGCTAGCCGCAGCAGATAATCATGCTCCAGCTCACCGTCAATGAAATCTTACCTAACAAATTTTGCTTATTCATTTCCTGAAATTTTTCCTCGTCGTTGTTTTGTCTGACTATGCTTCTTCTTATCATCTAGCATCCTCCTCTGCTGACCGGGGGACCGTTGCCTCTTTTGCCGACGTATCTTCTCACGCTCCTGCCTCTTCGCCATTGCCTTAT
>CAXMOB010000371.1:0-5122 GCA_964194815.1 Vicinamibacteria bacterium | reverse complement strand
GTGTCGCCGTCAGCTTTCGGGATCATCTTACCTATCAATGCTGAAACCGTGAGGTTCTTCACATCGTCAGAAGTAATACCGAATTGGTCGATCCATTCACGGATCTTGCCCTTGAAGTAATCAGGATCTCCATTGAAGAAGGTTTCCTTCACATCTGTGAGCACTCTAGAGTTATCAACGGTGCGATCCATTGCCTTACCCTTAGTGATGGCACTCGTGATGCGATCAAAGAACTCAGTTTCGCCACCGACGATGTCGATGTTAGCTTGCTTAAGCGCTTCTCCGATAACAATCGCTTGTTGCTCTGCAACCTGACGTTGAACGTCGATTTGAGCGAGTTCGATTTGCTTATCTTTATCAAGCGTGAGCTTGAATTCTTCGTGGCCTTGACCAGCGTCTTCGAATAACTTCATCGCAGCAGCTTTCTGCTCGATACCTTTCGCTTCTGCAGCGAACATCAGTGAGTCGACATCTGCTTGTGCAGCACCTTGCCTCTGAGTTGCCTCAGCATCAGCAAGTTTCACTTCGACATCACCTAAGCCTTCTGCAGCAGTTTCCTTCACCACTGCCTCAGCCATCAGCTTCTTCGCAGCTGATTGTTTCTCAGATGCGGTGAGTGTTGCCTCAGCGAGAATGATTCTCTCTTCAGCGACCATTTCACTTGCCGACTTGCTTGCCTGTGCAGATTTTTCTACATTGTAAGCATCTTCATCAGCCTTGAGTTGAGCAGATTCCTTATTCGCTTCTGCTTCCTTCACCTGGCGAATGAGTGCTTCTGCAGCTGCAGCCTCTGCAGTGGTCACAGTCACTTGCTTATGACGATCCGCACCAGCAAATGCTTCTGTGTCCTTGATTTTCTCTTGTTCGATCACCACTGTTTTTTCAAGTGCGACTCGATCCTTGATCACCTCTTGAATATTCTTCTTCTCAATTTCAACAGCCTTTTCTTTCTCGATAGACCTGATTGCAGTCACACGTTCACGCTCAATAGACTCGAGTTCACGTTCCCTGTGCACACGCTCTTGTTCGATCCCGTCGGTCTTTTCTTTGTTGCGCAGAGCCACAATCACCTGACGTTGCTTATTCTGTTCTGCTACTTCGATATCTTCTTCTGCATCGATACGAGCACGCTCAGCTTTCTGGTGCTCTTCTTCACGTACCTTGTCAGTCTCAGCCTGCTCACGAAGTTGTACTATCTCAACCTCACGTGCCTGCTTGGCTTCTGTTTCTGCAAGCTGACGCTCAAGTTCGAGAATCGCTTCACGGGCTTCCACATCCTGTTGTTTGATCACCCTTTCTTTATCGCGTTGGATATTGTTAGAAAGCTTTGCTTGGTTAGCGGTAAGTTCAGTGATTTTCTTAATACCTTCAGCATCGAGAATGTTGTCAGGATCAAGCATATCCAATGGAGTTTGCTCAAGGTAATCGATCGCAGCATCATCAAGAACGAATCCGTTTAAGTCAGTGCCGATACATTTTAAAATTTCATCACGGAAACTATCACGCTTTTCGTAAAGCTCAGTAAAGTCGAATTGCTTACCCACTGTCTTCAGAGCCTCGGAGAACTTTGCATCAAACAATTGGCGAATTTCATGTTCAGATGAGGCACGGTCACAACCGATTGCTCCAGCTACTTGCAGAACGTCTGGGTCCTCATTGTTCACACGAACGAAGAACGCCACCTTAATATCAGCACGCATGTTATCTTTACAAATAAGTCCATTCTTCCCTGTTCGGTCGATTTCCACACGCTTGAGAGAAATGTCCATGAGGTCGGAACGGTGAAGGATTGGAATAACGGCACCACCGTTAAACATCACCTTGGTTCCACCAACTCCAGTTCTCACCAGAGCTGTTCCCTTTTCGACTTTACGGTAAAATGTAAGTGCTACAAAAGCGGCCACTGCCACGACAGCCACCAAAATCACCACGACAGCAGTGACAATTTGAGCTGTAGATGACATTGCCAGCATTTGTTCGTATACTAGTATGTTATTGTTCATATTGTTGTTTTATATTTTGTTGTTGAATTTCTTCTTCTAGTTGGGGGGTGAAATCTGGTGAACTCACTAACTGCTCAGTCCCTGCGGAATGCAATGAGCATACTACATATTTCTGAGATATCTCATCCTGTGCAATAATAAGCACCTTTTCACCTTTCTTCATTGGCTTATTACGTTCACTGAGAACACAGTTTAGCAGGGAGGGTGAATTGCTTTCATGAGCAACCTCCACCTGACCAAACTCCTGATCGAGCGAACCGCTTTTTACGATTCCCACACGACCAATAATAGGCACTTTTCTTTCCTCATCCTTTTTCAGTAACTGAAAAAGAGGTTTCAGAGGACGAGTCACGTAACGTGTGATGACAGCACTTACTAACAACCCAATTAACATAATACAGATAGCTATCCATATATTGCCATTTGGGTTAAATGCTGAATTCATTGTTATGTTCAAAATTAGACCAATTCCGCTTATAAAAGTCAAAATTAGCATAATCGGCACATCAGCAGCATTAACAAAACTTAAGATACCTTTCATCGCACCTCCTAGCCCGCTAATATCTGCGTCCATGTCAGCATCGATATCTAAGTCAACATCAGTACCAAAATCAAACACACCTAGCACACTGATCAGCCAATACAGGCATAGAAGACCAAATGTAATAGTAAATGGTAGGTTATAGATTTCTGTAAGTTGTTTCCAAATCTCTGACACGCTTTCATAACACATAAAAATCTTAGATTGTGCGATTACAAATGTTCATTTTTTTTATCACGCGGGTCCAATCCTCCAATACTTACTAATCATTAACGCTTAGCAAAAGCACCATAAAACTATTAACTTGCCATCCAGACAGCTGACTGTGAAACTGTAGTTTAATGAGAGTTTTAGGAATATTTGGATTAGTCAGTGTCTTATGCACCTTCGCCATCATGTTTTATATGATGGGAAACCAAGCGGAGTCCCTAGGACCCATTATGAATAACGCTAAGCCGAAGCCTAAAAAAGAGGGCGAAAAACGCTTACTCTCACTACCATACGGGGCGAACATTCAACTCCAAAGCCTTCAGGCGGCTTTCCTGAGCTATCGCATGAGCAAGGGTGACCTACCCAAAAGCTCCCATCTCTCTTCTCCGCCACAAAGCTCAAATGACATTCTCCGCCTCCTTTTTAAAAGTGGCACCCGGGCGGAAAAAAGCTTTTCTTTTAAAGGTTCCTTCATCGCTCACGACTCCCCCGACGGCAACACCTCGGGAAACAATGCCTTAAGTGCCGGAGAAAACCACTGGGCCTATGTCGAAGCTCCTCAAAACATTGAGTCCTACAGCACCGTCCCCATGCTAATCGAGCCGTATCGCCCAGGTGAGTCCAGCTACCGTATGGAAGATTACGGCCCTGGTCGTGACGTCCTCGTGCTGTTTTCCGACGGCTCAGTCAAAACCGTTGCGATCAATAGCGAGGGCGAACTCGTCCTTCGTGGCAAAAATATTCTCTCTTCTGACTACCCAGGATGGCGTGGAGCCACTCCTAAAGTGTATCAACCTCAACAGAAGTAGCTCCATCTACAGCCCATTTCAGCATTTACCTGAATCTTTTTTCAACAGCCTCCTAGCAGCTCGTTTTTCCGCTTGAAACTTCGCTTTTGCAGGGCATGATCCGCCCCGACATGCCTGACAAAAGATTTCCTTCACTTCCTGGGTTCCGTGACTTTGCTCCACGTGACTGCGCGATCCGTAATTACCTCTATTCTGTATGGCGTGGAGTAGCACATCGCTATGGATTCGTGGAATACGAAGCTCCAATGGTAGAGTCAACCGAGCTTTACAAAAAGAAGGCGGGCGATGAACTCAACACCCAACTCTTCAGATTCGAAGACCAAGGGGGACGCGACATCACACTGCGCCCAGAACTGACTGCCTCACTCGCTCGTATGGTCTGTGCCAACCAACGCGACTTCCCGAAACCAATGAAATGGTTCGAAATCGGACAATGCTTCCGCTACGAGGCTCCACAAAAAGGGCGTGGCCGCGAATTCATCCAATTCAATGCTGACATCATCGGTGAAGATTCACCTGGTGCAGATGCTGAACTCATCGCGATGGCGATCGACACCATGCTCGACTTCGGTTTCACCGCCGAAGATTTCGTCATCCGTGCATCAGACCGCCAAAGCTGGTTAGAATTTTGTGCCCAAAGAAATATCGAAGATGTCACTGGCTTCCTTCAGGTCATCGATAAGATCGAACGCGATAAGCCAGAAGTTCTCGCCACCAAGCTTGCTGCATTCAATCTCGAAACTGCTGAAGTCCGTGCATTCATCGACAATCCAGACAACGCGTCTGACAACTTCAAGGCCGTACAGGCCGACCTCGCGGCTCGCGGTTTAGGTGAGTTCCTCCAACTCGACCTCACCATCGTTCGTGGACTAGCCTATTACACCGGCACAGTTTTCGAAATCTTCGACCAAAAACGTTCCATGCGTGCAGTCGCTGGTGGCGGTCGCTACAATGATCTTATTTCTGTGGTTTCCAATGGTGTTATGGATCTTCCGTGCACAGGCTTTGCCATGGGTGACATGGTGATCCGTAACTTCATCGAAGAAACAACCCACACCGCCATGAAGATGGAAGCGTGGTTGATCGACCAAACCCCATGCGATGTTTACGTCATGGTGGCTGATGAAGAAAAACGCCCTGAAGCACTCAAGCTCATTGGAGCTCTCCGAGGAGCAGGCATTAAGGTCGACTACCCAATGTCCGCTTTGAAGTTTAACAAACAATTTAAAAAAGCAGACGAGGCACACGCACGCCTCGCTGTTATCATTGGTGCAGAATTCCCAACGGTGAAGCTCAAAACACTCGCGATGCGAACAGAACAAGAGCTCGTGGCCGACGATTCACTCGTCGACACCATCGCGCATCTTCTCGACCAGCCAGACGGCCCACTCATTGCCTAGCAACCATCTTTGCCCCTGTAGAAACGCTCGGCCACTCATCTCATAACGCACCTCATGCTCAAGAAAAACTTCAGCCTCCTGCTAGCACTGCGCTACCTCAACCCGATCCGCACCCACGTGTCGGTGATCACCATGATCTCATTACTGGGCGTAGCGGCA
>CAXMOB010000370.1:0-2944 GCA_964194815.1 Vicinamibacteria bacterium | reverse complement strand
ATGCTAATGACAAGTTCTACTAGCTAGCTTCATCGCAGCGTGAAATGGAAGCAAGAAGCCGGGTCGCCATTTTTCAACGACTCTTTTTAGCCCTATAAAAAAGAGAACAACACATAACCAGCATGACATAAACACCCTAATCTAACGGGAAACAAACTCCTCCCCCTTTGCACAGAGCTAAAAAGGATTGATAATAATGTATTAAGGCAAGCTCCGGCAACTCCCAACGCTGCCGTATTGGGTATTAATTGATGATCTTTGTAGCTTGCACCTCATTTGCTTTTCTTTCCTGCGTCAGCACCGCTAGTTGCCGGAGCTTACCTTAAGCGACCCACGATTACAAAATTTTCTAAAACAAACCACATTTCTCACTTGGCAGAATTTATCAGTGTGCTAATATGAATTTTCTATGGTAAAGCACTTAGTATTAGCGATCATCACAACCACCCTAACATTTGGGTTGGCGTCCGCTAATGAGGCTGCGCCCTCAAACGCTTTAACCCCACTCGAAATCTTTCAAGGATGGGAATCACTAAGCACTGAAGCAGACCTAGAAAAGTGGAGCGCCCAACCACCGAAAGGTGCTAAACAAAAAGCGACATGGGCACTTGCCCAATCTGAACTTAAACTAAGCCCTGGTGCTGGCAACATTTACACCCGCCAACAATTCGACAGTTTCGAGCTCAAACTCGAGTGGAAAGTTGAAGCTGGCGGAAAAGGTGGCATCATTCTTGCAGGAAACGAACAAACCTCACCCTCATGGCACTCAGGTTTCCGCTTCCAACTTGTCGACAATGACAATCCAGATCTAAAAAAAGACTCCCAAGCATACGCGGGAAGCTGCCATTACCTTGTTGGAGCTCCCAAAAAGGCCGCTAAAAAAGCGGGCCTTTGGAATTCGACTCGCATCGTTAAGCAAGGCCATCACTACCAGTTTTTCCTCAACGGTGTCAAAACCGCTGATTTCGTGGCAACCAGCCCGAAAATCCGCCGCCAAGTCATTAATCACCCAAAACTTGGAACTATCAATAACTACGGCCTGCGTAAAGTAGGTAAAATCTTCCTCGAGGATCGTGGCTCAGAAGTATGCTTTCGGGCACTCAAAATTCGCCCACTGACATCATTTGTCTCAACGCCCGCTTTGCTAGGAGAAGACGACCAATACTTCATGACATCCTCCCGTTAAGCATTTCCGACTCCTCAAAACACCTTTGTCGTCAATAGGTATACCTCAAAGGTGAGATGACGACTTCTTATCGATATTTCGTCAAAGCCTGTAATAAGGCTGTTTTTAACAGCTTCAGCTCATCAGATTGGTGCCCTTCCTAACTTTTTCTCATTGTTTTTTGTCCTTCGTATTGACTTTACCCACCACTCTCGGTTATTTTTGCAGAGTAGCCTTTGCACATTGAATTGTGCAGCGCTGATTAGCACCCGAATGGAAGAAAAAAAACCAGCTCAACCGATTTCCTTTAATCCCGACGAAGCCCGTCGTGAGATGGAGGAGAAACGCATCAAAACGGAAGCTGATAAGCTTATCCGTGAGCGTATGAAGCTAGCGGTTGGTTGCGAAGAGATGACACGTATTGTCAACGACATCCTCGTTCCCGAGTTTTTGTCACTAGTCCACACCATGCGTAAAGCTGGCTACCGATCTGAGATTGTGTCATACGACGCCGAAAATCCAATTTACGAGGACGAGATGTGCGACATCGGCATGAAGTTCCGCTGTGGCGACCGCGAAGCGCCTTGTAAAATCGAATTCATTGCAGATCCCAACGAATTTGTCTTCAATATCGTCGTGCGTGACCCAACTGGCGAGGAAACCAATCAAACTTGGAGTTTTCAATCCACTATCCCTAAACAAATTAGAGTCCTCATCTTGGATTTCATCGACGACCATTTCCTAGAAACTGGCTACAAACCTAAGTTCAATGACTTTGACGAGCAAGACGAATGCCTCGAAGGACCATTCAAGGTTCAAATCGAAGAAGATGGCGAAACCTCCGAAGTTGCTTCCACTAAAACCATGGAGGAAGCCATCAAGATGGGTGCATCTTTCTCCAAAATGTTTAAAGGAAAGCCTTTGCACATCGTCGATAAAGAAGGCGTAGTTGTCTGCTAGTATGAAAACTCCTGTCATCCTCACGATTCTCTGTGGAGTTATTGTAGCTCTCGTTTACTTCGCTTTTTTAGGCAAAACACAAGAAGTGGTGCAATACGAAAGAGAAATCTTCCAAGCTCCCGCCAATCTCAACGACTATCCACCTAAGAATGCTAAAGACCATGGCGATGGACTCTACTCGATCATTACCAAAGGCGCCAATGACGATGCCCAGGCCCTCAATGCATTAGATATCGCCACGTTGAGTTACAAGGGCTGGAACAGCAAAGGCGAAAATTTTGATGCCTCAAACTGGCACCTAGCTCAACAAAAAATGCGAGTCGACGCCGGCGGGACAACACAACTCATCGAAGGTTGGAATAGGATCATTCCACACATGCGTCTCGGTGAAACCCGTCTCGTCTGGATACCCTCAGCACTCGCCTATCCCAATGCTCCGACGCACAGTCCAACACACGGACGCCTACTTTTTGAAATCAGTGTTGATGCAGTAGGTGAAGCACAAAAGATAGCTTCCTTTGATCAATTTCCAGTTAAACCAACTAACCAAGCTCAGACCCTGCCATCAGGGCTAGTCAAACTTGAACTAAGGCCCTCAAACCTAAGTGAGCAAGTAAAACTGACGGACAAGGTTGAAGTGCACATGACTATTTGGACACAGGATGGTAAAATGGTTCGTAACACCCAAGCACATCAGCGCAAGCTCCAACTGTCTCTACAAATGGCTGTGCCTGCCATTCGTGAAGCCCTTCTCAGTATGAAGGTGGGTGAACAATCTAGATTCTGGGTGCCTCAATCATTAGGCTATGGTAAATCCGT
>CAXMOB010000369.1:0-7730 GCA_964194815.1 Vicinamibacteria bacterium | reverse complement strand
CTAAAAATCCAAGTAGAGCTCAGCTCTGCGATTAACCTTTCGGCCTTCAGGGTTATCGGTGCCGTCAGCGAGCGTATTTGCTTCACGTGGTCGGTGGGCTCCAAAACCTACAGTAGTGATCTGGGCTTTAGCCACCCCTTGGCTGACAAGAAAATCACGCACAGCATCTGCACGCTTTTTCGATAATTCGCGGTTGTAAGCATCATCTCCTTTAGAATCAGTGTGTCCCGTTAAGGTGATCTTCTTACTATTGTCTAGCTTCAGAATATTTGCCACGATAGAAAGCTGTCGTTGGGTTCTAGCCGACAACTGATTCGTATTAAAATCAAAATACACCACGATTGAGTCACCACCCTGGGGGTTCTTCACGAATGGAGTGTAATAGGCGTTACCGCCATTAGACTTAATGAAATCTGCCAGTAGTGAATTGAAGTTTAGTTCAACCACACGCCACGGATCTGCTGCTTGCTCTCGCGATAGCAATAAGGAAAACTCAGCGACTGATTGATCTTTCGATTGAATGTAGACACTGTAACCAGACACCGTTGGTTTCTCAATGGAAGTTAACACTCCGCGGGGTTTGCGTAGCTGATAACCACCTTCGGCAAAGATAATACAAAGTCCAGCCAACTGCACGTCAGACATCTTAGTGACATCAACCAGTTGCTTGGCATTCGAAAACTCTTGCATAATCGCAAACTGAACAAAACTATGGGCTACCATGAGTCCGTCAAGCTGAGCTACATTCCCCTTCTCTAAAATGGCTTCCAAACTTGTCGCCTCGGCAGAATGGTGGATCTTATCGATCAACCACCTCCCGTCATCTCCCTTTTTGACATCAAAAAAGACACGGCTACCATCTTCCAAATTCAGCGACCAACGTGATTTCATACGTCGCTCAAGCTCACCAATTTCATCCAAGCGATTACCACGCTTCAAATTCGCACCATTTCTCCCCAATTTGTTGAACAAGGTCTTGAGGTCAGAATCTGACATTTCTGTAACCCCCATGTTCTTAAGTAGCTCTTCTAAATCTTTCTCACTCTCCATATTGAGCAAACCATGCTCAAAGTTCTTTGCCAACTCACTGGAAGATTCAAAATTAATCTCAGGCTCAAAATTCTGATCCGGACCGGGAGTCAGTGGTTTACTAGTGGGTTTTTCCTTATCTTTCTCCTTTACTGTCTCGACAACTTTGGCGACCACAGCAGCAGGCACAGCGGCTGGCACAGGCTGTTCTTTAGTGCCCTTTCTGAGGAAAAATAGTCCTCCACAAACAGCTCCCATGATGAGTACGCATACGATTAATATTATTGGTGAGCCTTTTTCGTTCATAAATCTTTTCAGTTACTTATCCTTCAATACGTTTCACGAGAAGGAAAAATTACGGATTTGGGTGATTCTGTGCAAAATAACCATTTGCTATTTACCTCGGCTCAGAATACCAATTCTCTAGTGGATTCACTTTTCCCAGATAATACTCCAACTGACAGCGTGGACGAGCCGATGACCGACTCCACTCCACTCGCTGCACGGATGCGTCCCCAGACGATCGCTGAAGTTGCCGGCCAGCAGCATATTCTTGCTGAAGGAAAGCTACTCCGCAGAGCGATTGAGTCAGATAGATTCACCTCATTAATCTTCTACGGTCCCCCAGGAACAGGTAAAACCACCCTTGCGATGGTGGTAGCACGCACCTCAGATTGCCGCTTTGAAATGCTCAATGGGGTCGACTCCAATGTCTCGGAAATCCGTGACAAAATCGCACAAGCCCGTACCTGGAAAGCACTACGGAATCAAGATACCATCTTGTTTATCGACGAAATCCATCGCTTTAATAAAGCTCAACAGGACGTTTTACTGCCCCATATCGAAAAAGGAATTGTCAGATTTATTGGTGCCACCACCCATAATCCCTATTACTATGTCAATTCCCCACTCGTTTCTCGCTCACAAATTTTTCAACTCGATCCCGTCCCAGTCGATCAACTTCTCGTTCTACTAAAACGCGCAATCACTGACCCTGAACGTGGACTTGGTAAGTATCCAATTGAAGCGACAGACGCGGCCTTACTCCACATCGCTGAAAAGTCCGACGGCGATGCTCGTAAAGCTCTCACCTCACTTGAACTCGCTGCGATCACAACACCAAGTAAAGTAAGCGGTAAAATTGTCATCGACATCACAGTCGCGGAAGAATCAATTCAACAAAAAGCGATCGTTTACGATGCCAAAGGTGATGCTCACTACGATACTATCTCAGCATTTATCAAATCCATTCGAGGCTCAGATCCAGATGCAGCACTCTACTGGCTCGCCAAAATGCTCACAGCAGGCGAAGATCCACGCTTTATCGCACGTCGCCTCGTCATCTCAGCGAGTGAAGATATCGGCCTAGCCGACTCAAATGGTCTCCGTGTAGCACTCTCAGCCCAACAAGCATTCGAATCGCTCGGCATGCCAGAAGGCCGTATTCCACTCGCCCACGCCACCGTTTATTTAGCTACTGCACCAAAGTCAAATTCAGCCTACGCTGGCTTGAACCAAGCAATGGCTGATGTGGCTAATGGAGTAACGCTACAGGTTCCCGCTCACCTACGAACACCTACCAGAAAGAAGATAGCACAGCAAAATGGAACTGCTGATGCGGACTTAGATTACTTCTACGCCCACGATTTCGAAGGCGGCTACGTTCCACAAGCCTACCTACCTGAAGGAAAAACTTACTATTCTCCGACAAACAATGGCATGGAGAAGCGTATTGGTGAAAGAATTGCCTACTGGAAGGCTCAGCAATCAGAACAATCATCAAATTCTGAAACTAAACCAAGTTCTCAGAGTTAAAGCTACCATTCACCTATGATCCGCTGGTTCGCCAAAAACGACATTGCCACCAATCTCATCATGATTGGCATCCTCTTTGTCGGCTTTTTTATCGCCTTGCCAAAGATGCCAGTCGAAATCAACCCATCCTATGCCATGCGCATGGTCTACATTGACTTCAGAGTGCCTGGTGCCACTCCAGAAGATGTAGAACGCTTGATTATCATCCCTGTCGAAAATAAGCTCAATTCGATTTCAGGGATTAAAGATATCGACGCGATGGCGTATTACTCAAGGGCTAAAATCTATGTCCATGCAACCGACACAGTAAACCTAGCAGACCTCAAAAACGACATTGAATCGAGCATTGCACGTCTCCCATCACTACCACCAGATACTGACAAACCTAGAGTTTCCATTCCTGATCCAAACAAATGGCATGAAGTAATCAGTGTCATGGTCTCAGGTGATTTGACAGCACGGGAACTCCTCGCCGCAGGCCGACAAGTACGTGATGACCTCATGGCAACCCCGGGAATTTCCTCGATTGACCTACAAGGAAACAACCTACGTCGCATCTACATTGAACCCTCGATAGAGGCACTCCGCACCCACAAAATTACCTTATCTGATATCTCAAAGGCGGTGAGAGAAAATTCAGTAGACTTGACGGCTGGTCGCATTTCATCATCCAGTTCTGGTGTTCAAGTCTCGGCAAAAAATCAAGCTATTTCACAACGTGACTTTGAAGACATCACCATCAAAGTAGTCAACGATGCCGAACTCAAAATCCGCGACATTGCCGTTGTCAAAGACAGTTTCGACGACGAAAAGAAGATCTTCTTATTCAACGGTCGCCCTTGTATTCGAGTCGAAGTCCTACGTCTAAAGCACGAGAGTGCTTTGACCGTCGCTCACAAAGTTCACCAATATGTGGAAAAAGCTCGCGACCGATTCCCTGAAGGTATCGAACTTTCCATCTGGGATGATGAATCTATCTCACTCAGGTCACGTATCCATATTCTGCAAGAGAACCTCATTCAAGGTGCTGTTCTCGTGCTTATTGTACTAGCCGTTTTCCTCCGTCCTTCACTAGCATTCTTTGTTGTTTTAGGCGTGCCAATCAGTTTCGCAGGCGGCCTTATCCTCATGCACTTAATGGGAGTTTCCATTAACATGTGGACCCTTTTCGGTTTCATTATCGTACTCGGTATTGTTGTCGATGATGCCATCGTGACAGCTGAGAACGTCCATAGTAAGCTCATGCTCGGAGGCAATCGTCTCGACGCTGTCGTCGCAGGCACCCAAGAAGTAGCCACCCCTGTTACTTTCGGAGTCATAACGACTATAGTTGCCTTCATCCCCCTTATGTTTCTCGAAGGCTATATTGGTAATATAGCCAAGCAAATCCCACTCGTGGTGATACCCGTACTACTGTTCTCGCTGTTCGAATCAAAATTCATTCTCCCAGGGCACCTAAAGCACAACTATAACTTTTTAGGATCCGCTAATCCCTTCCGCTATATCCAACGAGGAGTGAATCATGTGCTCGACCTTTTCATCACCTATTTCTACAGCCCCATTATCAAATTCTGCGTGAGCTTTCGTTACACCGTTGTCATCGCCTTCATTGTTACTTTAGTCTGTACTTTCGCTTATGTGACCAGCGACCATTTCAAATACGAAAAAATTCCTAAAATTGAACGCTATATCATCTCAGCACAACTTGAGATGCCGCCTGAGACAGAGCTTCAAGTAACACATGAAAAATTACTTAAGATAACTCAGTCAGTAGAACAACTTAGAGCTGAGTTTATGGATGGTGAAACAGGCAAGTCACTCATCGGTCACCTCTTCACCTCAACAGGTGGAAGAAACTGGGGTGGCATGTCACCAAGTCGAGGATACATCTACTTAGCAGTAACCCCTCCGAGTAGACGTGATCCTAACACTAAAAATGAAGACATGATCACCAACCAAGTGATCGCCAACCGCTGGGCAGAAATCGTCGGCGAGGTAGAAGGTGCCAATAAATTTTTTATCAGTGGAATGCAACGCATCTCACGTTCACTGCGCGATAGTGCTCCTATCGAAATCGAATTACGCGGTGCTAATGAAGAAAACAAAGCAATCGTTGCGGACCAAATCAAAGAGTGGATTGAACAACAAGAATGGGCCAACTATGCCACCTTCGACAAAGGTAAAAAAAGCCGGCAACTCAATCTAAAAGTCAATGCCAACGGTGCCGCAGCCGGCTTAACTGACGCTTCTCTAGCCCGCCAAGTACGTTCTCAACTCCTCGGTGAAACAGCACAACGCTTCCAATTCGGCGAGGATGAAATCAGGGTGCAGGTTCGGCTTCCAGATGAAGAACGAGAAAGCACACACGCACTCAACCTCATCCGTATTAAAACACGCAATGGTGAATCATCGCTCCGTTCAGTTGCGACATTCGAGGAAACCTTCGGAGAACCGTCGATTGAACGAAACAACCGCACGCGTATTCTTCATCTCAGGGCTGCAACCACAACAGAAGCTAAGACATCTACCAACATGCATGTCAAATCAATCGCAACTAAACTCGACGAACTATGTACCAGTAATCATGGTGTATCATGGCGCTACATTGGCGAAATTGCCAAAGCTAAGGAAACCGAAAAGCGTATGCTCATTTCTGGTGCGACCCTCCTCTTCACACTCTTTGCTCTGTTAGCAATTCCATTCAAATCACTCATTCAGCCGATCTTCGTGCTGATCGCAGTGCCACTTGGCATTGTTGGTGCCCTCCTTGGTCACATGCACATGGATGCCACAGTCTCTTACCTCAGTCTATTTGGTATCCTAGCCCTCAGTGGAGTGGTCGTCAACGACTCTCTAGTGATAGTCGATTTCATCAATCGAAAACGCTTGGAAGGTGGCGACGTCAAACAAGCCATTATCGACTCAGGCATCAAACGCTTCCGACCGATCATGCTGACCTCGATCACTACCTTTGCCGGCCTCTACCCGATTATGAATGAAACCGCGATCGAAGCCACGTTCCTCAAACCAATGGCAATATCCTTAGGATTCGGGATTCTCTACGCCACCCTCATCACTTTGATCCTCATCCCCTGTGCCTACATGGTGTCTGAAGACGTCAAACGCGGCTTCAAATGGTTCTTCACAGGAAAAGGATCCTAACGAGTTCACCAACTATCCCTTTTTTCTCATGACCCTAGCAATTGGCGATATCCACGGCTGTCATACAGCACTCTGCACAATGCTCGACTTGGTGCAAGCAACTCCACGCGACACCATCATCACACTAGGTGACTATGTGGACCGTGGACCAAACTCACGAGCGGTCATCGACACTCTGCTAGAACTCAAGAAAACACATCCCAACTTTATCCATCTGATGGGCAACCATGAAATTCAGATGATACGTGCACTAGAAGCCCCCCATCACAAAGAACGCTTTCTCTCAGGCATCTGTGGTGGGCAAGGCACCTTAGACAACTATGGTGGCGACTTCTCTGGTATTCCTTCCGAACACTGGGATTTTATCAAATCAGCAGGCCTCTACCACCAAACAGAGGACCACATTTTTGTCCACGCCGGCATCGAGGCCAAGCTTCCTGTCGACCAACAAGATCAAGAAACCTATTACTACCAAAGGTTTCACCAGGCTCGTCCTCATCAATCTGGCAAGACAGTGGTGTGCGGTCATACCATCCAAGGTGATCTTCCTAATAATGAAGGATATGCCATTTGCCTAGACACCTGTGCCTATGGTGGCGGCTGGTTGACAGCATTAGACACCGATACTGGTCGATGTTGGCAAACCAATGAACGTGGCCAAAGCCGCGAAATAGAAATTTAGGAGTCTCACCCTCTAGTTCTCTAAATGAACAACGCCACCGACGCGTTTTGCATCCGGCACATTTTCTTCACCTAAAGCTGGTGCCGAAAGATCTACCGCACCCATTTTCTCTAGTTCAGCTAAAGTAGGTGTGATGACAGGAACATCTTGACTGATCACTGGTTGATTACTGACCGAAGCTTGGGTAACAAAGCCTTCATGTCCATTGTCGATGTAACGCACATGGTAATACTTCGATTGCATCCCAATCACCTGCAGAGGTGCTCCTTGGGGAAGCACATCAGGACGGCTAGCATCGACTGGTTTTAGTGACTTATAAAAGGATGTGTTCGGTGTCTTAACTTCAACATAGGAGCCTACCGTAATTGGCTCAGCAAGGCCATTCACGGAATTCGCTAAGCGACGGGTTCCTGGTGCTACCAATGGGTCAAACCCAACGAAATCGAAATCGCCAACGTCACTTTGAATACCACACGAGCAAACCGCCAGAGGTAACACAGATAAATAAATTAGGGCTTTCAGTTTCATCACAGGACTAGGTATATTACCAAAGATGGAATCACAAATCAATGAAATAATGACAAGTGTGTTGCAAGCTCATGAGTATTAAATCTATGAACAAGCATGGAAACACGCGTCATTCTTCCCGATTCAGAATCAGCTCAAACCATTTAAAAAGGTCGTCACAGCTCTACGCTCAGCAACCATTGAATCTACTGACGACGAATGGGAAATAAACCTTGAAATCCTCAAAGTTTTTAACAATTTAGCTTGGATGGGAGAAGACGAAGATGGCCCCTATCCACTTTAAAACAAAGAGTTAAGTACACACACATGGTGAACTCTGAGATCACATAGAAACATGTCAATAAAGTTGGCACGCTACTTGCTAAAGGTTTGGTGTTAATCAACACACTAAATCATGTTTAATAAAAAACTACTTACATTAATGCTATCGACGGGTCTCTCGTTGTTTTCATTCACAACAAGTGCTTCAGCTCAAGATCCTGTGGTCACCACAGCTCCAGTCGAAGCAGCAGCT
>CAXMOB010000368.1:0-6986 GCA_964194815.1 Vicinamibacteria bacterium | reverse complement strand
GCATTTCCATTCTTACAAAGGGTAAGCTGATGGATCTCAATGGCATCTTTGCCGTGCATCCATTTGAAGAGAGCTCGGTATTGGCCACCTCTCCAGATCAGGTGTGTGACGTCAAACTCAAGTTCCTTCATGTGAATCGAGTCGAGTTCCCAAGGTAATTCACGTGAGGGTGTGTGACGGACAAAACTAGATTGATCGAAGGGAATACTGAGGATATTATCAACTTCCTGATTGAGGTGACGTAGTGCCTTGTTTTCAGTGACGAGTAGCACATTTTTGTGACTCTTTGAACCAGCATGAACTTCAACTTCTCCGTCGAACACACCGATGTCAGCGTGGCCATTTTTTTGAACATCCATTCCAAATTCAGTGCCCAGATCCACCACTTTTCCGTGAGCGTAGTTAACCACGAAGCCCTCCGCTCCACGCGGGACTGAGGCGACCAGGCGGCCAAACTCTAGGCTACCTCCATTGCCACCAGAGGCCTTGAAAGATGCTGGGCCTTCAAGCACAACTTGCACGCCGTTCGGGTAGGTGAGTTCAATAATACCAGATTCTAGATGTAATGAATTATTGGTGGTTGGGATGATGCTGCGGTTTTCTCCTTCATCAGCCCAGCGGACACCAAACATGCCAGTGATGGTCGGGAAGAGCTCTTCGTTGAGGGGCACTACCTTATTCACTGGTGAGTCAATCTCAAGGGTGGCGGACTTATCTAGTCCTTTGTTACCGAAGTGCATGCCTAAGCCGAAAAGAACACAGGCGGCCGCAGCCCAAGCAATAGGTTTAAGATAAAAGATGGATGAACTGCCCGTTTTTGCAGATAGAGGTAAATCGAGAGCCGGAGCGAGTAGGGCTTCGCTCATCAAGGATTCTTGCTGAACAATGTGAAGGTAGTAGATCAATGCCGTGTCGTCTTCTAGGATCGTCTCAAGTTGCACTGTCTCATTGTGCGACAGCGGTGGGTGATCTAGTAGTTTATCGAGGAGTGTTCTAAACTCGTTGGAAGGTGTGTATTTCATGGTTGGATTAACCAGGCAGAAGTGTTTGTTTGTCGATGCAGGCTTTTAAGCGTAGACGTAAGCGTGAAATCGACTTGTGGATGCTATTTGCTGACTTGCCAGAAGTGTCGGCTAGCTCGGTGAGTGATCCACGGTCTAAATATTTAAATTGGAGGAGCTGAATTTCTTCGGCGGATAGATTTTTGAGGCAAAGTTTGAGTTGCTCTAGGCGTTTGTCACCATCTATAGAAACAATTTCCGCTTGGCTTGCGACATTGAGGATAGTTTCTTCAGAGAAGATGATCCGTTTTTGTTCACGAGCAAAGTCACGGCGAGCTGCCATGGCCTTGAAGTAAGCGACTTTGTATGCCCATGATTTAAAACTGGAGCCAACTTCAAAATCTTGCCGTTTTTCCCACAGGAAGAGGTGAGTTTCTTGGACAACATCTTCACTTGCAGAGGCATGTGGTATCAATGACATCACATAGCCACGCAGTGCTGGCATAATGAGCATGAGCTCTGTGGAGAACTCAGCTTCTGAGATGACCTGCTTTTGTTGATGTTTTTTCTTAGATTCCATAGACGCTTACATAAGAATATACCTTTGAAGCGATAGAGCTGACAGAAAAAAGTGAACTAGCTAAGTTTGTGTAGCGACGCTGTCAGTTCTGTGCAGAGCAGAGGGAACAGTTTTTTGAGATGCTCTAAGGAGCCAGTAGTGTAGATCGTGATCTGACGTTTTGTTGAGCTAGCTGGTTCAGCGAAGTTGTTAAGGTATTGTTTTTTTGCCTGTCTGGCAACCGCCACACCCGTGTCGATGAGTTTGATATGAGCTCCGATCCGTGCAGTGATGGCATCTTTTAGAAATGGATAGTGGGTACAGCCAAGAACGATAGTGTCAGCCCCTTCGGCGATCATGCTCGCTGTGTAGGTATCAATGGCATCATCTACTTGTTGACCTTGAAGCACCCCGGCCTCAACGAGTTCAACGAATTGTGGGCATGGAGTCGTGATGATTTCAACACTGCCACCATGTCGAGATACGAGCTGATGAAATTTTTTGCCAGCGAGTGATGCCTCAGTGGCGAGAACCCCGACCACGTTTGAGGTGGTTTGCTGAACAGCGGGTTTAACACCAGGTTCCATACCCGTGAAAGAAATGGGGTAGTTGCATCTCAACGCTTCGACTGAGGCAATAGTGGCTGAATTGCAGGCTATGACGACGCTACCACATCCTTTGCCGAGAAGATTTTCAGTCATCTCTGAGACACGCTTTGTGATGATTGACTGAGATTTGTTACCATAGGGGCACCATGCGGAATCGGCAATGTAGACAAGATCTGTATAGGGCATTTGGCGTGCCAATTCTCGTAACACCGAAAGACCCCCTACACCTGAATCTAGGATGCCAATGGGAGGCTGCTGATTTACTGATAGACTAGCACTTGGCATAAGTTAGCTAAACTTTACCTTAATCCCTTTTTTAGACAACTTTTTAACCATATCTTCTTCTAGGTCCTTGTATGAGCGACCACGAAGGAGGTATTTGTTGACATGAGTAAGATCATTATTGTCCCTGATTTTACCAGACTTCACGTCATTTTCATGGGCGTGCATATATTGGATGAAGTTTTCACCGTCACCATCTGCATCGATATGACAGAAGTAATAAAATAAGACCATGGAGGAAACGTATTGGCGGCTTCCTGCGACTCTGTCTGCCCCAAGTGTGGCATTCCATGTGCGGCGATTGAGCTTGAAAAGAAATTCTGGCTTAAGGCTGTGTAGCACGCCGCCTTTGACAATTTGGGCTCCTGCTACGTATTTTTTCATTTTACGAATATTCTTCGCAATGTAGCCACCTCTATTCGAGTAGTTAAAGCTTCCTGAGCGATAGCTCATGGCCGCCATGTAGTCCGCCATACCTTCAGAGGCCCATGCGGGAATAGATTTCCAGTGGGAAACACTATGGTGAGTCAGTTCGTGAATTAAGGTGGAGAAATCTGTATTTTTACCATCAAAGACGAAATTGCTTCCCTTTTTAACAATTCCCATGGACTTGAAGGGGATCACCGTCAAGTTACGACTTGGTGCAAAGAATCCTCCGCTGTTTGGCATTCCGCCAAGCTTCATATATTGAGCATCAGTCGCCACTAAGATCGCCTCGTAGCGTGGTTTGCCATCACCTGGGACGGTGTTGAGCTCTAGAGGCATGTCATTAAGAGCTCCTACGATACAGTCGAACACAGCCACGCACTTCGAGACCGTGGAGTTGGTCATTTTTTCTGTGATGTAGAAATCGAAATACTTTGTTTTGTATAGATGAGCGTTACGCTCCTTGTCAAAGTTGATATACTCAATGTCAGGAGTAGCATCGCCATTGAATTTTGAGTCCCAATTGAAAGGCCCTGTAGGAATACCTGCTACCTTTGGATTGGCACTTTTCCATTTTTTGAGGAGGTCTTGATCGGCCTTAGATAAGAGGTTTACTGGAATTTTAACCACCTTGCCATTCTTACGCTGCATAGTGACTTCGTTGTTTTTGAATTTAAGCATTTTTGCTTCAACAGTTTGGCCTTTGTTGTTTTTCCATTCGCGAAACTGAGTTAAGTCGGCTGCGTGAACGGAAAGGAGTAAGGAGGAGTAGAGGAATAGTGGTAGGAATTTCATGTCTTTATAAATAGTCAGCGTAGGTGTTATATTAAATGGCCGAAAAAATATTAGTCCAGTGTTTATTTGTTTTTTTATAGGGCTTGAGTTAAGGAGGGATTTGGCTACCTTTACGACTCAATCAATATTATTAGTTATGGGAAGAGCATTTGAAATTCGTAGAGGAGCAAAGGAAGCACGTTGGGACAAGATGTCTAAGTTGTTTCCTAAATTGGGAAAGGTTATCACTATGGCGGCAAAAGAAGGCGGGCCTGACCCTGATTCTAATGCAAAGCTACGCCTAGCAATTTTGAATGCTAAGGCAGAGAATATGCCTAAGGACAACATTGAAAAGGCAATCAAACGTGCTGATGGCAAGGATTCTACAAATTATGATGAGGTGAACTACGAGGTCAAGGGACCTCATGGCGTGCTTCTCTTTGTCGAATGTGCAACTGATAATAACACGAGAACATTTAGCCAGGTGAGAACTGTGGTCAATAAAGGTGGAGGAGAACTTCTCAATACTGGAGCTCTCAACTTTATGTTCAACCGTAAGACAGTTGTCGAATTTGAGAAGAAAGAAGACTTGGAACTTGAGGAGGTTGAACTTGAACTGATTGATTGTGGTTTAGAAGAATTGGATGGAGAAGGTGAGAATGCTTTTGTCTATGGTGACTACACTGCATTTGGTAACCTTTCTAAAGGATGTGAAGATCTAGGTTTGAGCATTAAAAAAGTGGAACTCCAACGTATTCCTTCTAATCCAGTTGAATTTACTGATGAGCAAATCGAAGAAATCGTGGTGTTTATCGATAAGTTAGAGGATGATGAGGACGTTCAAAAGGTGTTCTCGAATATCGCTTAATAGAAACGGCTATTATGGAACGCCTCAGTCAGCTTGACGTCTTTCACGACGACACGCTTCGCACTGGTCCACAGAATATGGCGGTCGATCAGTTGTTGTTGCAGAATTGTGCTGAGCAAGTATTGATTCGTTTTTATGGCTGGTCTCGACCTGAGGTAAGTTTCGGTTATTTTGACACCCTTGAGTCAGCTCAAGCGAAGTTTGATGATGAAACATTACACTTTGTGCGCCGTTGGACTGGTGGTGGTGTGGTCGATCATCGTAAGGATTTTACTTATACCATAGTGATTGCCAAAGGCCATGCTTGGGCCTCGTTACGTGGTGCCGAAAGTTATCGGATCATCCATGCTGCTGTCGTTGAGATGCTCAAGAGCTGCGGTGTCGATGCTGAACTCATCGCGGAGGATAGTCAAAATACCTCGGTCGCGTGCTTTGATCGACCTGTCACTCACGATGTGATTGATCAGACTGGTAGAAAACTTGCAGGTGCTGGGCAGCGCCGCACCCGCTGGGGATTACTCCACCAAGGGAGTTTACAGGTGGATTCATTACCTGACAGTTGGCAAGAGCAACTAGTCTCTTGTTTGAGTGAATCGAGCAAGGTTGTTGAACCTAGTATAAATAGCGACGAGATACGGCAACTTGAAATCAAACGCTATGCTAATGCTAACTGGCTAAACAAGAGGTGATATAATGTTTTAGAATAATAGATCGAAGCTTTACACCATGAATTACCAAAAATCCATCGTTTGATACTGTAACTTTTCGACTATAGATGAAGTTAGTAAGTTTATTGAACATTATTCATTTTCTGTTGTTTTATATCAAACTAAGAGTTGAAAGTTCAATTTCTAGAATCGCACTCATACAAATTTCAATTCGAAATATATTTCTAGAAGCTAATAAAACTAACAATATTCTATCATGACATCATACAGAACGCTTACTTTGCTCATATCACTATCCGTAACTTTACCATCTGTCGCTAAAACGACGAACAAGCAACCGAATATTGTAGTCATCCTTGCGGACGACCTCGGCTGTGGAGACTTGAGCCTATATGATGGATGGGTTAAGACACCACGCATTGATCAGATGGCCAAGGAAGGCTTGAATTTCAAAGATTTTCACACCAATTCGTCCGTTTGTAGCCCGACGCGAGTAGCTTTTCTCACTGGACGATATCAGCAGCGTAGCGGCGTTGTCGACGTCATCGTAGGTAGCCGTGAAAAACAGCAAGGTATCCTCCCATCGACGCCAACCATCCCTCGTGTGTTCAAGGATAACGGTTATCAAACAGCGCTCTTCGGCAAGTGGCACTGTGGCCACCAAGACAAGTATAATCCGGTCCATCATGGCTTCGATGAGTTTGTAGGCTTTTTGAATGGTGGCAGCGATTACCATAAGCACGGTGCTTGGCGAGTCGGTCTAAAAAAACAGGACGTTCCCGGCTACACCACGCATATCATTACCGACAACAGCATCGATTTCATCAAACGTAACAAAGAAAAACCCTTCTTTCTATACATCTCACACGCAGCGGTTCATAACCCCTACCAGACACCCAAAGATACGCCAGAGAACCGTGTAGAAGGATGGAAACATCACCAAATTAACCCCATTAACCGAGAGAAATATAAGGTGATACTTGAAGAGATGGACAAGGGGGTTGGCCAGGTTCTAGACACGCTAGTCGAGTTAGATATTGCGGAGAACACTCTGGTGTTTTTCTTCTCTGATAATGGTGCCGTTGGCATGAGCCCAAAGGAGCGGCCGTTTCGCGGCGGAAAGTTCAGCCAGTATGAAGGCGGTCATCGGGTGCCTGCCGTGGCGTGGTGGCCAGGCAAGATCAAGCCGGGTTCGGTCTCTGATGAGCTTGTCATCGGATTTGACCTATTTCCTACCTTTACTGATATCGCAGGAATCGCAAAAGATAATCCAGCTAACCTCGACGGAATCAGCGCTAAAGAGCACCTTCTTCAGCAAAAGGACTTTCCCGATCGGGATGTTTTCTTCGGCTACGAACCCAAGTTAGGCACAGCCATGCGGAGAGGGCAGTGGAAAATGATCGTGAAAGAAGACATCGTTCAGCTCTTCAATCTCAAGAACGACATCAAAGAAACCACCAATGTAGCCAAGCAGCACCCGGAGATCGTTAAGTCGATGCAGCAGGCAATCGAGGAGTTCAAGAAGAAGGTGACGCCGGGGTCTTAGCGAAACTATCTTCCGCGTTCTCGACTAGATTCTCTCGACCCCCATTCAAAAAGAAAAATTCGAGCAGTTAACCTCTTCCTTTGTTAATGTCTATGAGACGGAACCTGTTTGGTTTCGGTTGCTCTGATGATTTACATGAAAGACCTCCTGTGGAAATCAAAAAATAGTATCTGAGGTAAGCTTATGCGTGGCGTATTTGCTCCTGATAAAGCTAAGTAAACTCGTTGTAATCTGTAACATATCGATCATAGATG
>CAXMOB010000367.1:0-5914 GCA_964194815.1 Vicinamibacteria bacterium | reverse complement strand
GATGGTTTTTTAAAACGCAAGCCTCTGCCTGCTTCTTGGAGCAATTGCTGTAATGCTCCCAACTCTGGTAGCTGAAACAGTGATTTCTGTAATAATTGCAAATCGAATCGAAGCACCTTGGCGGCAGATCCAGGCTGGTGGCTGTGGTAGCGATGTGGCAAACCTGCTCCGATTAAGACTAGGTCATCGACTTTAAACTCACCGATCGAGTCGCCAATGATGCGGGTGCCTTGGCCTTTACAAACCCAAGTGAGCTCGACTTCTGGATGGTAATGATAGTGGTCGTCAAAGTAGTCTTGTTCAATTTCCAAAAAATGGAGTGAACCATGGGTTTTGGAGGGAATATTTTCGCGTTCTAATTTCATTTGGCTAAATTGGTGCTTAATTGAACACATTTAGTAGTATTTATCAATATTAAAGTGAAGATAGTATTAGTTTTTGTCCGTTGAGAATTAGACAAGGAGGGAGGTTTGCCCTAGAGTAGACTCATGGCAAAAATTCACTTCATAGAAGCAGATAAGACTAAAATATCAGTGGAAGCATCTGCAGGCACTTTAATGGAATTAGCAATCGCTAACGGAATTGATGGAATTGAAAACTCCTGTGGTGGGCTTTGTTCCTGTGCTACATGTCATGTTCATATTGCTAAGCAATCGCTTGGTCTGGTCGGTGAGCGCTCGGAACAAGAGGAAGATATGCTAGAGTTTGAGGAAAACGTTACGGACTGTAGTCGGCTAAGTTGTCAAATTGAAGTGACCGAGAGCCTTGATGGCTTAGTGGTAGAAGCCATCGCAAAATAATCAACTGTTCTTTATTAACCAAACTTATCTACTATTATGTCCTCAAAATGCCCTATGGATGCCTTTAACAAGCAACGCGCTGAGAAGCGTGTGCTTTCGACTACCTTTGAAGAAGAACCTATTGAAATGGTGTTAGGCTATAAGGATGTTCGCCGCACAGCAAAAGACTGGAAGACCTTCAGTTCAGATGGAGCATTCCAGGTCCCGATCCCGTCCGAAGCGGAGTATAGGTCTGTTAGGCAGCTTCCAATCGAAACGAATCCTGATGAGCACAGCGAATACCGTAAAATCGTGGAACCTTTTTTCAAAAGACCTTTAAACCCTGCGTTCATTGGTGCTATAGAGGATTTAATCTCAGAGATGGTAGATGAGGCCTGCAATACAGACTCGGTAGAGATCGTTTCTGAGTTTGCTTTGCCCTTACAGTCGATCGCCTTGAGTCATTTGATAAATATGCCACAAAAGGAAGCTGATATTTGGATTAAGTGGGGCACCAATGTATTTCTCGATGGTGGGGATGTCGCCATCCGTAAGGGGGCAGATCTAGAGCAATACCTGCACGACAGAATCGATAATCCAGGAGAGGGAGAAAATATTTTTAAGGCGTTAAATGAAGCCACATACCAAGACAGGCTTCTCACGAAAGAAGAAAAGCTCGGCTTCATGAATCTTGTCTTTGCAGGTGGTCGCGATACTATTATTCACTCGGTTTCATCCATTATCCATTATTTTTCTCAGCATCCGGAGAAGTTGGCTCAGCTCGACGATGATAAGTCCGTCATCATTGCCACAGAAGAGCTCTTTAGAGCCTTTTCACCCATCACTCAGATTGGTAGGGTTTGCCCTGTAGATACCGACCTTCACGGTGTCAATGTGCCAGCTGGTAATCGCGTGTCACTCTGCTGGGCATCGGCAAACTTTGATCCTAATGTATTTGAAACACCCGAGGAGGTGAACCTTGAGCGCAAACCAAATCAACACATTGCTTTTGGTAGTGGTGTGCACAACTGCCTTGGAGCTGCTCATGCTCGGCTATTGATGAGAACTCTAGTGAAAATACTGCAGCAAAAAAAGGTGGCGATCGAGGTGATATCAGCCGATCCCCATACCGAAACCAATCCCCAATTCACCCGTGAAGTAGGGTTTGATAAACTGCTAGTTAAGATGCAAAAAAGCCAATAATTGAATATAAATTTCTATGAATACTGTTGTAAATAAAGTGATCGTTGTGACTGGAGCAAGCCAAGGCATCGGCTTGAGTTTAAGTAAAATTCTGTTAGCCCAAGGTGCGCGTGTAGTGCTGGCAGCACCATCACAAGAAGAGCTTGACGCCGTATCCGTAGGGATGAACGACGAAACAAGCTTCTGTGTTGCGACTGACGTGCGTTTTAAGCAAAGCGTGGATCAATTAGCTGAGCAAACCTTGGCTCGTTTTGGTAGAATTGACGCTTGGGTTAACAATGCTGGTGTAGCGAAGCATCGGCCGATCATTGAATACACTGAAGAAGAGATGGATTGGATGATGGACGTTAACTTTAAAGGAACAGTCATGGGTTGCCAGTCTGCTCTGCGTGCCATGATTCCAAACCGACAGGGGACCATTATCAATATTACCTCTACCGCAAGTCTGAAAGGCATTCCCTTGGAGTCGTTTTATAGTGCAACGAAGTGGGCTGTTCGTGGTTTTACTCAAGCCTTACAAGAAGAAGCAGCTCCACATAATATCTGTGTTTGTAACATCCTTCCTGGTGGGGTCGATACAGCTTTCTGGGATCAAGCTGTCGATGGTGAAATGCCTGTACAAGATTTTCTTACACCTGATCAAGTGGCTAAAAGTATACTCCAAGTGTTACTACAGGATGAAAACCTTGTGGTGAGAGAAATGGTAGTGCGCTCAATCCGTGATCGAGATAATGCCCACCTTGAATAATTGGCTACACTCACCACAAAAATGGAACAATCCAACGCACAATACTGCCAGCCGGGTCTGATATTTAGCACTGTGTATAGTCGTGCTTTGGGGCGACGCGCTGACATCTCATTTTTCTCAGACCCGAAGATGGAAATTGCAGATGATACTCCCGTTGTGGTTTTACTACATGGTGTCTATGGTAGCCACTGGAGTTGGTTATTCCAAGGCGGGGTGCACCATGTTTTGAGCGAACTTTATCTTCAGGGTAAGGTGGGTTCAATGATTTTAGCGATGCCATCCGATGGACATTTCGGTGATGGTTCTGGCTATTATAACCATAATGATAATGATGACGGAGGGAATTATGAAAAATGGATTGTCGAGGATGTGATCGATACTGCTCGTTCGGTATATAAGCTCAATGCTGATAGTCCCGTGGGGGTGTCAGGATTATCTATGGGCGGATACGGAGCATTAAGGCTTGGAGTGAAATTTCAAAAGACTCATTTTCAAGCCATTAGCGCTCATTCATCAGTGACTTGCTATAGTAACCTGGTTCCATTTGTTAGAGAAGCCAGTTCCGTCCCTCCTAAACCAAAGACAGGGGAAGAACTCGACCAACTGATCGACCTGCATAAGCTAAGCATACCATTACAATTCGACTGTGGACTAGACGATGACTTGCTCAATGCCAATCGTCAGCTCTCAAAAAAACTAACGGATCTCAATCTACCTCATTGTTATCGCGAATATCCAGGTGGTCATGATTGGCCTTATTGGCACGAACACATTCTAGAAACACTCGTGTTCATGCAGGAGGAGCTAGGGTGTAGCGTGAAATAGAAACAATGAGTAAGTTGCTCCAGTGCTAAGCTGCGGAGAGCAAGAGTGCCTGTGGAGGTGTGGGTAATAGACTAGTGCACCAACTACCTTAGAACTACGCATATGTAAGTTGATAGAAATCTCGTCTGGGTGAGTTGAAAATCAGCCTCCTGTCGTCGGGTTGCAAGAGTACTTGCTCCTTTTGTTCAATAGCTTCGTTGCTCGTCAATCGTGCATGAGTATGCACTCAATCCTCACGCCTTACCCTTGAGCAAAATGAGCTGCACATATCCGAAGTTCTAAGGTAGCCGCAGCACTAGCACGAACTGACTAGTGTAGCCTCAAGAGTTATAGGATACCTTGCCGTTCGATACCCGGGTGACTTCACTCTATGTCGTTATCTACTGTAAAGTATCAATACATTTTAAAGAAGTGATATTCAATTCTGCGATGAGGACTTAATTTTCCTGAATATCATTTTACCAGTTTCTAAGGGATGTTAATCTATCTTAACTATTTTTCTGTACGATAGTGGTGGACATCACCAGCTTCTAACCCCTAACCTATAAAGGATGAAACCCAAATCTACACATTCCATTTCTGAAAGTTCAGAAATACTCATATCAGGACGAGGTGTATGATTAATACTGTTATGCTAAATACAACTTCTTATAAAAGTGAAACATATTCCCTCAATAGCTCTATTCTTGCTTTTATCCATCGATCTCTTGATTGCTCAAGGTGAGACAAAGTTGAAAGATGCTCCAATATCAGATGAAGTGAGTGATGCACGTTTCGTAGGCGTGGACTATTTAACGCCAGTCAAGCCGTATCCAGCTGAGTATAGAAGGGTGTATGATAATAAACTGCGGAGACTCTTCAAAATGGAGAAGGTGTTTGAGCTCAGAATGCTTGTCCGACCTTCTTTTAAACCTGAATACGTCGTTTCTCTAGAGAATGAAGAGGAGGGAATTTTTCAGTCACCTAAAGATAAAATGATTTTGAGGTTCTCAAAAGGTGATAAGAATATTTGGTACTCCATCAATAATGGAGAGAGTAAAGAGGGCTTGGTTACCGTCACTACAAAGTCTGTTGAATTCCCTAAAATATTAGCGAAACGAGTTAAGACAATATGGGATAGGATGTTGTATAGAACTCGTTATGGAGGAGGTGGTGGAGGATTAGACGGCACAGTTTACGAATTTTCGACATGGTGTATTTATGGTGAGGTATGGTCACCTCGCGGGAGACAGAGTCCCACTCTTTTTATAGAACTTGGAGATAGTTTGATCGCGTATGTTGAATCAGACGTCAAAAGTCGAGATGTCGCAGAAAAAGAGATAGAAAAGAGTCTTTTAGTTCTAGAGAAGTATTTAAATAAGCACTATCCAGATGCTACCAAATAAAATGCCGAACAAGGCGCAGCAGGACAATCCCAGACCACGCCGCCAGCTAAGTAAGATTTATGATTATTAACCACCAACAATTGTCAGTGACATTCGGTTCCCATCTGGGATCGTCTGTGCTATGACGTTGCCTAAAATATGCAAGATTCTACTAGTTCTGTTGATCCAAGCGATTTATCCATGAAGCGAAATGGCAAATTGATGTCTATTCTAGGAACTGTAGGAGTATTCATGTATGCTGGACCAGTGTATGGAGTGATCGGAACTATTATTGCCATGATAAACCTTTTTGCTGAAATTGGTGAATCAGGTAAGGTTGATGCTTCAGTGTTAGCGTCTGAGATCAGTATAGCATTACTAACCACATTTTATGGTATTTTGCTATCTGTTCCAGGAGTGATAGTGCTATTGGTGATCCATCATAAGAGGTTGTTGCAGAAGAATTGGTTTTACACATGGTCATTAGGGTTGTCGATAGCTTGGCTATTCCTGTTCCCTTTAGGGACTATAATTGGAAGTTATATGGTTTATACATTTGGTAAGAGCAGAGCATTCTATGGGGCTAACAAGACGAAGTAGAGGAATCTTATACCCGCCGCCGTATGAGGATTTATTGAGAGTTGACTGGTAGGGGATCGATTTGGTAGTTTCGGAGATAGATGGGGGTATTAGATCCCTATTCTCGACGTTATACCAAAAATTGCTCCTCGATATGCCTAAGAAACTCTTCACGTCGTACGCAAAGCCAAACTCGGATGCCGTAAAAGCTCTGGTGGAATTCCGGAAGAGCGCTGGGGTCGATGTCTGGTTTGACAAGGATGATCTTCTGGGTGGTCAAGATTGGAATCAGGTAATTATCGACGAGATCAAGCAGGCACAGCTTTTCCTCTTGTGTCTTTCTGCTGAATCCCGGGACAGACGCGGGTATTTCTACAAAGAGATGAGAACGGCTCTCGATGTCGCGAAGACCGTTC
>CAXMOB010000366.1:0-6535 GCA_964194815.1 Vicinamibacteria bacterium | reverse complement strand
TGCAATGCATGCCTTGAATTACTAATACCATTTTTACAGTTAAACCCACGGAATGGATTTCTTTTGAAACTCTAAATGGTATGACTTCGCATATTTCCACGTTTCTCGTCAGTTACAGTGCCCGCACTGTGCTTTCCTCGTACCTTGAAATCCACGAAGTCAGCTCCGGCCATTCCACAACTTTAACTGTTCAAATGGTATAAGACGATGGTAGGAGTTGAATCTTTTTTTAAGGAAACTCGCGAGCACTTGTGTTCTAAGCTTCGCGAAGCACATGTCGATCACGAAGCATTTGATCAGCTGATCCGACCGTGTGAGTTGGCTATCTGTCGGGCAACATGTTGTCATGATGGCGTGCGTCTTTCTGAAGGCGATGCAATGGCTATCAAATCATTGGTGAGCCAGAACGAGGATGTATTTAGGGAGTATGGAGTGGAGTTAGATGGTGGAGTTGTCGAGATCGTCGAAGGAGGTAGAGGGTGGAAAACGAAGGCTCACAGGGCTGATGAATCGTTACTAGCAAAAGATTTCCCCAAGCACTTTGCTCGCACACGTTGTGTCTTTCTGGATACTCAACACCGTTGTGCATTACAGCGATTTTCTATAGATAAGGGTGAAAATCCTTGGTTTTACAAGCCTTTTACTTGTTGGATTCATCCTATTTTAATTCGTCAAGAAACGGACCGAATGAGTGTCACCTTAGTGAACCCAGAAAACGACCCTCAACAAGGTATTGGCTATCCGGGGTATGGGTCTTGCACGCATTGTGGAAGACCGGATGCCAAAGGTGATCCTGCGAAGGAGGTTTTGTCTGGTGAGCTTGAGGCCTTGGGCTCAATGGTCGGCCGAAGCTTCACAGGTGAATTAAATGCTCCGCCAGTTGATTGGTGCCTATAGTTATATTGTGTGATTCTATAAGAGGCAGACGTGCATTAGCGAAGCCCTACAGATTTACGCACCCGGTCGAGGATCTTAGTGGCTTCTTCTCGAGCGTGTTCGGATCCTTTACGTAAGACTTCCTGAACGTAGTCTTGATTTTTTTCGAGCTCTTCACGCTTGGTGCGAATCCCTTCAAAGTATTCCCAGTAAACATCGAACAAGCGTTGCTTGAAGTCACCGTAGCCAAAGCCACCAGCTTCGTGGTCGGTGATCATTTGTTGAACCGCAGCTTCATCAGCAAAGAGCTTGTAAAGAGCAATGATGTTTGAGCCTTCTGTTGGCTTAGGGTCTTCTACAGGTGTTGAGTCAGTGATAATGCGCATCATCATTTTACGAATTGCTTTCTTCCCTCCTGTGAGAGGGATTGTGTTATCGTAACTCTTGCTCATTTTTAATCCATCGGTTCCTGGGACTACGGCTGCAGACTCTTGGATTCGAGCTTCAGGAAGAGTGAGGGTGCCATCGCCGTAGCGGTGGTTGATCATGCCGACGATGTCACGTGTGACCTCTAAATGTTGCTTTTGGTCTTTTCCGACTGGCACCACATTGGCGTCGTACAGGAGAATGTCTGCTGCCATGAGGACTGGGTAGGCAAAGAGAGCGTGGTTTGCTGGAATCCCTTTTGCCACTTTGTCTTTGTAGGAATGGCAGAGTTCGAGGCGGCTTACTGGCAATACAGTAGAAAGAATCCAAGCAAGTTCGTTGACCTCAGGGATATCGCTTTGTCTGAAGATTGTCGCCTTTGCTGGATCTAGGCCACATGCAAGCAAGTCAATGGCCAAGTTTTTTACGTTGTTACGCAATTCGTCAGCAGATGAGGTGGACGACATCGCGTGGTAGTCAGCGATAAAATAGAAGGCGTCTCCTTGATCTTGAAGTTGAACCGCAGGTTTAATTGCTCCAAAGTAGTTCCCGATGTGAAGTTTTCCACTAGGTTGTAGGCCGGTAAGAATGCGCATGGCGGGATAATGGATGGATATTTTTGTTTGGCTAGTCGAATTTATCTCAGTGTATCGAAAAAATCATGCTTGCAAGTCGGAGCTAATACAGGGAAATTACCTCATGCTTAAAAAGGCTGTAATATCTATTTTCTCGACACTCTTGATTGCCGTTGGAGCTCCTTTATATGGGCAGGCGGCAGCTATTCAAACTGCAACGATCCCACTGAAGCCAGCCCCGAGGGTGAGCTGCAGGCGGGTTATTGTTGTAGATTACGCAACAGGTAAGGTTTTGTATGCCAAGAATGCATTGGAACGCTGCACGATTGCAAGTTTGCAAAAGATGCTGACCGCTCTGTGTGTTCAAGATCGTGGCTACACCAGTAAGAAGCTGACGGTAGCTGCTTCGGATACAAAAGTGGTGCCATCCAAGCTGTATCTAAAAGCTGGTCATTCTTATCCACGAAGCACCTTGTTAAAGGCTTTATTAGTGAAGAGCGGAAACGATGCCGCGAGAGCATTGGCTCGTGATGCCGCTGGGTCTCAAGCGAAGTTTGCCGTGATGATGAATAAG
This sequence comes from Vicinamibacteria bacterium, assembly GCA_964194815.1. GTDB lineage: Bacteria > Verrucomicrobiota > Verrucomicrobiia > Verrucomicrobiales > Akkermansiaceae > Rubritalea. The sequence goes on along the minus strand of CAXMOB010000366.1, from coordinate 4,084 downwards.
AAGGCTAAAGCAATTGGGATGGCTCGTTCTAATTTTATAAATCCTCATGGCTTAACAGCAGCAGGTCAGTATTCTTGTGCTTATGATGCAGCTATTATGGCACGTGTGGCATATCACAACAAGACATTGCGGTCGTATATGGGAACGAAGCAATATACGTTTACCTATGCGGATGGTCGCAAAAAGTTGTTTAATAACACCAACAAGATTTTGAAAAATTTGAACTATTGTAATGGTTTAAAAACCGGCACCACGAATGCCTCTGGAAGATGTTTGGCATCATCAGGAACATTGAATGGTCGCACTGTTATTGCGGTGTGCCTTGGAGGTGACGGGGTGAGTGTGTGGAAGGACTCTACTTCTCTATTACGATGGGCCTTGGAGCGTCCTGCAGCGACTCGCTAAAGTGATGAGACTTCCTGAGGATGAATTAGCTCAACTAGAGCAACAAGGATTACTACGAGTATTGCGAGAGGTTCTAGAGGCAGATGGCTCAGAATGTGTGATTGCCGGCAAAAAGTATGTGCAGTTTTGTTCTAATGACTACTTAGGCCTGTCAATCCACCCTTTGGTGAAGCAGGCCTTTGTGGATGGGGTGGAAAAATGGGGGTCTGGATCTGGCGGTTCACGGTTAATTTCGGGATCGTTGACTCCGCATTTAGTTTTAGAAAAGCAAATTGCGCAGCTGAAAGGAACGGAGGCGTGTCGCGTATTTGCCAATGGGTATACCACCTCTTTGGGCGTTCTTGGTGGATTGTTGGGGAGTGGTGATGTGGTGATCTTAGATAAGTTAAGTCACGCCTCCTTGATCGATGGAGCAAAGCTTAGTGGTGCCACATTAAGGGTTTTTCAGCATAATAATGTGGCGAAGCTGGAGGAGTTATTGATCAAATACCAAGGAGTTGCCGGGCGAGTCCTTGTGGTGACAGAGTCTGTATTTAGTATGGATGGAGACATCGCCCCTCTGGTAAAAATAACACAACTGACGCGACGGTATGGAGCCTTGCTAATGGTCGATGAGGCACATGCTATAGGAGTTCATGGAGCCTTGGGCTTAGGCCATTTATTAGGAGTGTCTGATGGAATTGATTTTCACATGGGGACGCTGGGGAAGGCCGCAGGGGTAGCTGGTGGGTATGTGGCTTGTTCTCAAGCATATGCCGATTTGTTGGTGAACCGAGCTCGATCTTATATTTACTCAACATCTCCACCGCCTGGTCAGATGGTAGCGGCAGCTTCGGCAATGGCTCTCATTGCTGGTGATGTTGGACAGCATTTAAGAGAACGTCTTTGGGAGAATATTAGGTATTTTGAAGCCTGCATCGGCTTGAAGCAAGCTGCTCAAAGTGCTATCATTCCATGGCTGGTGGGGGACTCAGTAGAGGCTATGCTGTTGTCAGAAAATTTGAAGAAGCGGGGGTATTTAGTTCCTGCTGTGCGTTTTCCCACTGTACCGCGTGACACGGCCAGGCTAAGGATCACACTTTCAGCTTTGCATACACGTGAGCAGTTGGAAGGTTTAGCGGAGGCAATAAAAGAGTTATCGCAAGTAAGGTCTTAAGGGAGGGTGATTATGGACGAAAAAGAAAAGCAGTTGTCATTTGATCATTTGTTGGGGAATGTTCAAGGACTTGAATCGATTGCTCTAAAGGCTCAAGCGGTGGTTCAGAAGTCGTCCAAACCCAAGCAAAAGCGTCCATCACTTTCTCAACAACCTAAGTATGAAGTTCGCTTGGTTCATGAAGATGGGGTGGATTGGAAGCTAGAATGTCGACAGTGCAGTTCAGAACAATTGGATAAAGCCTATTACGACCACTTGGCCAGCGAGGCCTTGAAGCTAGAATTACTTCGTTTGTTGAAGCAAGATAGCCCAGATAAACAAACTGTGTTTATAATCACACTCACCCTGCAAAATTTAGGAGTGGATGTGCCTTCTTATCTTTGTGTGGATGCCAACAAAAACCTATTTGAGTTTGATTTTTGGGTGGACTTTGAAAGGGTCGACACAAGGCATCATAGCCATGTTAGCGTCAGCTACTTATGGGCTTTTTATTTTAAGGACTTTGGAGTGCATCAGTGTGTAGTAGCCCGTAAATTCACCGATTATCCAGCTGAGGAAACCGACATAGCTTTCCTCATAGACCATGAGTTACTTACTAGTAAATACTCAGGGCTGGATAATTTCTCTTGAGAGGAAACTTGTCGTACTGATTTTTCTAACTTAGCGAACAACTTAGCAAGTTAACTCAAAGCATGTAGAACGGTGTCATCATCCTGCCCTTTTTTGAAAATGGCAATGTGTCGATCTGCCGATTTGGCGATTTTTTCTTCCAGTATGCGGGATCGTGTGTTTTTGTGCGAGAGCACTAATCGGCCGCCGATGGCTTGGATTGCATGAAGTGCTTCCATGTGTTCTCTGTCAAAATAAGAGGTGATAATCAGGTGACCATTGGGGCGTAGTCTCTTTAGGGCTTGAGCGTAAATTTTATACCAAATGCTGTCTCCATTCCAAAAGTTTTGGTGGCGTATGAAGACGTAGTCGAAGGGTTCCGTTAAGTGAACTATTTGATCTAGCTTGGTTGCATCGTGAACCAAAAAGCGAGCTGATTCATGAGTGAACTTCCTCCACCGAGTATTGGCTTCGCCAATCTCCCGAGCTCGAATGTCCACGCCATAAAATGTGCAATGAGTGGCTTGCGGAGCAAAGAAATGAAGAAGAATGCCGGTTTCGTCTGACCTGCCGCATGCTATACTAAGAATGCGGATCGGTTTTTTTTCTGAATACTCAATACGAGCGAGAGCAAAGCACTCAGTGAGGGAGGTGTAGAGATTGGTAACGTCCTGTTGGCTCGTTTTGTAGGAAAACTCAGGGTGCTTAAAATCGTTTAAGAGCGACACTTGACCAAAAGGGAATCGAGGTATTCTGTGATTTGAATAAAGCCATCCTTATAGGCACTATCAGAAAGAACGGAAATGTCATCTCGGCATGTTTGTAGCATCTCGGAGGCTGTATTCAGAGCACGCCCTACAGCACCTTCGTATTCTGCGATACCAACGAGGACCTCAAGGTCGAGTGGTTGTTGATCGATGATTCTCTTGTTTATCTTTGACTGCTGATCAGGTGTCGCGGTCTCCATAAGGTAGAGTATAGGTAGCGTTAGCTTCCCTTTTTCGAGATCAGTTCGCAGGGTTTTGCCAACGATTTCTTCGTTGCCAACCATGTCTAGGCAATCATCGTAAATTTGGTAAGCGGCACCAAGTTTCAGGCCATAGTCGTAGAGGCTCTTCTGAACTTCTTCTGAGGCACCTGAAAGGATCGCTGCAATTTCGGTAGCTGCCGCGAAGAGGGCACCCGTTTTCATTTCAACGATCTTGAAGTAGTCTGCAATTGATAGAGTGAGGTCAAAGCGCCGCTGAGTTTGGATGATTTCACCTTCGCATACATCACGAGAAGCTCGGCCGACTTTCCTGCAAATGACGGAGTCATTAAATTCGGTAGCGAGCATTAATGCGTGCGAAAATAAGGCGTCACCTAGAAGAACTGCCATTCCATTGCCCCATTTTGCATTGGCTGTGGGAACTTTACGCCGTTTGCTGGCTCCATCAATGATGTCGTCATGGACTAAAGTAGCCATGTGAATGAGCTCTAGGATTGTGCCGATCTTGATGTGATCATCGGAGACTCCTCCTGTAGCCCCACCAGCAATAATGGCTAGCACAGGGCGGATACGCTTCCCGCTTGTGTTGCAAATGTAGTCTATGTAGGGCTCTACGCCCTTATCAAAGTTGACAACCTGTTCGCGGATCATAGCCTCGACGAGTTTAAGCTCTTTCTTCACAAGGTGAACGGGAAGTTGCTTAGCTTGATTGAGTTTTTGAATGGTAGCCATGGTCAAATTGGGGCGGGTTGGTGATCGTTTAGGTGGGTGTGTCACAACCTAAGCTTGATTGCAACTCTAATTCAATGGATTTAAGTATGCAAGAATAACTTTCAGAACTTTCTGAAAGTTTAGTTATTTTTCTTAGATTTCTGCTGCATGAAGGGTTTTTCGATGAACAAGTAGAAGGGGATGTTAACGAGGAA
>CAXMOB010000365.1:0-5831 GCA_964194815.1 Vicinamibacteria bacterium | reverse complement strand
ATGTTCATTTATCCAAAGCGTGGAGTTAGATTCTGTATTGTTTTCTGTATTGAAGGGGTGAGATATTCATGACCTTAGTGAATTCTCTGCAGAAATGGCTTTGGTCATAGAATCCAGCTTGTTCAGCGATGAGGATAAGCTCAACTGAGCTATTGCTGAGCAAGTGGCAAGCGTGCTTAACCCGAAGGATACGCAAATACTGGGTGGGCGTAGAATGGAGAACTTTTTTAAATTTTCGTTCAAAGGCACTGACGGAGAGGCTTGATAACTTGGCAAGTTCTGGGACGGTGAGTTTTCCCATGAAGTGGGATTTCATGTGAGAAATAGCTGCGTGGAGGTCTTTGGATGAATGAAGTGCGGTGTCGCTGCTGGAGAAGGGGCGAGTGATGCCAACGATGGCGATGACTTCACCTTGTTGGTCGAGCATCGGCACTTTATTGGTCAGGGCCCAATCGGCTTGTCCTTTAGAGGAGGGTACAAGCTCCACCTTGTTGAGGATGGCTTGTTTGGTTTCGATGATTTGGAGGTCGTCTTTTAGGAAGGCATCAGCCATTGATTTCGGAAAAAAATCGTGGTCATTTTTCCCAATAATAGCTTCTTCTGGGAGCTCCATTTTGTCGGCCAGATGTTGATTAATACTGACAAATTTGAGCTCACGATTTTTCATGAAATAGAGGAACCGAGGCATGGTGTCGCAGAGGATTTTTGCGGTATCTTGGCAGCCTAGTAGTTGATTGGGTAGATGCATGGTAATCGAAGTAGAAGAGAATAGAGTGAGTCTAAAAGCTGTGGAGCTGATGCCAAGGTAAATTGAAATTGTTGAGAGAGAGGTTAGTTAGATATTCTCTCGATATCTCTAATACAGGTCGAAATGGTATACTTTTTCATCACGACACGATTCGGGCTTTGCAATTTAGCCATAGTGGTTTAGCAACAAAACTGCATTCAATCATGACTAGAGAACAGAAACGACTTACCGCACCCAAAACTGGACACCAATCTTGGATGTCATGGGGCCCATACCTCAGCGAAAGACAATGGGGTACGGTGCGGGAGGATTATACGCGCTCTGGCGATGCTTGGAATTCGATCACTCATGATATGTCCCGTCACTACGCTTATAGATGGGGTGAAGATGGGATAGGTGGACTCTGTGATGAGCACGCTCGTGTGTGCTTGTCAGTGGCACTTTGGAATGGTCGCGACGATATTTTGAAGGAACGACTTTTTGGATTGAGTAACCCTGAGGGGAACCATGGGGAAGATGTGAAAGAGGTGTATTATTACCTCGATGCAACCCCGACTCATTCCTACGGGAAGATGCTATATAAGTATCCGCAATCGAAATTCCCTTACAATGAATTAGTTGATCACAACCGTGGACTTGGGAAAGATCAGCGCGAATACGAGATCGAGGATACGGGGGCGTTCGATGAAAACCGTTACTTTGATGTTGTCATTGAGCATGCGAAAGCTGCTCCTGATGATATCTACGTAAAAATCACTGCTATTAATAGAGGGCCGGATACGGCACCTATTTGTGTGATGCCACAGGCTTGGTTTAGAAATACATGGTCGTCTGGCGAGGATATTTCAGCGGAGCTGTATGAACTGGATGAGAAATCGGCTTTGCTAGATCACCAAGATATGGGAGACATGATTTGGCATTGTCCTTCTGCGCAGGAGCTTATTTATTGCGATAATGAGACTGACCGTGAGCTATTGAATACTGGGATGAACAAGTCCAATTACCCGAAAAATTCATTCCACAAGTATGTGGTCGAGGGTAAGCTGAATGCTGTTAATGTCGAAAAGCGTGGAACCAAAGTAGGGGCGCCACATTTCCTTCAGTTAGCTCCGGGTGAGTCGAAGACGGTTTATGTGCGCCTTTATTCGAAGCAATTACGTTACACCACGACGCCGGAAGAAGTTTTTGAGCAACGGGTTGAGGAAGCGGATGAATTCTATGCCGATGTGCAGGAAGGCGTTCCAGCTGGGCAGCATAATATTATCCAGCGTCAGTCGTTAGCGGGCTTGCTGTGGTCGAAGCAATACTACTACTATAATGTTGCGGAGTGGCTTGATGGTGACGCTAAGCACCCAGCTCCGCCAGAAGAACGCTTGCTCGGAAGAAACAATATCTGGCGTCATTTGGTCAATGAGGATGTGATTTCGATGCCAGATAAGTGGGAATATCCATGGTATGCGGCGTGGGATTTGGCATTCCACTGTGTGCCCTTGGCATTGGTGGATCCGACCTTTGCGAAGAAGCAGTTGGCATTGATGTTGAGTGCGAAATACATGCACCCGAGTGGTCAAATTCCTGCTTACGAATGGCACCTATCTGACGTGAACCCACCTGTGCATGCATGGGGTGTGCGACGCGTCTACCAGATGGAGCAACGTCGTAACAAAGGGATTGGCGATCTTGAGTTTTTAGAAGAAGCATTTCACAAGTTGTTGATAAACTTCACTTGGTGGGTGAACCAGAAGGATGCGGACGGGAATAATATTTTCCAAGGCGGTTTCTTAGGTTTGGATAATATCGGGGTGTTTGATCGCTCAGCTGAACTACCTACTGGTGGCAAGCTAAGTCAGGCGGATGGCACGGCGTGGATGGCGTTCTATTGTTTACAGATGATGCAGATAGCCATTGAGTTAGCTCTCCATAACCCGGTCTATGAAAAGAGTGCGATGAAGTTCTTTGATCACTTCATTTCGATCGCAAAGGCAATGACACAGATGGGTGGAGAAGGTCTATGGGATGAAGAGGATGGATTTTTCTATGATGTGCTGAACCTTCCTGATGGGCGTAATATTCCGCTGAAGCTGAAGTCGATGGTGGGTTTGATTCCGCTCTATGCGGTGGAGGTGATAGATAGTGAAACCTTGCTGCAGCTACCGCGCCTGAATAAGCATATGCATTGGTATATGGAGGAGAACCCAGAGGCTAAGGAAATCATTCCGTCATTTGAGGTTCCTGGACAGGGGCAGCGGAGGTTGTTCTCACTCGTAGGACCTGATAAATTAGCCCGCATTTTAGAGCAATTGTTATCACCTGACACGTTCCTTTCTGATTTTGGTATTCGTGCACTATCTAAGGAATATGAAGCAAAACCGTTTTGTTTCTCACTAGATCCACAAAATATTTGTGAGCATATGGTGCGTTACCAACCGGGTGAGTCTGACTCCGATATGTTTGGCGGTAATTCTAACTGGCGTGGACCCGTGTGGTTCCCGGTGAATTATTTGTTGTTTGAGTCGCTCCAGAGGTTTGCATATTATCTCGGCGAAGACTTTCGGGTCGAGCATCCTAAGGGATCGGGCGTTCAGATGAATTTAGATCAGGTGGCGAATGACCTGGCGGAGCGATTGGTTTCCTTATTTGTTGCCAATGATAAGGGTGAGCGTCCAGTCTATGAAAAGGGCTCGGTGTTTAACTCTGAAGGGTTTTCTGAGAATATTTTGTTCTACGAATACTTCCATGGTGACAATGGTAGGGGAATTGGGGCATCGCACCAAACTGGCTGGACTGGATTGGTAGCAAAATTGATTCAATCACTTCACGCACCGCTACAGTAGGTACTTTTTCGTTCCGATTAGAGACCCTACAAATGTGAAGCAGTTAGAAGTCTATTATTGCAGGTGATGGTGGATGCCTTAGGGTGTCCGCATGACCAAGAAAGCTACCAAAGCAAAGAAGGCTACTAAGAAGGCCTGGGAAAAATCTATGCCTAAGGTGCAGTTTGATTTCATGAAAGAAATTTTAGCTGCTCCTAGTCCAGTAAACCTTGAGGCAGCGATGAGCTACGGTGTGCTGAAGCCATTTTTCGAAGAGATTGCTCCAAAGTCATGGGTGGTTCATCAATTTAAAGGCAATGCTAGTATTGTTTTAGATACTGATCCGGGTGATACAAAGAAGCCTACTGTCATGTTGGTAGGCCACGCGGATAAGATTCGTTTGCAGGTGCGTAGCATCAGTTCGGATGGTAAAATCTGGGTGAATAGCGATTCATTTTTACCGTGCACCTTGATCGGCCACGAGGTGAAGCTTTTCTGTCAACATCCTGATAAGCCAGGTAACTATCGTTGTATTGAGGGTGGAACTATCGAAGCACTCGGTGCTATTCACTTTTCTGATGCAGGAACTCGCTCGGGTGATAAGGGAATTAAGGATGATATGCTCTATCTGGAGCTACAGATGCTGGGTGATAACGCGAAGATACAGGTGGAAGAACTTGGTATCCGTGCGGGCGACCCAATTATTTTGAACCGACCAATTCGCCAAGGTTATAATAAAGATACGTTCTATGGGGCATATTTGGATAATGGTCTCGGCTGTTTTGCTGTTGCGGAGGTTGCTAGATTATTAGCGAAGAAGCCATTGAAAAATATCCGTGTGTTGCATGCAATTGCGACGCATGAGGAGATCGGTCGTCGTGGAGCTACAGCTCTTGCGGGTGAAATGAAGCCAGATATTTTGATCGGGTTGGATGTGAACCACGATTATGACGCTGCTCCAGGAATTGGTGCGAGACGTATGAACAAGCTCGCGATGGGCAAGGGTTTTAGTATCACTAATGGTGCGATCACAAGTGAGTTTCTTAACAACATGATCGAAGAGGTGTGTCGTAAAGAGGACATTCCTTATCAGATGGACTTTGGTGGTCGTGATACAGGAACTGATGCGATGGCCTCGAGTTTGGCTGGAGTAGACAGTGCTGCGACATCGATTGGTTTCCCAATTCGTAACATGCACACGATTTCAGAAACTGGTCATACTGCTGACGTTCTGGCGTCGATTTATGGTATCGAGGCAACTCTACGTCACATGGACAAGATGAACCGAGGCAAGGGAGTGACGATGGATAATTTTAGAAATGGCCATCCAAATCTGACCAACGCTAAACAAGCATAATCGAATTTAACAAGGCCTCCTGCTTTTCGAAGTCAGGAGGCGTTTTTGTTATTAGGTGTGCCCTATTGATTAAAGAGTTGGTCAATTACCTCTCTGCGGTACTCGAATATACGTTTGAGTTTGTTTTTCACGAAGAGGGCGTGGGCTATCTTTCCAAATAAGCCATAGGGCAAGGCGTAGTGAATAACATCTTTCATCATGGTGCCGCCTTGCACAGTTTCGAAATGATGAGAATGATGCCACAGAGCATATGGACCGACACGTTGATCGTCGACAAAACGCTTGAGTTCCTCCACGATGGTGATCTCAGTGACCCAGGATAGATTTATAAATGGGGCCACTCTTATTTTGTAGCAGATTATTTGGCCTGGGTGCATCTTGTCACAGTCATTGTGCATGATCTTGAAGTGAACATTTGGCGGAGTGAGCTTTCCCAGATTATCAGGTTTTGAAAAGAACTGCCACGCCGAGTCGAGGTCTGTCGCTATCAATTGATCTTGTTTTAGTGTGTAACTCATGTTATTGTATTAACTGAAAATACAATAAGTTTGTAATATGTCAATCGAGCTAAGGATTTTTTATGCAAGCGGTCTAGCCTGATGAGTACTCGTTGATATCGAGAAGGGTAGTTTTCGTTGGGGATGAGTCTAATATTACGGTTTTATCTTAATGAAACCTAAGCTTAGTGGAGCTGATGGGATTTTTTGTAAGTGTTTGATGACAGTCTCGTTACTTATTTTTAGGGGGTTACAGAGCTTCAGTGAAAAAACTTTAAAAGGATGGTAGAAAGATCTTGTGCTTTATAGGAAAAAATGTAGTTTCCGCTTCGCCGCAGCAAACGCCGGCAACGAGAGCGACAAGCCAGTCGATCGCAGCGAGATTCGCAAGAGTCAGCACGGTCGGTTTTTTTATC
>CAXMOB010000364.1:0-18490 GCA_964194815.1 Vicinamibacteria bacterium | reverse complement strand
TCCTAATTTTCGCACTATTTCATCTATAGCAAAAGCCTCTCTAGGTTGGACACGTTGATCAAAGTATGGGTTAGGCTTACTGAGCTGAAACTTCTTATCAGCAGTCGTCCATATATAGCAATGTAGCGTCGCGTCTGGGTTACCCGTTTGCACACTGCCCAAAGGGTTACGTTCTACGGTGGCTAACTCACCCACAAGGCCACCGTAGGTATGATACCCATTTAGATGGGGCATCACCGCAGTATACTCATTACCTTTCATCGTGGAAAGGAATCGATAACCATCTTTTTTTTGAACCTTCCTCGCTAATCTATTAGATCTTCCAAAAGCGGTCATCTCGCCTTCCTCAGTACTTAATGACACCCCACGCTCAAATGCACTATTTCTACCAGCGGATCTCCGATAACTCACAGACCAAATACCATTGTCGTATAAATCATATATGGTGAAAGGCACGAGTGCTGGCACAGGCTTATTGTCGGGGACCCACATCCTCCATTGTACTTTTTTACTAAGCTTGAGCTCACGTAGTTTACCTATACTTGTATGAGCTAGCTCCATATCCATATTCTGAGCCACTGAATACTCTCCCGTTAGATTCTTCTCTAATTTGATTAAACTACCTAGGAAAACACTACTTAAGATCAGCATAAACGAGTATATGATCGCAAAACTAATAACACCTCGCCCATGTCGCCTACCCACGCAAAAAACAAACAATCCCAAAATCAGACTTAATCCAATCCCATACACCACCATTACATCAGCTGTATACACATCCCAAAAATTTGCACTTCTACGCTTTAATCCTGCAGCAAGAAGCACAACGACAAAGAACGGTGTAGTAAAATTCACCATATAAGGTCGCACAACCTTACCTTCGCGAATATCTACCTTCATTCGGTATCGCCCCATTACTGAGAAGGTATTTAATGGCATTGAGTCCCTTTCTCCAAAAATCTGAACAAACACAAGCGGACTGAAAACTAGCGGAAACCATTCAAACACCACACGCATCTCCGTTAAACGGGCACCCTCCATCCAATAGAGCACTCCACCAAGTAAGGAGAAAACAACACTTAGGTGCCACGCTTTGACATAATGCGGAAAAGAAAAGTTCCACCGCGTTTTGAAAACATGATGAGACTCAAAAAAGAAAGCTAAGGCAATACCAATCAGTTCATGCTCGACCATAACACCCCAAAAAAGTGTGGCCAAGCCCACTAAATAGCGTGGTGCAGGCATAACCCATCGACGATTTTCTTCAACTAACATCTATAATGTACATTGCCTCAAGAATCCAATAATACCAATAGGAAACTACGCCTCACTCCAAATATCTTAATATTGTCTGGATTCAACCTTACAAAATTCGCCAAATCTCCACTGGCAAAAGGTTTCTTCCCTAAAGCTGAAACCCTATGAGCCAAGCTGGAAGTGAAAACTTTTCCACATGATCCATCGTTATTTTTTTAGAATGCTTCATATCTGCATTAAAAACCTTAACCTGTTGCTCAGCAAAGTCCTGATCAAACACGTGAAAGTTATTTTCATCGTTAATAAAACAGGAACGGTAGTCAAAATTTGCAGCTCCACCAATGACTAAATAACGATCCACCACCATCAGCTTTGCATGCATCATCGAAGGTTGGTATTCGTATACCTCAAGACCATGTGGAATCAACTTCTTCCACAAATGGTGAGAGCAGCGTCGTGTAATCTTTGAGTCGGTTTTATCGGAAGAAGTCACAATCCTTACTTTTACCCCTCTTCGCAATGCCCGCTCCAGTGCATCACGCAATGCAGGTGGTGGACAGACATAGGCCATACTTAAACAAACCTCTGTCCTAGCTGCCTCAATCGCTAAAAGGTAGCACCGCCCAATGCTTTTGCTATTGCCATGCGGCGAACTGGCCACGTGTTGAATCGGCATCACGCCACTGACGCTTAACTTAGGAAAATACTTTCTACCTTTCAATCGATCTCCGGTCAATTCCTGCCAGTTTTCACAAAATACCTTCTGCATTTCAGCCACAACCGGCCCCTCAAACCTGTATTGATTATCTCTCCAATACCACGGCTTCATCCCATTGCCTTTCCAGGCATTGGCAAAACCAGCTCCTCCTACATGGCCAATCTTGCCATCAAGGATTAACAATTTTCTGTGCGTGCGATTATTCGCAATCAATGGGTTTCGATACAATGGTCGATACCATTCCAGCTTTACCCCTGAAGATTTCAACCTCTCAACAGCTGGCTCATCAAGAAAACGTGAACCGATTCCATCTAGTAACACGCAAACTTCCAAACCTTCCTCAGCCTTCTTCGCTAAAGCAGACACAAACGTATTCGCGATCGTTCCTTCACGAATAATAAAGGTCTCTAGTGTGATCGAGTGCTTTGCCGCTCGGATATCGGTAAGCATGCTTGGGAAAAAAACATCTCCATTTTTGAGGAACTGACAACTACAGCCAGCCACAACTGGGCTCCCCCCAATCACTTCCATCCTCTGGCGAAAGGCAGCAGAGTCAACAGATTCTGTCACCTCCCCGATAGGCTCAAGCTGACTACATGAACTTAAACATACAGTCACCACGATGAGGCACCACGCGATCCACTTCATTTTACAAAGTTTCCTTATACGACTGCTTGAGCAATTGCTTTAGTCGTTTTGGCTCAGTCGCAGAAGACTTCGCAATAAATCCACGGTTATGAGCGAAATGCACATCCACTTCATCAGCAATCTGGGTATATTCCATATGTTTACTATCACTCATACGAGAAAGGCCATAGCCACCACCACGACGATCAGGATACACCAATGCGATCACTGACTTACGTTCCAGCAATAGAATATAACGAATCATCCCAGATGAAACATCATCTGGCACATCATCTCTTCTTGGAAGAAATGCGGCTTCGACTCCAGTTTCTTCAGAAATTGTCCAGAACTCAACATGCTGTTTCAAGAAATCTAATTTCTCACGCATCGATGAAATGAAACGCATCATATCGTCTCCGATCATCGCCATCAGTTCCCAAATCACATTTCCATGCTGGTATTCTTTGCTCGCGGCAAATCGACGAATCACCGTCATATCAATCGGTGAGTTTAGTTTTGCCATCGCATCACGACTCACCTCGAGCCATTTGGCTGTATCTACAGGTCCACGTGTATCCATCCACTCAGTTGTTTCTAACCAATCACAGAACATACACGCATCTTCATACATGTGCAAATGCTTCAACACGAGCGTCAACGCACAAGCCGGTTCGTGGTCACGTGGGAATTGATGGTGATCAAAATTCATGTTCACATCGTTGTATTCACCACCAACATCGATCACGCACACCTTCGAGTCTGCTAAATCTTCTGGAGTTGGCTCGCGACGAAATACAGGCACGCGATACTTCGCGATCATTAAGCTACAAGCTAAAAAATCATCTTTGTGTGCCCCTCCTGGGTGGGTAACGATGGACGTAATCATGTGGGCAACATAGGCACTTCATCACCTCCCGCAATGATAATGTGGCCCAAATACTAGGGTTCGTTCGATGGAGCTCAGCTCAATCACAATTTAAATGAAAGGCCGGCAATAATTCTTAGATCATTGTGCTCTTTCCCAGCTGCAGGGCTGTTCTCATAGGAGTCTTGCAGGTAGAGCTTCAAACTCATTCTTTCGGTCAATAAAGTCTCAATTCCCAACTCTCCCCAAAAGTATGCAGCACTTGATTCCTTAAACGGAACAAATAGCGTTGAACTCATGTAGAACCTCGTCTTCTCATGCAGCCAATACTCGGCATGAAGCCCAACATAAGCATTCAATCGCTCAGTCTCCGAATCACCTAATTCTTGCAGGGTAAAACCCACACCAATCTCCGGAGTCACCCAGCCCTTTTTCGACTTATACAAATTATAACCCTGAAGAAACGTTGCTCCCAAACGGTAATCTAAATCAGCAAGCGAGTCTTGGCGCATGTCCAATCTCGCACCAGTGTAGTATCCCCCACTGCCAACTCGCTTCCAGGATGCTAGAGCTAACAACTCATCCAGCGATTTCTCCCCCGATTCCTCCCCGTAGGCATACGAAATTTTAGCAACATACTCATTTCCCCCACGTTTCTTATCTAAGGTCAGACCTGCGGTAAAATAGCCTGTGTCGCTATTTCCAGATGCTGCATTCAGAGCCAAATCAACACTACTCACCCAGCCGTGATCAACCGTATGCGTCCACACCTTTGTCAATTCCTCATGCTTTTTAGCAGCGTCTTTTACATTATACCCACTACCCGCAGTAATCTGGGCATGAGCGGAACTCACACCTAAACCTACCACTAATACAATAAAAATTAAACGATAGCACATACCTATGACTATCTGCCATGCATTTCGGTGACAAGGCTTTCTTCCACAATCTCAACTGGTGTCCCCAAAACTGTCTTATAATAAAGATACGACTGCGACTTCTCATTGACACGAATACAACCAAAACTACTACGAATACGTTTTTCAAATTTGCCCACATGCATGCCCACGCCATCCCAAGAAAGTCGCATCCAATACGGCATTAGTATTCCCTCATAGTGTGTTCCCTCGGGAGGATCACCCTCGTGCTCCCACGCTTTATCGATCACCACATGACCTGATTTATCATCCACATAGCGCCCATATAAATTTGAACGCTTCCCTCTGATCTTTTCCAGTACTTTGTATTCGCCAGCTTCAGTCAAACGACCATCAATGCCAGTAGACACATCGGTGCTCACTAACACGCGCCCCCTTGAGTCCAACAACCACGCCTTTTGATCCCATAGTGAAATCTTTAACGAGTTGTTCTTCGCATTACTAAAGAGATAACGCATCGGTTTCACTTCATGAGCTAACTCATGCGACGGCTTCTTTACAATTTCATCTTCCACCGGTTCACTCAATTGAGCACAAGACACAAAGAAACCGATTGGCAATAGATACATCCATTTCATAGAAGGATATCTATGCGATTAAATTCATGCTAGCAAGCATAAATGCTAAAAAAATAGCATTTATGACGGCGGTATTAATTCAAAGGGAAGGATGTTCGCGATGAACGGTTTGCTCTTCCCTTCAACGACACCAAAAAACGATCCTTCGACTTTTGCCTCAGTCCCGATAACGTGACAAGAGTTATACTGAAAGGATTCACCAGTCTCGAGGATCGGCTTTTCTCCAACAATTCCCTCGCCTTCCACTACAGTCACTTCCCCATTTTTTTCACGCACGATCCATTTACGAGCTAATAATTGGACAGTAAAAGGAGTGTTATTCGCAATGGTAATAAAATACACAAAGCCATAGGGTCGCTCCGGCGGATCTGACACATGAGGTGTGAAAATTACCTGATCTACCGTGACTGTAAGGTTATCTAAATGGAGAAATTTATTTGCCATCACTAATACATTTGAACCTACGCACTCAATTCCTCAATTCAACAAAATTCTGGACATCGACTAGATAAAATAAGATCACTGTTGAGAATATGCGAACACGATTTGCCCCATCACCAACTGGCCACTTGCACCTTGGCCATGTCTATGCTGCAAAGTTCGCCTTCGAACTCGCACAGCAACAACAAGGAGAATTCCTACTCCGCTTCGAAGACATCGACACAACTCGCGTGCGTCAACCCTACTATTCAGCCATCGAGGACGACCTCACATTTCTCAAAATGCCATGGCACCACTCTGCGATCCGTCAAACTGACCGACTCGACCACTACCAATCCGCACTTCAACAACTCATCGATCAACAACTTGTCTACCCCTGCTTTTGCAGCCGAAAAGAAATCGAGCGAGAACTGCAACACCTTCAACATGCACCTCATGGTCCAGAAGGTCCCCACTACCCAGGAACCTGCCGCCAACTAACTCCTGATGATGTGTCCTCTCGTCTAGACAATGGAGAAATACCATCATGGAGGCTTGATGCACAAACAGCTTCGAATCGCTTTGAAAATCTCCGCTTCCACGACACATTGCTAGGTGATATTGCACTAAATCCATCTTTATTAGGCGACACCATCTTGGCCAGAAAGGACATTGGTACATCCTATCATATCGCGGTTGTTGTCGACGACGCGTTCCAGAAAATCACAGATGTAACACGAGGCAGCGATCTTCTCCATGCCACCCACATCCATCGTATCCTGCAACAAGCCTTAGACCTCCCCTGCCCCCATTACCATCACCACCAGCTTCTCACTGACAGTAGTGGCAAACGTCTTGCGAAAAGACACGCATCGCTCAGCATCAAGTACCTCCGAGAACAAGGCCACACCGCGGAACAAATCCTCGCTATGGTCGACTCGACACCACGTTCTTAATACGTTGGTGATATTTCTTGGGGATTCCAAAGAGCTTTATCTTCCCGCCACTTGCGACGTGAATCTCAGCAAATTTCACCTGCTTCTCACGGCAGACATCGCTTATGTCGTGCAACACTTGTTTTGACACCGTGCCCTTCACGCATCGTGCTTTTCCAGATTTAATCGTGATTACCACATCGGCAACCGGCCTAAAAACAATAGCAATCATCATCTCTACTTCTTCTGAGCCCTTCTGAATAACCAAGCTCCTATCAATAATGCCAGGACATTGGGTGCCCAATACAACATCTGCACTGTCGCCATATCTTCATCACGCTTATCATTGGCGGTGATGAAAAAGGTGAAATACAAAATAGCCACACCAATACTGATCAAAAAACCAGTTGAAGTTTCCTTTCGCTTCGCAGAAATTCCCAATGGCACGCCGACAAATGCCAAAGCTAAGCATGATAGTGAAAAGGAATAACGACCGACCAATTCATTTTTGAGAGAATTTCTAATTTTTTTGTCGATCACTTTTAGGTCCTCAGGATCCGTCGAATTCAATGCTGCACGAATCTCATCTGAAGTCATTGAGGTCACCTTGAAACGACGTTTATTGCTGTCACCAAAATCAAAGATAAGCGGTTCTTGTTTATCCACAAAGATCACATCCGTCCCCATGCCTTCTTCCTTTCGCGACTGGATCTGAGCATCGTAGAGTCGTAGCCTCAATTGCTTTTTCTCATCATCTACAAAGAGATTAGCCTTGCGTGCATAAATACTGGCCTTAGGGAAATGCACCCCCTCTTCGGCATCTGTCTCGAACACATATAGCCCGTAAATAGTATCGTCGTCAGCACTTTGTTCACGACGATTTACAAATACAATTTGCCCCTTCAGCTGTTGCTTAACCACACCTGGATCAAGAAACTTATTCGGATCGGTCTGCACAGCCTCATACAAAATGCGTTTCTGCAAAGACTTGGCCTGAGGTGCCAAGCTTGTATTCACCAAATAGCTGAAGCCACAGAGAAAAATCGCTAAAATGAAAATCGGCAAGCTCACCCTATACAAACTACGCCCCGACATCTGAATTGATGTGAGTTCGTTATTCGATGACATCCGCCCAATGGTGATCAAAATAGCCGCCAAGAAACTGCACGGAATCATGAACATCAAGGAAATCGGCAACACACTCCAAATAAACTGGAGAACCAATAATGTCGACGGATTCTGCCCCACTAATAATGGCCGAGCTTCTTTAAAGACAGTTCCCATCAAGAACACACCGCACAACACCACCACTGCAAAAAAAGTTGCAGTGAGGATTTCCTTGATAAGGTGACGGTCGAAAATGCCCATGATTTATTGGCCGATGAATAACCCGCCAGCCGACTTCTTGCAAATTTAAAATGGCTTAACTACTGCTTCTCTCAGTCATGACACACTGGCTTGGGTTCTGATAAATCTTGCAAGACTCTATTCTTGCATTCTGCACCGCCCTTTCTATGGTCTCAGCCATGCCACTTGATGACATCCGCCAGCGAATTGATTCCATTGATGACCAACTACTCAACCTTCTCTCAGAAAGAGCAGATTGCGTGCACGAAGTTGGGGACATTAAGAAAAAGGAAGATCTACAAATCTACGCTCCTGAACGTGAAGAAGCATTGCTACGTAAGCTTGTTGCTAAGTCAGATGGCAAACTTCCAGAGAAGTCCATCCGTGCCATTTACCGCGAAATCATGTCGGCGGCACTCCACCTCGAAGACGACCTCAAAATCGCCTACCTCGGGCCAGAAGGCACATGGACTCACCAATCAGCGATCAAGAAATTTGGCCACTCAGTAGAATATTTATCACAACCAAACTTCGCAGAAGTATTCGAACAAGTGGCTCGCCGTAAAGCTAGCTACGGAGTTGTCCCAATCGAAAACTCTACCGAAGGTGCTGTCTCACACACGCTCGACCTATTCGTCGATTCACACCTCAAGATTTGTGCGCAAATCCTTCTCCGTATCGAGAACGGCCTGATGGCCTCCATCCCACGTGAAGAAATCAAAACGCTTTATTCACATCCGCAGGTATTCGGTCAGTGTAAAAACTGGATACTACAGAATTTCCCAGATGCTGATCTCGTCGAGGTCTCTTCTACCACTAAGGCTGCTCAGATTGCCAAAGCGAAAGCACATGAAGGAGCTGCTGCCATGGGCGGGCCACTCGCTGCCGAGATTTATGGCCTCACCATGCTAGACGAGTGCATCCAGGACAGTGCCACTAATACAACGCGCTTCCTCGTCATTGGTGAAAAAACATGTCCACCAACTGGTGATGACCGCACCTCTATCCTTTTCTCGATCAAAGATCAACCAGGCAGCCTCGTCTCAGCCCTTCAACTCTTTGAAAGCCACAACGTCAACATGTCGAAGATCGAATCCCGTCCATCCAAAAATAAGGACTGGGAATACATCTTCTACGTCGACCTCAAAGGCCACTGTGAATCAGATGACATCAAGCTAGCTCTCGATAACCTTGAGAAACATTGCTCCATCGTTAAGACGCTCGGTTCCTACCCAAACACCACGGACCTCTAACCCCCCAACTAAAACTCAATCACCACTATGAATTATCTTCGCACCGCCGAAAAAGCTGCACGTTCTGCAGGAGCCTTCCTCAAGTCACAGTATGGCAAAGACCACACGGTCGATGAAGCACTCCACCACGATCTCAAGTTAGCGCTCGATAAAGAATCTCAAGACCTCATCTTCGCGATTCTTCAAAGCGACTTCCCAGATCACGCACTCTTCGGTGAAGAAGGAATCGGGGGTAATCAGGATTCAGACTTCCAGTGGATCGTCGACCCGATCGATGGCACTGTAAACTACTACTACGGCATTCCACATTTCTGTGTCTCTATCGCCCTGCGTCAAGGCGAAGACATCATCGTTGGTGTCATCTATGAGCCAATGACCGGTGATTGCTGGACAGTGGAAAAAGGTGGCCCAGCCTACCTTAATGGCGTGCCAACATCTGTCAGTTCCCGCACAAAACTCGAGGAATCTATCCTCTACGTCGGTAGTGGAAAAACTGTAGAATCTCTCGACGTCGGACTCGAACGATTCAAACGGGCCTCACTACGTGCACGCAAAATGCGCATGATGGGTTCAGCTGCACTCGGCATGGCCTACATTGCCAGCGGTCGACTCGATGCCTATATCGAAAGCCGTATCTCCCTCTGGGACATCGCAGCCGGCAAGCTCCTCATTGAAGCTGCAGGAGGCTCAGTCGAACTCACAGCAAACGAAAAAGAAGAGCACGTCTACGCCATCGTCGCCACCAACGGTAAGATCCCAATCGAAGAGATTCTGTAGGTAAATAATTTATGCTAACTTAGCAGAGTCCTTGCTACCCCAGCACATCTGCAATCGCTGCCTCTATCGCAGCCACAGCCACCTCAATTTCATCACGTGTGATACTAAGCGGCGGTAGCAACACAAGGGTATCGAGAATCGAGCGTGTGAGTAATTGATACTCTCTAGCGGCTAAACACACCTTTTCACCAACAGCTTCAGACTGAGCAAATGGCTCACCATCCATCTGACGTAATTCGATCCCTGCCACCAAGCCACATCGCCTGACCTCAAAAATGTAAGGGCACTTCGATTGCAGTAAGTTCAGTTGTTGCTCCAAGAAAATCGCTTTTTCTCTCACACCTACCAGCGTTTGCTCTTGTTCAAAAATCTCCAAACTTGCAATGGCTGCTGCACAGCCAAGTGGATTAGCAGTGTAACTATGGCCATAATAAAACGCCTTCTCCGCCTCGCCTAGAAAGGCATCGTAAATTTCTTCACGCACCAACGTTGCCGCCATTGGCAAATAACCACCAGTTAGCCCTTTTGCTAAGCATAAAAAATCGGGCACAACACCTTCTTTCTGACAGGCAAACATCTCACCGGTTCGCCCAAACCCAGTCATCACTTCATCGAGGATCAAATGCAATCCTTCAGCACTAGTCCACTCACGTAGCTCAGCTAACATCCCAGACGGCCAAACATGAATTTGATTCACCCCTTGCACCAAGGGCTCAATCACTACCCCGGTCACTCGTTCAATCACTTCTGCGGACATCGCTTTCAGCTCTTCTATGTCTCTGACAAAATGCACAGTCAACCCAAGCTTTCTGAATTTCGCAAAAAATGCCTCAACTCCACCCAGCGACGCAGCTCCCAAGGTGTCGCCATGGTAGCCATTACGAAATGCTATAAATTCAGTTCGCTTCGGCTGCCCCGATTGAATTCGATACTGCACCGCCATCTTCAAGGCGCATTCGACAGCGGTCGACCCATCATCTGAGAAAAAAACGCGTTGCAATGAACTGTTCGGAAAGAAATCTGTTAAGCGTTTCGCCAATGAACTCGCTAATGGATGGCCAAACCCAAGAAATGACGAATGAGCTACACGTCCGAGTTGCTCGGTGATCGCCTTGTTCAAAACTGGGTGGTTGTGTCCATGGATGTTGGTCCAGATCGACGCGTTACCATCGATATAACGTTTCCCATCCATGTCCTTCAACCACACCCCATCGCCACTCTCAATCATCAATGGTTGATGATCTGCTGCCGTCCATTCCTGCTGACGGGTGAACGGATGCCAACAGTGGAACTTATCGAGGTCGATTGCTTTCTCTTGGGAAATCTTTTGCACGAAACCTAGCATCCCTCATTCTCACCGCACAATCAATGCTAGATTTGGCTGATCTGAGCCTGCCAAATTTTCATTACCTGAATTTTATCCATAAAATATGTCAGAAGCATGTCACAAGCGGAATGATAAGGGTAGTATGAACAAAAAATCTATATTCAATGACGATCGTCGTGGTTTTATGAAGACCACGGGACTTGCTGCGGCAGCAACTTCTATTCCTGTAGGATCCTTCGCTCAAAGCATTGCTGCTGGCGTAGGTGCAAAATCTGAAATCAAAGTCGCATTGATCGGTTGCGGCGGTCGCGGTCGCGGTGCTGTTTCTCAAACACTCAATGTTGAAGGCACAAAACTCGTTGCCATGGCTGATGCGTTTGGTGACAACCTCGAAAAAGCCTATGACTATGTAAAAACCACCTTTAAGGATAAGGTCGACGTGCCGAAGGCTCGCCAGTTCGTTGGGTTTGATGCCTACAAAAGCGCTATCGATGCCGCTGATGTGGTGATCCTCACAACACCTCCTGGGTTCCGCCCGATTCACTTCGAATATGCAGTTTCACAAGGCAAACATGTTTTCATGGAAAAGCCAGTAGCCACTGACGCGGAAGGTATCCGTAAGGTACTCGCAGCAGCTAAAATCGCTGATGAGAAAAAACTTAAAGTCGTTTGCGGACTCCAGCGTCGCTATGATGAGAAATACATCGAAACTGCAAAACGCATCCATGATGGTGTGATCGGCGACCTCACCTCGGCTCAGTGTTACTGGAACTCCGGCGGAGTATGGGTGCGTGATCGCAAACCTGAAATGACTGAAATGGAATACCAAATGCGTAACTGGTATTACTTCAACTGGCTCTGCGGTGACCACATCGTTGAACAACACGTGCACCAAATCGATGTCATCAACTGGTTTATGGGACGCGACGCACCAACCAAAGCTCAAGGAATGGGCGGACGTCAAGTGCGTGTCGGACCTCAGTTCGGAGAGATCTATGACCACCATTACGTAGAGTTTGCTTATGACAATGGTGCCATTGCCAACTCACAGTGCCGTCACATCCGCAAATGTATGAACCGTGTCACTGAATCTGTGCGAGGCACTAAAGGTTCAGCCAGAGCCGGTCTCCTCCTCGACAACGATGGCAAGGAAATCTGGAAGTTCGAAGGACGTCCTAAGAACGCATACCAGGTCGAACATGATGAGCTCTATCGCCATATCCGTAATGACATCCCACTCAACAATGCCTACTATGGAGCACACAGCACCATGACTGGTATCTTTGGCCGCATGGCAACCTACAGCGGTAAGGACCTAGACTACGAGAAGGCCATCGCTAGCGAGATTGGCATCATGCCTAAAGAGTTCGACTGGAAAGCCGCACCTGGACCAAAAGCTGGAGCTGACGGCCTCTATCCGAGCCCAATGCCGGGCACCACGAAAGTCATCTAATCAACGATTCTACTAGCACGATTTACAGTAAATCATTGCATAGCACCACGTTACAAAACGTGGTGCTTTTTAGTGGTTGCATCAGTGACAAAAAACCCTAGGTTCTTCACATGGAAAAACTCACCCGATTCCTTAAAGTTTCGTCGCTAACCGTACTCTGTGCACTTGCCGTTTCATGCGGAGCAGGAGTCGATTACAACCATGAAACGGCTACTCTCACCTTCATTCCAGGTAAGATTGCATTCAACGATCTCAAACCTGATATCGTCGCTAACCAATTAGCGATAGAAGCCAATAAATATGAAGCTGCCGGCAAAGGGGACAGAGCATTCAAGAAGTATAAATCAATTGCTGATCAATACCCACTCACGACACAAGCTCCTAATGCTCGCTACAGAATGGCTCAGTATTACGAACACCGTGATAAGCGCACTAAGGCATTTGATAATTATCAAACGCTGATCACCAACTACATGGGAACCCCGCTATACCGTTCTGCACTTGATAGACAAATTGCGATGGCCCACGAAGCTGCTAGTGGTTCCTACAAGAAGAATATGTTGTTCTTCAAATCAAAAGTGCCGTCTACTGAAGTGGACCGCATGCTCAAGCAGATCATTGAAAATGCTCCACACGCACCATCAGCTTCTAAATCACAATACCTAAGAGCAGCACTGTGGGAAAAAGAGAAGCGAGATGTACGTGCTATGGTAGAATACCGTGAAGTCACGCGCACGTATCCAGATAGTGGATACTCAGGTGAAGCACTCTTCCGTATCGCCTCAATCCTCTATGCTCAGTCGCAAAAAGGGAACACCAACCTCGACAACTCAAAGAGAGCCATCGAAACCTTTGACGAGTTAACAACACTCTATCCAAAACACCCAAGGTCAGCTGAGGCAAAGCAGGTTCGTGCAAAAATTGAAGGTTACGACATTCGCCGTAGTTTAGAAATTGCAAAATTCTACGAGGAAAAGGACGAGCATGTCTCCGCTATTTTCTACTATCGTGACATCATGTCTAGAACTTCATCCAAGAGTGAAGTTCACCAACAGGCTAAGACACGCTTGAATGCCATCACTAAAGAGTCTGCTCGATAGATGCTAAGACTGCTCATACTCTCACTCCTCTCTGTTGTCCTCACTTCATGTGCGGGCTACACACTTGGTGGGGGGAAACCACAAAAATATAGTACGATTCATTCCCTTGCAATTCCGCAAATGGAAAACCTCACGCTTGAGCCACGTCTATCAGTATTGGCAACAAATTCATTAGTGGATGCACTTGCTCAAGACGGAACCTACCGGATCAGTACTTCTGCTTCAGCCGACGCCGTTCTCCACGCTACCATTCGTGAAATCGAGTATGATCAATTTCGAACCAACAAGTTCGACACGCTAGCTTCTGATGAATTGAGCGCTAAAGTTTGGATCGAATGGAAGCTTGTAAAAAATGGCACAACCATCGACTCAGGTAGAAACTCAGGTAAAACCAATTTCTTCGTAGCTGATAACCTTCATCTCTCACGTAATAACGCCCTTCCTATCGCTGTAGCTAGAGCTACCCAAAACATCGTCACCTCCCTTTCAGAAGGCTTTTAATGATCTATTTTGTCCCAACACCTATTGGTAATCGTGGAGACATGACCAAGCGTGCCATCGAAGTTTTACAGGAGGTCGACACCATAGCCTGTGAAGACACCCGTCACTCACGTCCACTACTAGAATATTTTGAAGTCCGTAAAAACCTCGAGGCCTTACACGACCACAACGAAGGCAAAAAAGCCCCGGAGTTGATCCAACGAGCTCTCGGAGGCGAATCTATTGCCATCATCAGCGATGCTGGCATGCCAAGCATTTCAGACCCTGGATACCGTCTCATGCAAGCATGCATTGCGGCAGAGGTCGAATACACCGTTCTGCCTGGACCCTCTGCTGTGCTGACTGCACTCGTTGGCTCAGGCTTCCCAGTCCACGCCTTTTCATTCCATGGATTTCTTCCTGTAAAAAAAGGCAAACGCGGTAAGATGTTGCTCGCTGCTACCGAGGCCGACCTCACCACTATTTTCTTTGAGTCACCTCATCGCATCACATCTACCTTAGAAATTTTAGCAAAAGAAAAGCCTGACCACCCAGTCTGTGTAGCACGAGAGCTCACCAAAAAGTTCGAAACGTACCACAAGGGCACAGCCAGTGAAATCTATCAGTATTTCAACGAACGCAAAGCCAAGGGCGAAATTGTATTCTTGGTTGCCCCAGCTGACTATAAATCCCCCACTACTTAGATCTACTTCATGCTCGCTTTTTCTACATGCTGGAACAATGCCAACCACCAATGTGGTGAAAAAATGATCGATGAAATCATCGAGATGGGCTTCGCCAATATTGAGCTAAGCCATGGCATGACGATTTCCAAACTCCCAGGTATTCAGCAAGCCTACAAAGAAGGTAAGTTTCAATGCTCAGGCGTGCATAACTACTTTCCAGCACCATTAGAGGTGTTGATCGATGCCCCCGATGCATTTGAGTTCACCTCAAATGATGGTTATGAGCGAAGTAAAACCATGAAGTTGACCAAGCAGTCGCTTCAAGTAGCAGCACAGTTTGAAGCTCGCTACCTTGTCCTCCATATGGGATCCGTCCCGATGCGACGCGACAAATGGAGCAACAAACTCACTGAAATGGCGGCTGAGGGAGATAAAGACTCCGATAAGTTTAAAAAGCTTCGCGATAAGTTCATTAAAAAACGTGCAAAATACACCAAAAAGTATTTCGCTCGCTCGCTTGAAGCTCTGGAGATCCTATCCGATCTAGCGAAAGAAGCAGGAGTGCCATTAGCGATCGAAAGTCGCAGCCGTTACGAAGATGTTCCCAGCGAACCTGAAATGCGTCTCCTCCAAGAGCATTTTAAGGATAATCCTTGGATCGGCTACTGGCATGACTTTGGACATGTCCAACTGAAAAACAATATCGATCTCCTCAACCACAAAGAATGGCTCGCCGAAATGGAACCCCACCTTATCGGCTGTCACCTCCACGATGTTATTTATCCAGCCAAGGACCACCGTGTTCCATTCGCTGGTGAACTCGACTTCGCAGATCTTCTATCCCATGTAGATCCCACAAAGCCTCTAGTATGGGAACTCAGTAGTTCCCAAAAAAAAGAGGATGTGCTAAGTGCTCTAGCTGAGTGGAAAAAACGCTTCCCCGCCTATTCCATTTAAATAGTTATACCACTCTGAGTTTCTCAGAATGGTATTAGACTGTCGTAATGGCCTTGATCATTTTAAAAGAGTAATACCATTTAGAGTTTCAAAAGAGACTCATGCGAAGCTATATTCTTTTAGAATCGAGGCTTGATAAAGGAGCGATGCGGGCATCGTGACTGAAGAAAAACACTGATTGTAGATGAATACAGCGAGTAATCCTCGCCCAATGCATAGCCTAGTCTCTTCATCCTTACAAAAAAAATCATTAGTCTCTTTTGTTTCTCTAGGTGGTATAACCCCTCCATATTCCACAAGGTCCGACGCTTTTCAATCAGCTCAGCTTTGCTGAAATTTCCAAGAACCTTAACAAAAAACACCTCCGAAATTACTTTCGAAGGTGCAATATAAAATTTATTTACCTTCATCATCCTGCAACTGCAAGAATCTGAAGTGAGCTTGATTAGCAGCCTCAGCCACCGCCACCCTTTTCAGCACCACCACCACCGCAGCAACCACCGCCGTCTGCAGCAGCGAGATCTTCTTCAGTTGGCACACGTCCAAGCTCAAGTGTCATTCCCACATACTTACTCACAGCTGACTGAACAGTCTGAAGTTCGTCTTGTGCACCAAGGAAGTCCATCACGACATCGTTCTGCTCCATTTGGCTACGCACATCCTTGAATGAATCAATTTCAGACTCTCCAAGCTCTACGCCTGAACGTTGCTTATTGCGGAGCTCTTCACTGCGCTCGTGCACAGACTGGTAGAGCAGACGAGCTTCGTCATTGTTAAGGAATGCTTCCACTGTGCTCATGAGAGCTGTGTATTCGGCATTCGCTACGATTGCCTCACAAAGATCCTTGGTCTTTGAAATGATTGGTGAGTTATCTGAAATAATCGACATGTGCAGGACTTAATCGTAACTTGTAAAATTTGCAACCGACGATTTGTGCTTTTTTACGACCGTTTAGATCTTTTTGATGATTTTACTGTAATGATTCCCTCTATGTATCGTATTGTGTCTCGATGTTCTCCCTCTTTGCAAAAATTCACTCCCTCTTTTTTTGCAGCTTCAAGCACATCTGCAGCACCACTCTAGTCCTCATTTTTGGTATTTCTTTCGTCAGTTTAATTGTCGTTGGCTACGCGGGCAGCTCCGAACTCCTTGCTCCACCAAGGAAAAGTCTACAAACCTACCACAAAGCCTACCTCGATGCCCCAGAGTCATTTGGCATCAATATTGAGAAATATAACCCGTAGCGATGACACACCTTGCCTGATTGTCACCGCACGCACTAATTCCCCTTCAGTTAAAGCCATAAAACTACAACAGTTACTCACTAAAGATGGATTCACCATTCAGTCAGCTTTTGCTCATCGTTTGAATATTAAAGGTATAAGTTTGCCTTATACACACTATGAAATACTTCTTACCTTCAATCATTGCCACAAGCTTTTTGCTATAGTGATGACAGCCTCTGCTGCGACATTCATGGCCTCCGGCAAGAAGTCCATTACCTACACAATCAAGGTCAAGGGCTATTAGGCCGGAGCCTCTTTCAATGTAAAAGCAATGATTTGTGGTGCCATTGGCAACGATTCCAATGGCATAGTCCTCCTCAAAAAAGTAAAATAGACTCATTTAGTATTCCTATTTCAAATTAAAAGCTAATTCTTTACTTATCCCTGAATTAACAACCGATTGAATATTTTATCCTTGCCGAACAAACTGAAAGACTTAGCTTCAGCTAAATTATTATAACAAGCTTATAATCAATGCGTCTCACCATCCCAAGAAAAGAACCTGTAGATCCAGAACCAGAGCAAAAACACAGCTATTCTGTGGAAGAACTCAATGTGCTGTTTGGTCAATACACGTTCATTAGTGAAACTTCTACCGCTCACGGCCACGTCTATATCGCATTCGATAAGCCACAAGCTAAACTCATTAAATTTCAGTCGTTCGACCTCAGCCCACTGAAAGAAAATCGGCAACGATTTTATAAGAAGCACTTCAAAAAAGCCAAAAAAGTAGACCACCCAAATCTACAAGGGATCATCGACTTTTGGATCCATGAAGAATACATCTTCCTCGGAACTGAAGAGCTCGATGTCAGTAACTTATCTCAATTCATTACTGACAAACGATGCGGATTCCACGAAGTGCTGGAAATCACCATCCAAGTAGCTGGTGTCCTGGAAGCACTGCACAAACACAAAATGCACTATGGGGCTGTCACTATCGAAGATATCTATGTCGGTGAAAAAAATGCGGTGAAACTTTTGCCATCCATGCTCACCAAACTCATCTACGATCTTGACACCGCAACTGCTCCTGACACCGCTACTGATCCTGACACCGCAACCGCTACTGACACCGCAACTGATCCTGATGCTGCTACTGATGCCGCAAGTGCTACTGATGCCGTAACTGTTACTGACACCGTAACTGCTACTGCTGCCATCGATATCTTTGCTACTACTGATGATGTCACAACTACTAGTGAGCCCATCAATACCTATGCCTCTGATGCCAACAATACCTATGAATCTGTTGCCAATCTATCGGAACGCACAGCTGACATTTCAGCACTAGGAAGAAACCTATGCTTCATTTCTACAGGCTACATGCCCGAAGAGATGAATCCTACAACGTGGCAACGATATGGAGTTGACGCATTGCTAGAGCCAATCATTCACCAAACGATCCGCTCAGAAGACTATAAATATTACACCAATTTAGAGGAACTTATTGATCTCCTCATCGACATCCAAACACAAAGCTTT
>CAXMOB010000363.1:0-4028 GCA_964194815.1 Vicinamibacteria bacterium | reverse complement strand
GGATCAACCCGACTTGCAGGAGAATGGCACTTTCTTTTCCTTGGTGTTCATTGTTTTCGCCAATGTGCTGGTGCTCGCCTCGATGTTCTGTCTGACCATGGGTGATGGAGCCTTCGCTAGCTTTGGCAACCGCTGGTGGGAGCTATTTGTGGCCGGTGCCCGTTATGTAAAACACGTGGTGATTTGAGGGGGAGTGCTTCGCTGAGGGGAAAGATGAGCGCTTCGCTGAGGGGAAAGATGAAAGGAGAGCGCTTCGCTGAGGGGAAAGTTAAAAGGATAAAGGAAAAAGGCTCCCAATGATGCAGGAACTAACCACAAAGACAGGTTCCGCTTCTAGCGAACTTTTATTATATCGTTTTTCGGAGGAGAAAAATGGAGAACTCTTGGCGTGAGCGGAGCGAGTGCAAATGGACACCAATAGGCACGAATGAGGGTGACGGTAGGCGGGGATCTCCGAGCACCGCGGCTGAGTTGATGAGTGGGGTAGTTTAACCACAGAATGGAACGGAAGGGCACGGGAGGCACAGAATGGTTAGGCTT
This sequence comes from Vicinamibacteria bacterium, assembly GCA_964194815.1. Lineage (GTDB taxonomy): Bacteria > Verrucomicrobiota > Verrucomicrobiia > Verrucomicrobiales > Akkermansiaceae > Rubritalea. The sequence goes on along the minus strand of CAXMOB010000363.1, from coordinate 3,488 downwards.
GATATTTGGGGTAAACACTCTGCGACTTTGCTACTGGCTACGACCTACTGATTCCTGAACCACAAATACTCTCAAGGAGTGAGCAGCAAAGAATGGAGCAGCTGAAAACTGCCAACTGAACCCTGAAAACTCCGGTAGGGCCCTTTTAAGTTCATTTTTTATTGAACTAAGAAGTGAAATAGTCTTTAAAGGAGGAAGCAATCATGGCGAAAGTAGCTCTCATTACAGGTATCACCGGGCAAGATGGATCGTATCTTGCGGAATTTCTTCTAGAAAAAGGCTATGTGGTGCACGGGATTAAGCGTCGTGCCTCATCCTTGAATACCCAGCGGGTGGATCACATTTACGAAGACCCACACATCGAAAATGCTCGCTTGAAGCTTCACTATGGTGATTTGACTGATTCCTCGAATTTGACCCGCATCCTTTCTGAGGTGCAGCCAGACGAGGTCTACAACCTAGCGGCTCAGTCGCATGTTGCCGTTTCTTTTGAGGCACCAGAATATACAGCCGATGTTGATGCACTAGGTGCTTTGCGACTTCTCGAAGCGATTCGCTTTCTTGGTTTGGAAAAGAAAACCCGCTTTTACCAGGCATCGTCCTCGGAGTTGTATGGCGAAGTTCGTGAGACACCACAGACCGAGACCACACCTTTTCACCCACGCTCGCCTTATGGAGTTGCCAAGATGTATGCTTACTGGATCACGGTGAACTACCGCGAAAGTTATGGCATCTATGCGTGCAACGGTATTTTGTTTAACCACGAATCTCCTCGCCGTGGCGAAACCTTCGTGACGCGTAAGATCACCAGGGCCTTAGCAAGGATTTCTCAGGGGATTGAAAAGTGTCTCTATTTAGGGAACATGGATGCCTTACGCGATTGGGGCCACGCCAAAGATTATGTGCGTATGCAATGGATGATGCTGCAGCAAGAAACTGCGGACGATTTCGTCATTGCCACAGGGAAGCAAATCTCAGTGCGTGATTTTATTTTGATGTCAGCCCAGCACATTGGGGTAACACTTGAGTTTACGGGTGAAGGTGAGGAAGAAATAGGCACCGTGGCAGCGGCCAACTCCGAACTCGCACCATCGATCAAAGTGGGCGACGTCATTGTCCGAGTCGATGCACGTTACTATCGCCCTGCTGAGGTCGAGACACTTTTGGGTAATCCTGCAAAAGCCAAGGAAAAGCTTGGCTGGGAGCCACAGATCACGGTCGAAGAAATGTGTAAAGACATGATGGCGAACGATGTCAACGAGGCGAAGCAACAAGCACTTTTAACCCAGCATGGGTATTAACTTCAAATGGGAACCATTTGAGGAGGAAAAAGGCTAAAGGAAAAAGGAGAAAGCCCAGCTCTCGCCTGCTATCTACTCACTACTTTCTACTGAAAATATGAAATCATTACTCATTCTTGGAGCTCGCGGCATGGTTGGATCAGCGATCCATCGGGCGGCACCTGCGTATGGCTATGGGGAGATCCTTACGCCGTCGTCAAGTGATGTTGATTTGTGCAATCAGCAGCAAACACATGTGTATCTAGCGGAGCATCAGCCAGATGAAGTGGTGGTAGCCGCAGCGAAAGTTGGCGGTATTCATGCCAACGACACCTACCCCGCTGAATTTATTTATCAAAACCTGATGATTGCCTCGAATGCGATCGAAGGGGCGTATCAGGCAGGAGTGAAACGACTTCTCTTTCTGGGCAGTTCCTGTATTTACCCGAAGTTTGCTGAGCAACCGATGAAGGAATCGGCCTTATTAACGGGCGAGCTAGAACCGACCAATGAAGCGTATGCTGTGGCAAAAATAGCGGGCATGAAGATGGCCCAATATTACCGCAAGCAATACGGTGTGCTATTCCATTCTGCTATGCCAACGAACTTGTATGGCTATGGCGATAATTACCACCCAGAGAACTCCCACGTGATTCCTGCGATGTTGCGTCGTTTCCACGAAGCCAAGGAAGCGGGAGCGGAGTCAGTCACCATTTGGGGAACAGGAACGCCGAAACGCGAGTTCTTGCATGTCGATGATTTAGCTGACGGATGTTTGCGTTTGATGCAGGAAGCAAATCCTGCCGACTGGGTCAATGTCGGCTGTGGAGAAGATGTCTCGATCATGGAACTCGCTAAGTTGATTGCTAAAACCGTTGGTTTTGAAGGAGAAATTCAGACTGATCCGAGCAAACCCGATGGCACACCACGCAAACTGATGGATGTGAATCTGCTGAAGGAAACTGGCTGGCAGCCGAAAATTTCTTTGGAGCAGGGACTATCAATCACATACCAGGAATTTAAGGATCAAGAAAAGGAAGGGAAGAACCGAGCTAGGTAGATTGACGTCGCTATGGCTCCTCAGGAAAAAGATGAAAGTTAAAAGATGAGCGCTTCGCTGAGGGGAAAGATGAAAGGATAAAGGAAAAAGGCTCCCAATGATGCAGGAACAAACCACGAATTACACGAATGAACACGAATGCTCCCAATGATGGGAAATAAGGGAATAGACCACAGAATTGAATGAAAGGCACAGAAGTCACAAAAAGGTGAAAGGGCTCGGGATGATGTGGATTTGACCACGGATCATGTGAATGGGGTGAGCACTCTACTACTTTACTACTGACTACTACCTACTGATTCTTGAACCACAGAATACACAAAAAGCACGGAAAGGACAAATCCAGCACAAGGAAGTAGGGCTCTGATAAAAGGGCCCCCATCTCAACCCGAGCCCTTTATCCTTTCACCTTTCCCCTCAGCAACGCGCAACATGAAAACAGTTGATGTCATAGGCTTACCAATAGCCGCTACTACATACGCAGGAGCGATCGAATGGATTTTCGAACACGCTCGTATGGCCGACCGTGCCTATGGGGTGGAGGCAGCTAGTTCGCATGTGCCAAGCTTGGCAAGGCATGAACCAGAGTTTGCTGAGGTGATGAGTAAGTTTTCATTGATCTGCCCCGATGGCATGCCCGTTATGTGGTCGGTGAATCGTGGCTTACCAGAAGGAGAGAAGCTGATTGATCGTGTCTACGGGCCGAACTTGATGTTGAAGACGATAGAGGCGTCAGAAGGGCAGGGGGATCTCAAGCATTTTTTCCTCGGCGGCAGTGATTCGACTTTAGAGAAATTGCAAACGCGTTTTGCCAAAGAGAATCCACTGGCCCAAGTCGTTGGGGTCTACTCGCCACCCTTCCGTGAATGGAAGGATCAAGATTTAGAGGACATGATCACTGCGATTCGCGAATGTGGAGCTAATCTGGTTTGGGTTGGCCTGGGTTGTCCCAAGCAAGAACGATGGATTGCTAATAACCTAGAGAAATTACCTGCCGGTTGCTACTTTGGCATTGGAGCTGCCTTTGCGTTTCATGCGGGAGAGGTTGACCAAGCTCCAGCGTTTTTCCAAAAATGTGGCCTAGAATGGTTGTATCGCATGTGCAAGGAACCGAGACGTTTATGGAAACGCTATTTCGTCTACAACAG
>CAXMOB010000362.1:0-2538 GCA_964194815.1 Vicinamibacteria bacterium | reverse complement strand
GAGGGCGTGGAGCTTGCTCCTCAACCGATGATTAACGCTGAATTTGGAGTAAATATGCCGAAACGTCATCTACAGCATGCGAAGCCAAATCATCTAACCTACATCAAAATAAATTTACCAGAAAGTTTTCTGAGTTGGTATTAGGGCTTCAGGGACGGAATCTCCGAAGAAATAGGCAAAAAAAACGAGCCATCGTTAGATGACTCGTTTTTAAGATTTTCAGGAATGGGCTAGTGAGAGTGCTCATCGTGTGAATCGTGCGATTCTTCAGCGTGAGTATGAGGCTTTTCTACTTGCTCGGTTTTGGCACTCTTGTCATGGCCGTGGTCTTCAACTTTCATTTGCTCTTCGTGCATGCCGTCGGTCTTGAAGAACATGAAGCAAGCACCCATGATGATGGTTGGAATAATGGCAGCCATAGCAAGCTTTGGAGGTGAAACGCCACCGTCGAAATATTTACCGAGAACGGATTGACCTGCTGGGTTAGGAGCATTGGCAATGAGGGTGAGGCCACCACCGGTAACGGCACCAGCAACTACTGAGTATTTCGCAATTGGAGTTAATCCAGTTGCTTGTGAGGCGAGGTAAGTGATCGCTGCATTATCGTTGAATGCGGTCAAGATGGTGGAGCCGATCATGAGGATATATTCATTATCGATGGATGAAATGACTGGGGCAATCCACCACGCCTGGCACTTACCGTGAATCACAAGGCCACCGAGGAAGAAACCAACGAGAAGTGGTGTCTTCATCTGAACGCGGTTTTGGTGATGGCTGGTTGCTTGTGAGAAGCCGAGGAAGAACAGGAAGCCGCCGATGAAGAGAGGAGGGAAGTGGAGTGTGAGAACGGTCCATGCGAGGAATGCAAGGTGAGCAAGCACAACCCAAAGTGGCACAGGGTCTTCACGGTCGATCCAACGGAGTGATTTACCATCAGTTGCGGCTGGCCTGAGCTTAGCGAAATGCTTCCGGAAGATTGCAAAGTAGAGGGCATTGGCGATAAGGATACCGATAATAGCTTTCCAACCGAAGTTGATGAACATGTATCCCATGCTCCAGTTCCAAGTTTCAGCCACCATGAGCACAGGAGGAGCCGCGAAGTGAGTGAGGGTTCCACCTACTGAGATATTCACAAAGAGGAGGCCAATCGTCGCGTAGGCAAAGAGGGAAGAAGGCCTTTTGTCGAAAAATTTCTTAGAGAGTAGAATGGCAGCAATGGTGATGGCAGCTGGCTCAGTGATGAATGAGCCGAGAATAGGGGCGATGGTAAGCACCGCGATCCACCAACCAGCAGCACCGCCACCAAGGAAGTTAGCAAGTATACCAATCATTTTTTCAGAGAAAACGATGATTGGCCGAGTGGCTGCGATCGCCATGATGATGATCACGAACAAGGGTTCGGTGAAGTTAATGTCCTTACCAAGATACATCTCGATCTGTGTGAAAGCAGCCATGAAGCCGTCACCTTCGATACCGAAGAACCAGAAGACAGAACCTGCAAGAGCGATTACCCATAGCCCGAAAATGGCTTCGACTTCACCGAGGAAGTGAAAGAGGGTGGATAAGAAGGATTGGTCATCTTCGGCATCTGATTGTGGCTTAGCACAGGCTGTGCGGCCTTCTTCTTTGATCTTGATCTTGTGATCGTGTTCAAATTTATGCGATAGCTTCATGAAGAAGCTTGCGAGGAAGGTATGAATAATCGCACAGAGAAAGATGATACTCGCAACGATGTTGAAGTGATTCTCTTGATTGAATGCACGATCTTTTAATGTTGCAGCGAGATCCGTTTTGCCTTCAGCGTTCTTAAATTCTTCATACTTGCCAAGCGGAGTTGGGAATTGAGCATATTGATCTTCCTTCAAGTGAGGAACTGATCCTTTTGGGAAAGCTGGTTCACCTGAAGCACTGGCTTGTAGTGAGGCACTGATGCCGAGAAACGCTATGAGTGTGAGTAGTAGTAGCCGCATTTTTTCCATGTGTTTTGAACGTTGCTGGTGTTTATATGTTTCTGAGATTTGAGTCAACTCACAATGAACAAGTGAGGAAAACTACACAGTCGGTGCATCGGGAGTGGGCCTGAAAAAGGTACTCTAGTCGTGCACGTTTTGCTGACGGGCAATATCATTCAGCGTCAAGAGGCCGATGAGCTTCTTTGGATTAATGGCGGAAACAATGGGCACCTGCTGGATGTCATTTTTAATCATCAGGTTAGCGGCGTCACGAATTGATTTTTCTGGTGGCACGGTTATAGTGGTTTGTGCATCCACGAGCGCATGAAGTGCTAGGCCATGTTCCGCGTCTTCTATTTCGTGATGGGTTACCAGTCCTATGAGTTCGTCCTCAGAGTTGGTCACTGGGTAACCGTGGAACTGGAAACGTGAGCTAGCGATCATCGCTCGATTGACCGCGATAGTTTCATCTCCATCGAGAGTGATGGGATCATAGGTCATGATCGCGGAGACAGGTAAATTACGGTAATCTTTGGCACCTTGGTAGGATGGAAATTTACGTAGGTTGACACCGTCTTGCAGTAGC
>CAXMOB010000361.1:0-5949 GCA_964194815.1 Vicinamibacteria bacterium | reverse complement strand
CTATTGCCTTGATGGCTGGATTCGCTAGCTTGCACTACCACACGACTCACATTCTATGACCACTCTTATTATCGCACTCGGCTCATTGGTTCTCTATATTTTGGCCTACTTGACTTATGGTCGTTGGCTGGGCAGCAAGGTTTTTGGATTGGTGGCGGGGGCGAATGTGCCGTCGAAGGAACTTGAGGATGGTGAGGATTTTGTGCCGACCAAGAAGGGCATTGTCTTTGGGCACCATTTTACCTCTATTGCTGGAACTGGGCCGATTGTAGGTCCTGCGGTGGCGGTGATGTGGGGCTGGGTGCCAGCCTTGATTTGGGTGCTTGTGGGGTCGATATTTATTGGAGCGGTACATGACTTTGGAGCCTTGGTGGTATCGATGCGAAGCAAAGGACAGACTGTCGGTGATGTGGCTGGCAAGGTGATCAGCAAGCGTGTGCGATTGTTGTTTTTATTGATTCTTGCGATGGCCTTGACGATGGTTTTGGCTATTTTTGGGCTGGTGATTGCAGCTGTGTTTGCCAAGTATCCAATGGCGATCACGCCATGTTTGTTACAAATCCCATTGGCGATATTGATTGGTGTGTTCGTGCACAAAAAAGGGTCGAACATTTTGATTCCTTCGGTGATTGCTTTGGTGCTGATGTACCTCTCTGTGCTTTACGGCAATGTAGGATTTTTGGGTGAATGGAATGATGTGATGAAGGATTGGGGATTGATGGTTTGGGTGGTTGCCTTGCTGGTCTATTCCTATATTGCATCGGTGCTTCCTGTGTGGACTTTGTTACAGCCACGTGACTACATCAACTCCTTGCAACTGCTCTCGACTTTGGTGTTGGTGATTGTCGGCTTAGTGGTAGCTGGACTGTTTGGCGGAGCCCCTGATGCTGAGGGCACACGTCAGGCACTGGAGATTGTGGCACCTACTGTTGAGAATGATGGTCTGGGTAAAAACCTGCCGTTGATGTTCCCCTTTTTATTTGTGACGATCGCTTGTGGAGCAGTTTCTGGCTTCCATTGTTTGGTGTCGTCTGGGACGTCATCGAAGCAACTGAGCTGTGAGAAAGATGCTCGCTTTGTGGGCTATGGATCGATGTTGACCGAGGGATTTTTGGCGGTATTAGTGATCTTAGCCTGTGTTGCCGGCTTGGGTTTAGGTTTGAACAAAGGGGGAGAAACGCTCACTGGAGTGGCAGCTTGGAATGCTCAATACAACGATTTCGCTTCGGCAAATTCATTGGGAGCAAAAGTGGGAGCGTTCGTTTCTGGTTCCGCGAACTTTTTACAAGCATTAGGAATTTCCGCAGGCTTTGCCACGGCGTTGATGGGAGTGTTTGTGGCATCGTTTGCAGCAACGACCTTGGACACAGCGTGTCGACTGCAACGTTATGTTTTACAGGAACTAGCGGGTTGTTTCTTAGATCTCAAAAACCGTAAGAAATCAGAAGAGCAGCAGGCAGAGATCCGTAAGAAGTCATGGCTGACCAATAAGCATGTGGTGACGATTGTTGCGGTAGGTGTGGCATTTACAATGGCAGCGATGCCGGCTTCTGAGGGAGCACCGGCAGGCACAGGAGGAAAGATCCTGTGGCCATTGTTTGGAGCTGTGAACCAGTTATTGGCCGGCCTTGCGTTTTTGGTCATTGTGTTTTGGATGCGTCGCCGTGGAATGCCGAGTTGGTTCATCATTATCCCTACGATCTTGATGTTGATCTTCCCAGCGTGGGCGATGGCTCATCAGATTTTCATTCAAGGATTTGGCATGGCAGATAGCTGGATTAATGAAGGTCGTTGGTTGCTGGTGGCGATGGGCGTGAGCACCTTGGCATTGGAAATCTGGATGGTGACAGAAGCAATGATGGGCTGGAAAAAAGCGAAGGACGCGGACATTTTGGTGGCAGAGTAAGGGCTAGTTTGGATATTCATCTGTGGCTTATTTAAACGGCTGGGAATTCAACTTTAATCGGCTGGAAGCCGCTTCCACCAAGAAGGTTTTCTGATTCACGCTCAAGAAGATGCTGATAAATAACCTGCGGGTTAATATCTGTTGAGTGAGCACCCAATTTTCGACATATCGGGTAGTTTAACCTTTTCATCTGAGCAAAAAATCTTATCAACAAATACATGAGCATGACCAATACCGATGACCTTCGTATCAAAGCTGTAAAACCACTCATTTCTCCAGCGGTTTTAAGCTACTACTTGCCACTTTCAGAAAAGGCAGCAAGTGTTGTTGCGAGTGCTCGTGAGCAAGCGGAAGCGATTCTGCATGGTAAGGACGACCGCCTGCTTGTTGTAGTGGGGCCATGTTCTATTCACGACACCAAGGCTGCGCTCGAATACGCTGAGCTACTCAAATCAGCTGCAGATAAGCACAAGGATGAACTCCACATCATCATGCGTGTTTACTTCGAGAAGCCACGCACGACTGTTGGCTGGAAGGGATTGATCAACGACCCACATCTCGACAACTCATTCGACATTAACAAGGGTCTTCACATCGCACGTGAACTACTTCTCAGTCTCAATGAGATGGGCGTTCCTGCAGCGACAGAATTCCTCGACGCTATTTCTCCACAATATGTAGCGGACCTTATTTCTTACGGAGCGATTGGCGCCCGCACGACTGAATCTCAGGTGCACCGCGAACTTGCTTCAGGTCTCTCGATGCCAGTTGGTTTCAAAAATGGCACAGGCGGCACGATTCAAATCGCACTCGATGCCATCCAAGCCGCTCAGAATTCACACCATTTCCTTTCTGTTACTAAGCAAGGGGTTTCAGCGATTGTGACCACAACAGGTAACCCAGCTGGACACATCATTCTTCGTGGTGCGTCAGACGGACCAAACTTCGATGCGGCTTCGGTCAATGCATGTGCGGAGAGGCTTCAAGCAAAGGGACTTCCTGAACAGATGATGATCGATTGCTCACACGGTAACTCCAACAAGGACTTCCGCAATCAGCCGAAGGTGGCAGATGAGCTTTGCGAGCAATTGCGTGCAGGTTCAAAAGCGGTTGCAGCTGTAATGGTTGAGTCTAACTTGGTTGAAGGCAACCAGAAGATTTCTGAGGACATGGTGTATGGCCAGTCAGTGACCGACCAGTGTATCAACTGGGCGGATACGGAGAATGTGCTCGATACCTTCTCTGCGGCGATCCGTGCTCGTAGAGCACTTTAAGCAAAGCTTGCATCCTGGATAGAATTTAAGAGACTGATCTCATGTCCGCTGCTGAACCTCTCATTGCTTACCTTGAACAACTTCAAGACAAGGGAGAGACGCATATTGCCTTAGATGAGCACTCGCGTGCGATTCTACGAAAGTTCTATGTGCGTGCAGTGAAAGGAGCTACCGAGGTGGTTGCTACACCGCAACAGCAGGCTACTCCTGTGGCGAATGTTGCTCCAGCTAGTGAGACTTTATCGACTAGTTCAGCTCAGCCAGCTGCAGCGATAGCCCAAGCACCTGTGGCAGTGAAGCCGGGTAAGGCGACGGGGTCGACCGATGGCGAGTTGCTCGGTTCCTTACGTAGTATTTGTGAGAGCTATGCTCCACTGAAGGCCTTGGGGACATTACGCACGCAGCTTGTTTTTCCTACGCCAGCGAGTAGCAGCGATATCATGTTCGTGGGTGAGGCTCCAGGATACCATGATGAGAAAAATGGTTTTCCATTCAGTGGACCTGCCGGTGAAAAGCTCAATGGCATTTTACGTGCGATGGGCTTGAGTCGTGAACAGGTGCATGTTACTCACATTTTAAAGTTTCGTCCTGAGATTTCTCAACAAACCACCAATGGTCGTCCTGCGACAGCCATTGAGCTGGAAACTGCCAAGCCTTTGATAGATCAAGAAATCAATACGCTGAAGCCAAAGATCATTATTACTTTAGGCGACGGTGCTGCTAAGTTTTTTACCAAGTCAACTGAGGATATCGATACGCTTCGTAGTGGCAGTCACAGCTACAAGGGCATTCCGGTGTTGCCGACCTACCATCCGAGTTATCTTCTTCAAGCTGGAGAAACCGATGACAAACGTCGCTTGTGGAAGGATATGTTGAAAGTGATGGAGATGTTATCCATGCCTATTTCTGAAAAGCAAGAAGGCTATTTCAAGAAGACGTAGGTATCAACGCAAAGCGTTGGAAAAAGATGAAAGGAAAAAGGGCTGGGACGATGAAAAGACTAAGTGCGAATCTTGGCGAATTGGTGCGAATACGCTCAATGATTTTTGATAGAGCATGGAAGGTGTGAGAAGGCTTGGGTTGGGCTCCCGATGTTGCTGTGATGGAACCACGAATCACACGAAATGGCACGAAAAAGAGGAAAGGGGCTCGGCATGATGCTGGGGTGAAATCATGCCAAGCAAAAAACCAAAGCCCTTTTACCTTTTTCTACCGCGAAGCGCTTAATAACTACGTCCCCAGATGGCTCTGGCTTTGGTAGGCTTACCGGTGAGGACACAGGGTGCTTCTTCGCCGTCCTGTTGGCCTTTTGGCAGACAACGGATAGCGATCTTATGAGTCTTGCTGAGCTCTTCCTCTTCTTCACGAGTTCCTGCCCATGGTGTGACGAGCCATCCTGGTTGTTCGGATGCTGACCAGTGCTTATGGAAAGCGTCGAGGTCGTTACAGTCTTCGATGTTGGCATCGCGGAACACAGTGGCACGGCGAAGGATTTCGTCTTGAATCTGTTGAAGGATAGCGAGAACATCGCCAAGGAATTCCTCTTTGGCTACGAAGGCTTTGTCAGTAGGTGCTTGATCGCGACGTTGCAGACAGACCTTGCCGCTGTCGAGATCGCGAGGTCCGATTTCGATACGCACAGGTGCTCCTTTTTTGACCCATTCCCACTTCTTGGTGCCACCATTGAGGTCGCGCTTATCGACGTGAACGCGGAGTAACTCGCCGTGGAAGCGAAGTTGACGAAGTTCTTTCGCGAGTTCATCACATGCAGCGATAACGGCGTCGCGTGTGTCTTCTTTCGGAGTCACAGGAACGATCACAACCTGTTGCGGTGCGATACGTGGAGGTGCGATTAGTCCATCGTCGTCAGCGTGGGCCATGATGAGTGTTCCGATGAGGCGTGTTGAAACACCCCATGAGGTGGTCCATGCGTGCTGGATGGTGTTGTCGCGACCGGTGAACGAGATGTCCTGAGCTTTCGAGAAGTTTTGACCAAGGAAGTGTGAGGTTCCTGCCTGCACCGCTTTTTTGTCCTGCACCATGGCTTCGATGGTGAAAGTTTGTTCAGCACCTGGGAAGCGTTCGGCTTCTGATTTTTCACCTGGCACTACAGGGATAGCAAGGTGGTCACGCACGAATTCTTCGTAGATGTCGTGGATGAGGGCAGTTTCTTTGATCGCTTGTTCTTTGGTTTCGTGAGCTGTGTGGCCTTCTTGCCAGAGGAATTCTGCGGTGCGGAGGAACAGGCGTGTGCGCATTTCCCAACGCATGACGTTGGCCCATTGGTTGATGAGCAATGGAAGGTCGCGGTAAGATTCTGTCCAACGTGCAAAGGCTGCGCCGATGATGGTTTCAGAAGTAGGGCGAATGACGTATGGCTCCTCAAGTTTACCAGCTGGTGTCATTGTGGTGGTGCCGTCGTCGTTCTTTTTTGCTTCGAGGCGGTGGTGCGTCACCACAGCACATTCGGTAGCAAATCCTTCAGCGCACTCGGCTTCTTTTTCAAAATGCTTGATTGGGATGAGGAGCGGAAAATAAGCATTCTGGTGACCCGTTTGTTTTAAGTACTGGTCAAGTTGTTGCTGAATGTTCTCCCATAGAGCATAGCCCCATGGTTTGATCACCATGCAGCCACGCGTTTCTGAGTTTTCTGCAAGGTCAGCTTCCTTGATTACTTGCTGATACCATTCAGGAAAATCTTGTTCACGAGTCGGGATGATTGCTGTCTTTGCTTGTTTCGCCATAACGATGCTGGTGTAACGAGGATGA
>CAXMOB010000360.1:0-1691 GCA_964194815.1 Vicinamibacteria bacterium | reverse complement strand
GTCGAATTGTTTTCCAAATTTAGGAGCATCAACAAAGTAAAGGCTAGCTGTTACTTTTGCAGAAGGAAATATGTCAATCCAAGGCATGAAAATCTCTCGTATTTGATGTGTTGCAGATAGTTGTGCTGAGGATATTATTTGGCTAATTTCAGGAAGGAAGAAAATATAGGAAAGTTCATCCTTTGGAACATTCATTCCTAGTACAATCTCTGTAATGTTATAGGCATCTTGGATTTCTAACTGGTGCCTTTTTGCAATAATCTTAGATAGCTTCTCTAGAGGGAGAGTGTTTTTTTCATTGGTTATTCTTTCTATTAGGTCAGGAGGTACTGGCTGACTGTACGCTATCTTTTGTTGTCGATGAGGTGACTTCGCTTCTTTGATGAGACATGCTGTGATATCGAATTTTGTAGTGGGTGTGATAAAAGTATTTGAAAGCCTATGGTTGAGCTTATGACGAAGAATCGACACTCCAAGATGCTTCTTTTCTTGTTCTTTGGGGAAGAAGTGGGTTTGGGGTGAACCATTGTGTGAGGTGAGATCAAAAGAATGAGATACATCATGCTGGGGATTCCTATACGTTAAAGAGAGTTTTTCCTTCTGATCGAATTTTAGTTTAACACGCATTTGGCTGTAATGATAGCTACACTCAGGATCTGTGTAATTGTTGTCAACTTGATCTAAATAGATGTAGCGTCGAGCTAGTTCCACACCATTGCTCTGTGAGTTGTCAAACTCTTGAAGTGAGATCTCATAACAATAGCGAGGCGATTCATTTTTACATATTTCAGTAGTGGATTTATCTAAGATGAGTGAAAACTCGCGGTGTTGTTTTTTTGTGGCATAGAGCCAGAGACCAGCATAGTGCTGTTCTCCCTGAGCAAGGAAGAAGTCGCCTTTTAGTTCAATGCCAATTTGTTTGGCTACTGTGGTATAATCAGTATAGTTTGTTTTTTCTAGGTCAGTTCCAAGAACGAGGTTAATGAGAGAGTTACAAAAAAATGCACGTTGCTTTTGTGCTTTCGAGAGCGTCTGATTTTTTGATTGAGTCTCACTATGATTTTTCACTCGGTACTCAACAATTCTATCAAATGTTGCAAGTTCGTCGAGCTGATAGAATACGAGTTCTAATTCTTCTTGGTCAGCTACGGGGTCAATAGGAGAAGTAACTCCCTGCAATGGTGGAGGTGACTGAGTCACTTGACTTTTCTCACCGCACTGACAGAGCAGTAAGAAAATGGGAGAGCTAAGAAGGATGAGAAAAATATACTTCATTAGCTGGGATGTTAGGTGCTTGTGGTGGAGTCTGTAAAGGTGAATTACGGCACAATAGCTACTACTTGAGTGGAGCTGCCAACGAAGTGCCATTCGTGAACGCTCTGATGGTGTAGAGTGAAGTACCTTGGCGATCTGTTTTTTTAGCGGTGTTGTAGAAGTGGATGTAGTTGATGCCGTTTGGTGTATCGTGTTCGATCAGGTGAGTGATGACAAGTCTGCCGTCGACTGAGACATCACAGTATGGCTTCACTGCCTTGAGGTTCCACTTCAGTTCGACGCGTTGGCGTTTGCCTGGGTTGAGGATTTTACGGTGTCCTTCGTTGCCATTGCGATCGATCTTGATGGTGTAGCACGCGAATTGATCGACGGTGTCATCAGTCGCATTGAACCAACGATCAGCGAGGGCAATTTGT
>CAXMOB010000359.1:0-56514 GCA_964194815.1 Vicinamibacteria bacterium | reverse complement strand
GAAAAATCATTCCCAATCAATTAGTGTGACTTACAAAAGTCTTCGAAGCGTGAAAGGCCTTCGTTGAGCACGTCAAGTGTTGTGCAGTAACTAATACGTAGGGCACTGTCATTACCAAACGCGATACCAGGAACAGTTGCTACCTTGTAACGGTTGAGAAGCTTATCACAAAGGTTCACTGACTTGAGGCCCATTGGAGCTGCATTCACGAAGAAGTAGAACGCTCCCTGTGGCTCAACCACTGAGATGTTGGAAATTTCAGAAAGACGTGCAAACATGAATTGACGACGCATGTCGTATTCAGCACGAAGATCATCAACAAATGTGCTCTTCTCAGTTAATGCAGCAACTGCACCATATTGAGCGAATGAACACGCGTTAGAAGTCGTGTGACCCTGGATAGTTGAAATTGCCTTAGCGATTTCTTTAGGAGCAGCGATGTAGCCGATTCTCCAACCTGTCATGGAATATGCCTTAGAGAATCCGCCGATAGTAATGGTGAGGTCGTAAAGTTCCTTGCTCAATGACGCAATGCTTGTGTGCTTAGTTTCTCCATACACGAGCTTTTCGTAAATTTCATCTGACATGATGATGATGTCTTCGAGAAGTGCTATTTCACCGAGTCCACGAAGCTCATCAGCTGTGTAAACTGCACCCGTTGGGTTACCCGGAGTGTTCAAGATGATCATCTTGGTGCGACCAGTCATATTCTCTTCGAACTCTTCAGGAGTGAGCTTCCAGCCATTTTCTTCCTTAGTTTCAACGATCACTGGAATACCACCAGCGATACGTACCATTTCAGGATAGCTGACCCAGAATGGAGCAGGAATGATCACTTCGTCACCTTCTTCAACGACTGCGAGGATAGCATTCATGCATGAGTGCTTAGCACCTGAGTTAACGACCACTTGGCTTGGATCGTAAGTGATATCATTTTGCTTCTGAAGCTTCTCAGCGATGGCTTCACGAAGTTCTGGGATACCAGCTGCTGCTGTGTACTTGGTCTTACCGTCTGTAAGTGCTTTAATAGCAGCGTCTTTAATAAACTGCGGAGTGTCCATTTCTGGCTCTCCACCTGCTAATCCGTAAACTTCTTCACCACGAGCTTTCATAGCCTTAGCTTGATTGGTGATGGTAAGAGTGAGCGATGGGGAAATCTGTGCGATGCGTGATGAGATACTATCCATAATAAAAATTAGTTAAATTGCTGCCGCCACTTCTAGCGCACTAAATCAATGTATGTAACCCAGCCTCGCCAGAAGAGCACGCAAGTGATAGTCACTCGTGACCCACCTTGCAAGTGAAATGATTGACAGTGGATAAACTTTTTCCTTCCCTCACAATCTATCGCCGCCTAAACATTCTTCCATGCAACACCACGTCTATTTTTGGTTAAAGGAAGAGCGTCAGAACGATCAAGACCTCGCAATATTTGAAAAAGCACTCGATAAGCTTTCAAAGGTCTCACACATTGCCGCTGCAGGCTGGGGAAAGCCAGCTCCTACTCCGAAGCGTCCTGTGATCGAAGACAGCTACAGCTATTGTGCTTATTCAACATTCGACTCCATCGCTGACCACGATCAATACCAAGTACACCCAGATCACCTGGAGTTCATCGCCAACCACAAAGAATGGTGGGATAAGGTGATGATCATGGATTGTAATTAATTTGCAGTAGACATATTTCTAGTTCTACCACGAGGATTTTCAAGCCCTCTAGCTGTAGATCCCTTCAAATACTTGATCCCATCCGTTAAATCACCTTAGTTTATGAGTTTCTTTCTGACATTCACAGTCTTTATTCTATCACTCACTCAGCTCCCAGCCCAAGACTCTACCTGATGAGGGAATACTCCGCTACCGTCTCCAAGTTTGGAGATGCCACTCTCAGCACCATCCCTAGAAGAAGCTTTTGCTGCAGCTAAAAAAGAGGACCTCCCCGTTCTCATCAGCTATGATATCCCCAATAGAGTGATTCAAGACAAGGTTCGCAGGTTGATTCAGGAGAAGAAAATAATCTATCTAGCTATTGCTAGTGGCCATAAAGATGAAGATATCATCAAAAAGCACTATGAGCTACGCTACCTCGAAGCATGCCTTTGTAATATACATAGAAACCCCATTAAAAATCACCTACAGGATTGTGATGAGATGTTTAAAGCTGTCAGCAATGTTAAGCATCATCAATCACAATGGGACAAACTGGCTAAACTTCGGTTAGCTGACGGCAAACGTCTTTTCAACAATGGTGACTACTCAACTGCAGCTCAACGACTTTGCATCTTCGCCTTCAGTCATGGTGGAGCTGGAGTAATTGAGGGTAAAGCACTTTTCGCTAAGCTCAACCTGAGAGCAACCGATGAATACACCCAATGGAAAGAAATTCTGAAACACAAACCCATTCAGCAGAAGAAAGATGCCATTAAAAAATTCATCAAACTATGGCCAAACACAGACGCCTCTGCTATCGCCAATCAACTACTCAATCAGAAAGAAAAACAGAAACCGTTCCTCGGCTATTGTCCCATCAGTCCAACTGAAATATCAGTGCTAAAATACAGAATCGAGTTCAAGGGGCAGCGTTACTACATGTGTTGTGGGGGCTGCCTACAAGGAGCAAAACGGCAACCTGAGAAGTTCATTAGCCGACTGGAAGCGACGAAGGAAAAGCTGCTCATAAAGCCATAAGCCCAGTCTACAATCATCCATTGTACGCCTCTAACTCTGCCAATTCTTTGGTAAAGCCACTGGAAAGAATTGGAAATCGACACCACGTCTTCGGATCCAAATTCTCGTCATCAAGGTGGAACGAGGGAGCATAGCGTTCACGCTTCCATTGATTGCGTGCCCATAGCTTGAAGAATCGGATTACCCAGAGTTTTAATTGTTCTTTCCCGTAATCACTAAATTGATGGCACACGATTTTGTAACAATCTAAGGGGCTACGCTTATCACGAATTGCCGCTTTTTCGATCGCATCCAATAACGGATAAGGCATCAAATCGCTCTCATCAGTCTGATCATATTCTTCGGGACGAAGTTCTGCAGTGGGATGCAAGGCATTCACCGCCACCAATGCTGGGATCTTCTCAATCCCTTCCATGGCGGACGTTTCTAACCACCGTAACCAGTGACGTAAAAAGGCTTTATCAATTCCTGCAATCGGGCTAACACCACCACAGGTATCACCATCCATCGTTGCGTAACCAACCGCAGCCTCTGATCGGTTCGAAGTAGATAACAACAGACCTCCACGGATATTTGTCAGCATCCAGATCCCCGGAGCACGCACACGCGCCTGGATATTTTGCAAGGTGATGTCATCAGTCTGCCACGTCAACTCACGGCCGACGCCAGCACTCACCATCGTGGTATAGCCATCGACCAATTGAGAAATATCCCATCGCTGATATTCAGCCCCGACCGACTCGGCTAACGACTGTGCCGAATGCTCAGTGGCTCCCCCACTATTCTCAGACGCTTGATAAACGCAAACTAACATCAACCTCATCCACTGAGATGAATCCTCTGGCAAATTAAAATACGCTAACTTCTTCCGTACTCCATCCTCTCCTAATTCAGTAATCGCAAAGTTCAAGGCCAGTTTCACTAAACAGGCAATCGCAGAAGAGTCAGCACCACCACTTAAAGAAAGCACAAAGCCACGTGAGTAACTCTTCCTCATATAATCAAATAAGGCCAAGGCCACCGTGCGAGAAAACTCCTCCTCTTTACACCAAAGCTTTCTCTCGATCGCCTCGGTCGGCATATTCTCCGCATACGCCCAATCAAAATCTGAGTGCAGTGCTCCATCATGACCCGTCACGCCAACAACTCTTGAAGCAGATACAGCTTGCTTGGTCTGGCTTAGCTCAATATCGATATGAGCTGAAATCAGGGTGAAATCTTCGTAACTAAAGCGATTTTCTGTCGCCAATAAATCACCACAGTTCGCAATCATCGCTCCACCATCAAACACGATTCTCCCTGACTCGTTTCCTAATAAATTTGCATACACATAGCCGACCCCAAACGCCCTTGATCCTTCAATGACAAATCGCTCGCGTATTTTCTGTTTACCGAAGGCAAAATGGCTGGCACTAGGATTGAGTATCAATTCAGCTCCGTGCTCACTGATCGCAGAACCTGGCCGATCCGCCACCCATGCATCTTCACAAATTTCTACCCCTATAGTCACTCCGCCGACCTCAAATAAAACATCGCCTATCGCCACAGTTTGACCACAAATAGTGGTTTCACCAGTCACGCCAGCTGGCCATGGGCTAAACCACCTAGGTTCATAATGAACGCCATCACCTGCCAGGTTTTGCTTTGCATAAAGCCCTAAGATTCGCCCTTGATGAATCACCGCAGCCACATCGAAAACCGTATTTTGATGACGCCAAGGCAATCCCACAGCCACTACCATATCAGGAGCTACATCCAACAAGGCAGATAAGCCACCCTCAGCACGCTGACACGTATCTGGAGCAAGAAACATGTCTTCGCAACCATAGCCCGTGATAGCTAGCTCAGGCAAACATAGCACATGGGTGCCAGACTCTGCCGCAGCTTCAATGGCAGAACGAAGTCTGGCTACATTACCAGCCCAATCCATAGGGATCTGATTGACACACGCTGCTGTTACTTGGATGACTTTCATAAATCACCATGAGTAAAGCGGCTTCTGACTGTATTGAAAAGCCTTTTTGCCGCATCTGTCATACCAAATACTTCAAGCGTTATAGGTAATTTAACCACTCCCTAAATTCATCGCTAGTGAATAATTCTCCGACATCGTCGTAACATTAGTTGCCGAAAGTGGTGAGAAGGTATAGTATGGTCAATAATAAAACAAATGATCTACAGGCTTAAAAACAAGCATCCACATGCAAACCGCTAGTCACATGATGAGATATCCACTCACCATTCTTTACCTACTTTACCTTGCTAGCTGCTCACCCAGCTACCATGAGCAAAAAGCCGACAAGGAAATCTACGCCATCCTCAAGCGCTCAGAGAAGCACGTCTTTGGCAAATCATCTAATTTTTCTATCGATACCAAGTATTCCTCTCTCCCACCGAGTGCCCTCACAGCCAACAAACTGCTCAAGGAAAGTCAGTCCAAAGGGAAGCTCACCATTACGGTCGACCAAGCCCTCGATATAGCAGTCAATCAAAGCAGAGAATTCCAATCAGAAAAAGAACGCCTCTACTTAGCGGCACTAGCTCTGTCCAATACGGAAAATACCTTCCGCACTCAGCTTACAGGAAGTATCGACACCAGTGTCGCTGCTGACGGTAATGGTGATGTGCCATCATCGACAGGTTTCTCAGGACAGCTCAATCGCAGCCTTCTCGCTGGTGGTGCCTTTTCCCTCTCATTAGCAAACGACCTATTCCGCTTCTTCAGTGGCGATCCACGCACTTCAGCCACTTCCGTTATTTCAGCTAATATTGTCCGACCATTGCTACGTGGCTCCGGCTCCGACATTGCTAGTGAAAACCTCACTCAATCATCACGCAATGTTGTCTATGCCATCCGTAACTTCTCCACCTTCCAAGATGAATTCCAATCAGATATCGTGCTCGATTATCTACGCCTACTCCAACAACAAGAACAGGTAAAAAACGAGCATAACAACTACCTCTCCCGTCAACAAAACACTAAATACCTCAAAGCTCGTTCAGTCGACCGCGCCTCTCCACAAGAGGTGAGCGACTCAAAGCAAGGAGAGCTACAGGCTAAAACACGATGGATCAACGCGAAATCGCGTTTCCAATCGTCGCTCGACAATTTTAAAATCACCCTAGGAATTCCTGCAGGCACGATTCTTAAACTCGATTCCAACGAACTTAACAAGCTACGTCAAGCGGGTCTACAAAGTGTCAACCTTAGCGCGAAACAAGCATTTAACATCGCACTAAAGAATCGGCTACAGCTGATGAATGATATCGATCGTTTCGACGACACAAAGCGCCAAGTCGTGGTCACTGCCGACGCCCTAAAAACACAGATTGACTTCGTTGCGGATGCCTCATTAGGCAGTCGTGACAGTAAGTTTGACCAGTTCGATCTCAACGACCTGAACACATCCGTTGGGGTCGAGTTAAACCTCCCCATCAATCGCCGAACTCAACGTAATGCCTACAGGACCTCTCTCATACGATTCCAAGCTGGCATTCGCTCGCTGAGCCGTTCATACGATTCACTGGATAACCAAATCAAACTTCGTCTTCGTGAAATCAACCAATTTAAACAGAACTACGAGATCCAACAAGGTGCCGTCAAACTAGCCGAACGACGCGTCGTAGGAAATGAGCTGAGGTTGAAAGCTGGTACACTTATCTTCCGTCGACTTAGTGAATCACAAGACGCTCTAATTTCTGCTCAGAATGCGGTAACAGCGGCACTTATTGACTACCAACAGTCTCGCCTCAATTTCTACAACGATCTAGGTATTCTAAATACCGAAACAAAACAATTTTGGCTCAAAGCCAACCCAACCCAACAACTTAGGTAATATGCAACTCACACTAAAAACGATCGCTATCGGCGGTGTCGCTTTGCTCGCTATAGGTGGCGGAATTTGGGGCTATCAAGTCACGCAATCGGAGACGACGTCACTCGACATCAATGCCTACCACACAGTGACACGTGCCGATCTCACGGTCACCGTCACCGAATCAGGAGAGCTTAAGGCAGTCCGAGAATATCCGATCATCAACCCACTCAGCGGAAATTCAAAAATTATCTTCATCACCCCGCAAGGCACAATTGTCAATGAAGGTGATAAAATTGTTGAACTCGACGCTGAAACTATGCGTGAATCACGTAAAAAGTTGGAACTCGAAATCGAAACTAGCAAGACTTCGAAGGTAACAGCACAGAACAATTTACTAATCGATCAGAGCACTTCAGATAGTGACATTCGTAATGCGAAAAAGGACATCATTTTTGCAGAAATGGATCTACAAAAGTTTAGAGAATTCGATAACACTCAACAGCTTCGCAATGCTGAAACAGATATCAGCAACGCCGAAGATGCCTATAAGCTCTCAAGTCAACGTTTTGGATGGAGTGAAAAGCTGGCACAGCAAGGGTTCGAAACCAAAAGTCAGGTAGACCGCGATAAACTGGATGTAAACCTCAAGACCAAAGCTCTCGAAACAGCTAAGAATAAACTTCAAACCTTGATCAAGTTCGACCTCCCAAAACAAAAAGCTGAACTCGATTCAAAGGTCACAGAAGCTATCAAAAAGCACGAGCGTGTGATCAAACAGGGTGATAGTAAAGTCACCCTGTCCAAGGCCGCTCTAGCCTCTGCCGAACGTAAACTGAAGCTCAACCTAGAGCAACTAGCAGATATAGATGACAAACTTTCAAAGGTTATACTCAAAGCTCCTGCCTCTGGAATGGTCTTGTATAAGCAAGTGAATCGTCGCCATAGTAACCAAGCTCCTATAGAGAAAGGTGCCACTGTAACCAAGAATCAAGAACTCGTCGTCATTCCTGACCTCAGTAAGATGAAGGTGCGTCTCAAGGTCCCAGAGTTTCACATCAGCAAAATCAAGAATGGACAGTTAGCCCACGTCACCATTGAGTCGATCAGAAGCGACCGATTGAAAGCCAAAGTAATTTCCGTCTCCGCTGTCCCTGACAAAGAGAATTCTTGGTTTAGCACAGGAGACAAATTTTACCTTGTTGAGGTGTTAATCACCGATCCGCTTCCAGACGTTAAACCATCGGTTTCGGCCAAGGTTGAGATCATCACTCATGAATTAAAAGACACCCTGCTTATTCCTATTCAATCTATCTACACTGAAAAAGGTAAATACTACTGTTTCACCAAAGATGGTGGCGATACGAAAAAGGAAGTTCAACTCGGCGTCATCAACAATAGTTACGCACAGGTGCTCGACGGAATTCAGCAAGGTGACGAAATTCTCTTAACCGCTCCTTAGCAATGATTCGACTCGATCACATCACTAAAACCTTCCCACTAAAGGGTCAAGACGTTCATGCCATCAAGGGAGTGAGCCTCACGATAGAAGAAGGCTCATTTGTCGCTATCATGGGTCCCTCTGGTTCAGGAAAATCAACCTTGCTTAACATTCTAGGTTGCTTGGATAGGCCTTCGTTAGGTAGCTATCACCTAGGTGGTAATGATGTGTCGCAAATGAGCGATAATGATCTCTCAACGGCACGCGGGAAAAAGCTTGGTTTTATTTTTCAAAGTTACAACCTTATTCCCCAACTCACCGTTATTGAAAACATTCAAGTCCCCCTTCTCTATCAGCGAGTCTCGGTAAAAAACTACCAAGAGAAAACCATTGAACTAGCTACCATGGTAGGTCTAGCAGATCGACTCGACCACAAACCCAGCCAATTATCTGGAGGTCAACAACAGCGTGTCGCAATTGCTAGGTCATTGATCAATGACCCTTTGATGATTCTCGCAGACGAGCCGACTGGAAATTTAGATAGTCACACTGAGTTAGAGATAATGAAGATTCTCAATAACCTCCACCAAGCCGGCAAGACCATCGTGGTCGTCACCCATGACAACACCGTGGCTGCTTACGCACACAGGGTTATCCACATGAAAGACGGTCTTATTGATCGGGAGGTTCTCCAATGATTGACACATTATTTCACGCAGTTGAAATGGGCTTCAAGAGTCTAATGCTGCATAAACTGCGTTCTGGCTTAACGGTGTTAGGTATTATTTTTGGCGTTTGCTCGGTCATCACTATGCTCGCGATCGGTGAAGGGGCTTCCTATCAAGCTCAAGAAAGAATCAAGGGGCTTGGTAGTAACAATATCATCGTAGAGACATTGAAACCGCCAGTCGAGGAAGAGTCCAATGGCTCCATTCTAAAATACGGCATCACCTATCTAGATCTCGAACGCATCCTCGCCACCGTCGATGGAGTTGAGGCAGCCATTCCCATCCGACGCCTTAACGAGCCGGTAAAGTTCTCCGATAAAGAATCAGCTTCAGAAATTTTAGGCACAGTTGGGGCACTATCAGATGTGAAAAAACTCACCATCAGCAAAGGTAGATTCATCAGTGATCTCGACCATATAGAACGTCGAAATGTCTGTGTCATCACTAGAAGTTTGTCCGTGGAACTATTCCCTTATCAAGAGCCTCTAGAAAATAGTGTGGTGATCAAAAATCAACACTATGATGTCATAGGAGTGGTTGATCAAGATGGTGAGAATGCCGATAGAAATTCAGTTAAAGCAGCATATATACCACTCAACACGATGAAGTCACGTTATGGAAACCTCATCGTCAAACAAGTCTCAGGAAGCTTCACTGCTGAAATGCTGGAACTCCACTCGATTGTTATCCAAATGAAGTCACACGCTGCTGTGCTCAGAGGTGAAGGACAGATTGCAAATTTAATGAAATACGGACACAAGAAGAATGACTACAAGCTCATTGTCCCCCTTCAGTTGCTAAAAGAATCCGAAGCCACGCAACGTATGTTCAACATTGTGCTTGGTTCCATTGCTGCCATCTCACTCATCGTTGGTGGTATCGGCATCATGAATATCATGCTAGCTACAGTCACCGAACGCACCCGTGAAATTGGACTGAGGCGTGCCCTTGGTGCACGTAAGAGCGACATCGTCAGTCAGTTCATGATCGAGGCTGTGATTCTCTCTATCTCAGGCGGTGCTATTGGTGTGTTACTTGGCCTCGTTTTCCCCAAACTTATCACTCATTGGACCGGAATGGAGGCTATTGTTTCGTTTGGCACGGTGGTCTTAGCCTTCCTCGTCTCAGCACTTATTGGACTTATATTTGGAATCTACCCAGCAGCTAAATCAGCACAACTTGATCCCATCGAGGCTCTTAGAAATGACTAGTCACAACTGCTGCGAGCATAAAAAATATCCAGCTGATAGTTACTCCACTGTCATCACCCCTTGCATCGCTTGCCAGTGACCCGGGAATGTGCAAATAAACGGATATTCCCCTTTCTCTTTTGGCGCAATGAAATAGGTCGTGTGTGTTCCCTTAGGATCGACCACGTAGGTAAACGCAACCACATTGGACCTTACCAATTTATCGTCAGGCACATAACTTTTCTTAATTGCTTCCGGATCGTTCAGCATCTTAAATGCGGCCTCCCCAACAAGCTTCTTCATTGCTGGATTTACGATCACCAAGTTGTGGGGCATGGTATCGATATTTTTAAGTTCTAGTGCCACTGACTCACCAGCTTTCACTGTAAACTTTTTAACATTATACTTGAGACTCACCACCGTTTGAATTTTCACCTTCTTTGCGTGAGCATCTTCTCTACCAGATGAAGTAAACAACGATTGTTTTTTACCACTTTCACGGTCAGTGCGGAGTATAAATTCCCTAGATTTATCGACCTTGGCAATGGCTCCATCAAATTTATAAAATTCGCCTAACTTGACAATAGTTGGAAAGAGATCGCTCTTAAACTCCAGTCCTGACTTCGTCTTAAGATGCATGCGCAGATGCATCTGCATCGCAGGCTGGAGGTCAGGAATCTCTACAAATATCGACTTGCCACCACCGAGCACACGTGCACTTCTTACCTTCAATGGATCATGTCCTAATGACTTAGGGTTCTTAATGGAAAATTCAGGTGAACCGTATTGGCGTGAATTATTGTAATTCCACATTTGAGCAAAATAATGTGACGCATCATTAATATAGTTTGGATCCAATGCTTCCGGAAACTCAATCTTGATACCATTGTCACAAATTTCATAAGCGATAGGCTCCAACAATGGCTTACCAGTGTAGCGCAAGCGATGCAGACAACCATCTTGCACTGAGTAGTCACCCCATCCATCGAGTCCAACCATGTAAACCTGTCCGTCCACCGGATTTACGGCTCCACGCGTCACTCCACTAGAAAAGTTCCCATCCATTGGCACACTAGCCACCTGACGATGACCTGTCTTACTAACGTTTTTATCAAATAAAATCTGATACCATGAGCCATATCCATAGCAGATACCCAGCACACCTTTCTTACCCAATGGCCCCCATCGTTTACTATCAACTTCTAAGAACCCTCCAGTCGAGTTGTCTACTCCTCTTGGCACATAGCCCAATGGAATGCTCAGCTTATCGCTATTCTTAAACCCATGGTTGTCACCTTTACGCACTTCGATAATTTCTGACGTTGGCGTATTCGTGCCCTCTTGTGGTCCCACTAAAATGGTGCCATCTGACATGTGCCCAAAGCCCATGCAGTTTCTTAGCCCCTTGGTCATTGTCTCGATCTTCTTACCATCGGGCGAGATACGGTAGGAGTTCCAAGCTGCCACAAAATGAATATAGCCATCTTTGTCCTTTGCCATCCCCCAACTGTGGGTGTGACTGCCAGATAGACCCGATACTAAGTTAGAAAAATTTCCATAAAAGTCCATTTCACCATCCCTATTACGATCTTCTAACACGGTTATTTGGTCGCGTTCTAATACATGAAGTTTATCGTCCCACAGCTTAAGGCCAAACGGTTGATTCAGTCCTGCTGCGACACGCCTCCATATAACTTTTTT
The DNA here is from genome assembly GCA_964194815.1 of Vicinamibacteria bacterium. Taxonomy (GTDB): domain Bacteria; phylum Verrucomicrobiota; class Verrucomicrobiia; order Verrucomicrobiales; family Akkermansiaceae; genus Rubritalea. The sequence continues at coordinate 44,951 of CAXMOB010000359.1, read as the reverse complement.
GAGATCACTCCCTAGACCTTTCACTTCCCAAACTTCACCCATCAAGGTGGTCACGAAGGCGGTGCCTACTTTATCAAACACAATGTCAGTCAGAAACATCAATGACTTATTTGAGTTTTCAAATGGCACTGGTATGTCATCTACCACATAGGCTTTGTCATTAGCAGCAAGCTTACCTGCCACCGTGTAGGTTTTCTGCCATTTTTTCTGGCGCTTCAATGCCAGCTCGACCAACTTCAATGATCCAGTAGACACCTTCACTTTCGCTTTCGTGACAGCATCTAGATTTTCACCGAAGAGGATATTACATTGCTGGCCTTGGGTGAGATTTTTTACCTCCAAGGTAAGCATGCCGTTCGTCACCAGTAACTTCGCTTGACCACCTTTTTGTGCTAAGCAGATATATAGAGTCACTTTACCATCGGCACTTTTCACGGACCACACACCCGCAGTCTCTTGCTTCATTCCAGACTTATGGCAGTCAAATAAAGCAAGCTTGCCGGCTTTTAATCCACCCTGAGATTCGATCACACGGTGAAACACTTTACCCGCTTGTGAGGTCACTGTATCCAACATCGACGTGCCTTTTATTTTATAACTATAAATTGGCCCAAGATCTGAATCAATCAACCCAATGTATTGCTGATCTTTCTTCGCTACTTGCCAACCAACAGACTTCGACCCTGACGACTTCTCTTTTCGAGTATTGCCCACCTTCCCGTTGCTTAATTGTGCGAGCATCCTACCTTTCGGCTTAGTCCCATTAGAGGTGCCCCAGCGGTAAGGGTGAAAATAAACGAACTCACCTTCCCAATAGCGGAAGAAACTTAAATTTGTTTGGGCAGAAAATGCTGTATGCATTTGCTGTTGGCGATCGACATTAATCGAATGCCCATCAGGAGCAATCTCGTCAATATTCTGCCCTATAAATCCGTAGTGCCCCATTTTGTTCCAGCGGTCATCCTGATGGTTATTCTGGTTATTTTTACCCCAGTGCCCGTGCATTCCTCCATCTAAACCTGGATAACTAGGCAAAACTGCGGGAACCTTTGCTTTACCACTCATGTAATAGTCTGCCTGTCGCTGGTAGAAATCATAGACTCGGTATTCGTTTACCGGGCGATCCGTAAATCTAAACCCTTCGCGACCCTTCGTATGATCAACATACGGATGAATATCCGCTTTCGCTATATTCAATTCTTTGGCACAAAGTGGCGACACAAGGCTCAAAGTGGCCAGCATCATGGAGTAAGCGTTCAAATTCATATTTTCATCAAGCAACCTATCATACAGAAACTCAAGTTGAATTCGTGATTTTGTAGGAAATTATCTGACATCATCAAATTATCTGGTGTTTGCTGTCAGCCTATTTAACGATCTGTTCTGCTTGCACTTTTTGATTCCCTACTCAAACTGCACTAGTGAAATCGCTGATCGTTCCTTCTACTTCAAAATCCGAGCTTATCGCGGTTGCAAAAATAGCTCTGATGGGAGCTCTGCTAGCTGGAATGTTTGGTATCATCCACGACCAGGTCACCTACACCATCGGCCCCAGCTATTTCCATAAGTTTAAGTTTGTAAGTCAGTTTGAAAACTTTGACTTTGGATGGCACCCACGCCTGTTCGCTAGTACTGTTGGTTTCCTCTCAACCTGGTGGATCGGACTGATCGTTGGCTGGGTTCTTGGACGGATCTCCATTAAAAAGTTTGGCACCAATAGCTCAAAACTTGCATTAAAGGCACTATGCGGAATGATACTCGTCACCATTTCATTGGGTGTCGCCGCCTATGTGATCGCACCACTGACAGAAACAGATGAAGCTCTTAGATTCTGGCGACAAATGATCCCAGCACTCACAGAAGATGAAGCTAAACAATTTCGTGTCGTCGGTTATATCCACAATGCCGGATACCTTGGAGCCGCTCTTGGTTCATGTCTCGCCATTGCATACCTGTTAATAAAAAAGAAATTTTAGTAGCGCTATGACCATTCTAAGCTTAATTATCGATACTACATGAGAATCCTTGCCATCGACCCAGCTATTCGCAACACAGGCTTTGCCATCGTGGAAGGTGATGCAAAACAGCAGAAGGCTCTAGATTACGGTGTTATCTCGATTCCTCAAAAAATACCGCAATCCGCTGCACTTGCTGCGATATCACGCGGAATTCGCAACCTCATAGATAAATGGCACCCCGATGAAGTCGCTATAGAAGCTATCATCTATGTGCAGTCACACAAAACTGCCATTTCTATGGGTGCCTCACGAGCCGCCAGTATGATCGCTGCTGCGGACGCCGGTTTGAAGATCTTTGAATATTCTCCAACTAAAGTAAAAAGTGCTGTCGTAGGTCAAGGCCGAGCCGATAAATCCCAAGTAGCCTTCATGATTAGAGCTCTCCTCGGACTCAATGAAACTCCTCCTCCCGATGCCGCAGATGCTCTCGCTATTGGTTTAGCACACCTTGCTGCAAGTGACCCATTACGCGCCAAAGTTCTACAACCAAAACAAATTTAACTAGAAAATAAATCAATATGACAAAAGCCGAAACAATCAAACTGACATCACTCGTCAGCTGTGGTGGATGAGCATCTAAGCTCGATCCAGGAACGCTCTCGCAGGTGCTGCAAGACCTTCCTAAAAATGTTGACCCACGTATGCTTGTTGGCTCTGCCAATGCTGATGATGCCGGCGTCTTTAAAATCAATGACTCCACCGCTCTGGTGCAAACGCTCGATTTCTTCACTCCTATTGTAGATGACCCCTATCTTTTTGGACAAATCGCGGCGTCTAATGCTCTTTCCGACGTCTATGCGATGGGCGGGCGACCAGTGACAGCTATGGCTATCGCTGGCATGCCAGACGACTTGCCACCAGAAATCATCTCTGAAATATTCAAAGGCGGTGCTGATAAAATCATCGAGGCAAACTCTAGCCTAGTGGGTGGCCACACCATTAAAAACCCTGAGCCCATCTACGGACTCTCAGTCACTGGCTTAGTCCATCCAGACCACTACCTTTCTAATGATCAATTACGTGATGGCGACATACTCATATTAACCAAGCCACTTGGCACAGGCATAGCCTCCAGTGCTCTTAAAGCAGGCAAAGCAAGTGAGGAGCTAGAAGCTATCGCTGTGGAATCCATGGTCAAACTCAACACCCCAGGTGCAGATATCGGAGAAAAGGGACTCTCTGGAGCATGCACTGACATCACAGGATTTGGTCTACTAGGCCATCTGTGGGAAATGTGTGCCGCCAGTGGGAAAACCGCACACCTCAATGCGTCTGCTATCCCAGCACTCTCGTCAGAGGTGCAATCACTCATTGAAAATGGTATCATTCCAGGAGGAACGCGTAAAAATTTACAAAACGTGACACCCCATATTACGTTTGACCAAAATGTTCCTGAATGGATGCACTTTCTACTCGCTGACGCTCAAACCGCTGGTGGTCTACTCATTGCATGCCCACCAGAACAGAAAGAACAAGTTGTCGCCATTTTAGAAGCTCACGATTCAATCTGCGCTGCTGAAATTGGAACTATTTCAGCAACTTTGCCAGCTAGTATCCAAGTGAGCTTGTAGTCTCCAACCTCTCCTCCATTTCTCATGACCATCGGCCGCGTTCTCAAATACTTAGCCATTCTAGTCGTCGTAGGCATCATCAGCCTCGTCATCGCATGGAATATCTACCATCGAGAAATTTCCCCCACGGTTCTCAACACTGAAGAAATTGAAGCCGTCGATCAAAAGTTAAGCCCCATCATGCACTCTTTAAAAGAGGGTGAAGTCCCGCGATCTCAGACTTTAATCATTTCTCAACGAGAACTCAATGGTTACCTAAACCATCACACAAAGCATGGTAAAACAGTCAAATTTACCTTACTTGACGGCTACATCCATGCCGACATATACATGAAGGTGCCTGCTGGTTCTCCAGTTCTCCCAAACCGTAAAATCAGAGCCGTGGCTGAAATCAAGCTCAGTGCGGTAGATGGTTTACCAGAAATCCACATCACATCAGTGTCCAGCATGGGCGCTGATCTTCCTGAGGTCTACGCTAAAAAGTATATCGGAAAGAACCTCTATTCCATGCTTGTAGAAAAAATGGACTCCCCTCTGCCTGACAAATTTGTTTCTAGTATCAAAGTCAGCGAAGGCCTCCTCTCTCTAAGGTTTTCGCACTAAGAGACTGCATCAAGCCGTAATGGAACATATGTCTACCAAACTGAGGTGAATTACGTCCTTTTGTCTAGTCAGATACCATCATTTTTGTTAGTTATACCTTATGAAAATGTTACTACCCATGGTTTTGGGAAGTGTTCTGACTGGCGTATGTTCAGCAGGATATGACCTTGAGCCTTTGACCTATGATAGCAAAGTCTGGTCTCAACCCACAGAAAAGTTTGTCCAAGCGTTTCCTGAACTAAACTGGAAAAATGGCCAACTCGATTCCGTCACCTCAGCGAGTGATCTCACTCTTTGGGGGCAGGCGATTGAACGTGTGGTGATTGCGAAAGGCGACAACGAGCTTGCGGACCATATCCGCTTCACCATTTTGGGCCGTACGTCTGCAAGTACTACTTCTGCTCAAAACTTCACCTTGAAAGCAGCAAAGTGGAAACAAGCATTAGATAAGACTCTTGGCCAAGTTGGCAAACGAGTTCCAGCCATCAAGCAAGACGCCAACACCATATCAAAAATCGCATGGAAGACTGACTCATCTGTCATCATCCTTTCAGCATCTCGTGGTGAAATTCCACTAGGCATAGATCTATCTATCTTTGAAACGAAGTCTGGTATAGCATCTCTTGATTCCACAATCAAAAAGTCTGCTACTGAGAAGGAAACTGATACAGACAAACCAGATCGAAATACAGGAGGTGGGGGCAGCAACTGGGTTGCAAAAGTATCTAATCGCAAAACATCTTATCTTTCTGGATCTAGCTTTAAGAAGCGGAACGTATCAGGCAAGGAAGACTATTACATGCTCTACTTCTCTGCCAGTTGGTGAGGCTCTTGCCGCAAATCTGTTTCACAGTTAGTGAAATATTACAACAGTAGCATCAAGTCCAACAAGAATGTCGAACTCATCATGATGAGTTATGATAGAGATGAATCCAAAGCTCAGGAATGGGCTAAAAAAGAAAAGTTTCCATGGCCACATATCCTTAAAAGCGATATGAACAAATGCGAATTAACCAAATTTGCTTCCCGTGGCGTGCCACACTATGTCCTCATCGACAAAAGCGGCGAGGTCTTAGCCACCGGCAAACAAGCTTGTCAGGATCGTATTGCTAACATTAAGTAGCTTCTACCTTAAATTCGATTAACACTCAAAAAAGCCTTACGGGACATACCCGTAAGGCTTTTTTGTATACTTCACACCTTATACAACTTGGAATTTCAAATGGATTAATAACGGAGTGATGCCTTGAGATGCCAAGACTAGACGAAGCAGTGATGCCGTCCACATGACTGAGATGTAAAGCAGGCTTTTGTTTCTCAGAATGGTATAACACCTAAATCACCCGAGTCCTGTAATGCTACACATTCTTACTCAGACTCTTCCTTTTCAGATTTACCACCGTAATAACTATTTAAGTAGCCAAACTCAATCAGGGCATCTACAAATATCTGGTGCTTTTTGATATCAGGAAATACATATTTCGCATTCCTCCTCCACAGGCTACCCCCTTTTTTATCACCCAAGCGGTAATGTTCAATCGCTAGAATGTAGTAATAACAAACTTCGAATCTACGTTTTGAAATATCCGCGTAGAGCTCATCATACATTTTAACATAACCTTCCCTTTCCTTACCAGCGGTGGAGTTTATCAAGCCGATCAGACATAGTTGCTTTTTCACTTGAGCACCACCAATCACGTCTCGAAGTTGTGCAAGTTTGCCTAACTTTAATGCTTTGCTGAACTCTAGGTAGGATTCTTCGAACTTCTTTTGAGCGAATAAACATTCCCCAAAATTATAACGCATCCCAATAGCTAATGGATCTATCTTCAGAGAATGTCGAAATGCCACTTCAGCTTCTTTAAACAATCGTAAATTTAGATAAACTATTCCCTTATTCCCTTGAATCCTTGAGTTGTCCTTAAATATTCCTTCAGCTTCTAAAATGTGATAGTAAGCTTTCAGATACTTATTCTGGATCAACAATGCTTGAGCACTTTTATTAGAAGCTATAAAACGTTTTTTATAAATTAAGGGCAAGTTTGAAAATTCGATTTGGCAATCTTGCTTCACCTTCTCAAATTGAGCCACTTCCGTGTCGCTATACAGCAACACAGACTTCAGTACTTCGACTTTAGTGGCTGAGTTAACCGAAGCTATATTCAAAATTGAAACGCCACCGAAAATACATGCCGGTTTAATAAGTCGACACAAGAGATTAGCAAAATGATGTTTCATGCGTTACAAAACTAAATTAATCTTCCAAAAAGGTAATTTTCTTCGCCTTAGTTGGATCTTCCCCACGTGCCATAGCATCGTGTTGTTCGTCCGTGCAAGATGAGTCGATTGGAGCATCCGGAGCTGCAACATCCTTCTGAAAATAACCATTTTCAATCATCCATTGCTCCACTTCTTCACCAGAAACATCCGCGAGCATGGTGCCGTCAACGACTACACATGGGCTCAATGGCTGACCACTTTTTTGCTCCATCTCCCAACGGAATGCAGGATTCTTAATGATATCCTTCTCTTCAAATTCTAATGCGTACTTGCGCATGATGGCTCGGATACCTTCACTCCATCCGCAAAAAGTTTTAACGTAACAGGTAATTTCTGGATTTTCTTTGCTCATAATATATACTCTACGTGTTAATTCCTAGACATCAAACCACTTCTTTGAGGTCGATGACTGATTCAATAAAAGTTACTGCTTCTGAAATAGTCTCAAATTGCTCGTTAGCAACTCCAAAATCTAAACAGCAGGTCAATCGGCTTGGAACAGCAATAACATGACAGCCAGCTTCAATGCCAGCTTTTACGCCATTCAACGAATCTTCGAGCACAATGCATTGGTCTGCAGGAAGATTAAGTCGCTTCGCACCCTCTAAATAGAGATCCGGTGCAGGTTTAATACGTGGTGCATCACCGCGACACACAATATCATCGAAATAGGGCAGCAAACCCAATGTCTCCAACCACATATCCACCCAACGATGGGTCGAACTCGACACCACAGCACAAGCCACTCCTTCTTCTTTAAGCCAATCTAATAGCGGGCGAATCCCCTCTAAGGTCTTCACTCCCACTAGATCACGCTCAATCTCAACTTGACGCAGGGCATTCTCTTCAGTCCACTCATAAGTCTTCCCTGTCAGTTGTTCTAATAATTTCTCTGGCGACCACACCTCAAAATCTGACCCGATACATTGAACGTAGTTCTCAACCTTTAAGTCATGACCTTCGCGTTGGAACACACGAAGCCACGATTGATAAATCGGCCATTCCGAATCAATAATGACACCATCAAAATCAACGAGCACTGCTTTCATAGCCTCCCTTTATGCCAATTTAACAAGAACATCACGATCTTTTTTTGATCTCCTCTGTTTAACTTGATTTTAATACCATGCTGGCGTATGCGTGCTGCATGATCACTGATGAAATCATCAAACAAACTCTGACACAGGTTAAGTACCCAGGGTTTTCACGCGATATCGTTGCGTTTGGCCTAGTGAAAAACATTGAAACAGATGGAGCAGACGTCCATGTGACCATTGGAGTGGCAACAAAAGATGCCAAAGTTCCTGAACAAATTTTTAAAGACTGTCACGAGCAACTCAACACCATTGAAGGTGTCGGGACAATCCGTGTAACAGTCGATGTACAAGACACCGCAGAAGAACAAAATGTCGGAACTTCCAAGGAAAAAACTTCCATTCCCGGTGTGAAACACATCATCGCTGTAGGTTCTGGTAAAGGTGGTGTCGGTAAATCTACTGTTTCTAGCAACCTCGCCGTATCGCTCGCGAAACAAGGCTACAAAGTTGGATTGTGTGACTGTGACCTCTATGGTCCGTCTACAGCCATCATGTTCGGCACCAACGAACAACCATTAGCCAATGCCGATGATGAAATCATCCCAATCGAGGCACATGGCATAAAACTCATGTCGATGGGCTTCCTTCTCGACGATTCAGCTCCAGTGATCGTCCGTGGCCCACTCGCCACTCGTTACACTCAACAATTTCTCCGCCAAGTAGAATGGGGGGAACTCGACTACCTCATTCTCGATCTCCCTCCTGGCACAGGTGACATCCAGCTTACTATCGTTCAAACGGTGCAACTCGACGGTGCCGTCATCGTCACCACACCACAGGAGGTGGCACTCATCGATGCTCGTAAAGCCATCACTATGTTCTCAAAAGTGAACGTGGATATTCTTGGCCTCATTGAAAATATGGCCTGGTTCGAGTGCCCAGAAGGCAATCGCTACCACATCTTCGGTGAAGGTGGTGGCATCAAAGAAGCGGAACGTCTGAAAATCCCAGTATTAGCACAAATACCAATTGACCAACACACCAGAGAATGTTCAGACAATGGTGCTCCAATAGCTCTCATGCCGTCTGCAGAAAGTCCTGTATCGGAAGCTTTCGAAACTGCAGCAACAACCTTGATAAATCAGCTAAAGTAACTATACTAATGTAATGGCAAAGAAACTCCTTTTTATATGCTCTCAAAACAAGCTTCGCAGTCGTACTGCTGAAACTGTCTTTTGTGACTACCCGGGTGTCGAAGCTGACTCCGCTGGACTCAACGACAGTGCCGAAGTACCGCTCGTCCCAGAACACATTGAATGGGCCGATCACATCTTCGTGATGGAAGAGGACCACCGCACTCGCCTCAACAACAAGTTCGGCGAATACCTCAAAGGCAAGCGCGTGACCGTGCTCTCCATCAAGGATAACTATGAATACATGGACAAAGAGTTGGTAGACACACTCAAGTGGAAGTGCTCAATGTACCTGCCATAGATAGGGCCGGATACGAACACTCTGCCAAAGCCGACAGTTCACACCTCGGATAAACTTAAAATTTACAGCTCCAGCTATTCCTATCAATTAATGGGAAGTAGCACTGCATCTAGTCAAAAGAGCTTCACTAACTTAGCAACTAGACTCATCACTCCCCCCTCAGCTCTTTCAACTTCCCAATACAATCCTCCAAGTTGACCGTCTGATATTGCTTGCCGTCTTTATCAAATAACAGATAGTACCCAACGTAACGTTGGCTCAGATCATAAAGATTAGGTATTTTTTTAATAGCATCACCTAACAATACTGGCCATTCGAGTTGCTCTTCGCCAGCCCATTTCATCACCCACTTGGCATCGTCTGAACTCACCATGACAAGTTCCACATCCTTAGATACTTGCCAATCATTTTTATAGATTTTCTTTAAGTGACTAACGTTGCCTTTACACGCATTCGACCACTCCGCAGTGATATACATGACATAGAATCTAGGCCCCTTGGTGATGTCTTTTTGCACCACCTGTCCATTTTCTTGATACACAACTCCCCCTTTGAGCCATTTCTCCATCGTTGATGCCTCAGTAGGCTTTTGCACCACCTCAGGTTCAAGTTCTTTAGGGTTTGGCTCTGGCCCCACTTCAGGAATAAGCACCTCCTTCACCTTATCGGCTTCAGCATCGACTTCGATTGCTGCTGTGATTCTTTGGACAGGCTTATCATTCGAACACGAATGAAGAGCGGCGAGGGTAACGAGTAAGAAAAGTGATGGCTTGAGCATTAAAGTTGGCTACGTTGTTGAATTTTATGAATTAGAACCTGTTTTGCTTTGTCGAGGGCTACATTCTTAGCCTTCTTGATAGCAAAACCAATAATGAGCTTTTTCACCCATCCGGAAACACCCTTCTTATGAGACTGCTCAGTTTTTTCCTTTCGGAAAAAGAGCATAGAACCAGCGAGGCCAATCAATGCAGACCCAAGAGCTACCTTTGTTTGATTTTGTAATATGACACGCTTCAGCTTTTTCTTCACATCCACTGCCTCCTTGACCAAATCGCGGCTCAAGTTAATTGTTTCACGTGAAATCGCTAACTGATCTGACAGCTCTCGCTTTCGCTGCTGCCGTGCTGCTATTTGTTTCTTGCTAGCCATTCCTTATCTTTTTGAAGTTCAGATTTTGTCACTGCAAACAATTCAACATCAGGCTTTCTCTTTAGCATCTTCAATAAGACGACCAATACCACCGCATGAATCACAACAACTACACCACTCACTAGGACCCACTCGCCTAGTGATGCAAAAAATTCTCCGAGATGCCCTTGTAAAACTTGAGCAATAAGCATAATCGCAACCACCCAGAATAAGAAGTATGCAAATACTCCCATCACTGCAGCCATCAACAGCAATGCTACCTTCTTGGCAAGCACCGCTGAGGCCTCACCAAGTTCAATTTCTAAAAGTTCACGCCTCGCAACAAAGTAATCGCCCACATTCTCTTTAAGAATGCCAAGCGCTTCTTTCAGCGTGATTGAGTCCTCTTCAGGCTCTATATTTCTACCAAACATTGTGGAGATAGATAAACAAGGGTGACCACAGCGTGATCACCCTTAAAAAATTCACGATTGAATTATCGTCGAACAATAAGGCCGATAGCAACACCAAGTCCGAGTGCTCCGAGCACACACTTCGTTGGGTGAGCACGCACGTAGTCTTCTCCAGATACGTGAATTTGCTTTGCCTTTTCCTTACCTTTGTTGAGCTTCTCAGCTGCTGCTTGCTTGATCTTATCAGCACGCCCGATGGCTGCTGTCTTTGTCTTCGCTACTAATGATTCGTTTTCGATTGTGCCTTCTTGCATTGTTCTTGATCGGTTAATATTTAAAGTTGAGGGAACCTTACCCTAACGACTATAGATTACATGAATTTTAGCATCCTGCAAGCCCACTCGAATAAAAAATGAACAATGCGATTTTTCGGCCACAATCCAACAAATATGACTATTTTTACATTTTACCATAAATAACTATTTTCAATTGCTCAAAATACTTTATCACGCCAATCGTTATGGCAATTAGCACGGATGAAGCACTGAAAATTTTGATTCAAGGAACCGCTAAAGTTCTTTCCGAAAAGGAATTAAAAGAAAAGCTCGAACTCAACAGACCTCTGAGAGTGAAACTGGGGGTCGACCCTACCGCTCCAGATATTCACCTTGGCCACACTGTTGCTATCGAAAAGCTTCGCCAGTTCCAACAACTTGGACACACTGCCGTCCTCATTATTGGCGACTTCACGGCCACAGTTGGTGACCCAACCGGTCGCTCAGCAGCCCGTCCACCGATCACTCGTGACGAAGTGCTCGCTAACGCTGAGACCTACACAACTCAAGCATTTAAGATCCTTGACGCGGAGAAAACCGAAGTTGTCTACAATGGCGATTGGTTCCGCAAGATGACTTACGAGCAAGTGCTCAAGCTCAATGCACGCGTCACCATGCAGCAAATGATGCAGCGCGAAGATTTCAAGAAACGTATCAACGAAGGCACTGAGGTACGCCTCCACGAGATCCAATACCCTATTATGCAGGGCTGGGACTCAGTGATGGTCAAATCTGATATCGAACTAGGTGGCACAGATCAAATGTTTAACAACCTCGTTGGACGCGACCTTCAAAAAGAAGAAGGTATGCCTCAGCAGGTTGTCATCCTCATGCCTTTGCTCGAAGGGCTCGACGGTATCAAGAAGATGTCCAAGTCATCGAAGAATTACATTGGCGTCTCAGAACCAGCGACAGAAATGGTCAACAAAATCATGAGTATCTCAGATGCCTTGATGGATCGCTACTACAGCCTACTCCTAGGCACGAATCGTGACCAGTCACATCATCCGCGCGATGCCAAACTCGCACTTGCAAAAAGTATTGCCACTCGCTACCACGACGAGGCAGCAGCGGACGCAGCTATTGAATCATGGCTCAACAAGTCAAAGGACAATTCCTCTGGTGCCAAAGAACTCGCGATTGCAGACTTGCCTAGCGAGCTCACTGTCCTTACTCTCGCAGCCGCTGCATTTGAAATTGGCTTCGGCGTGAAAAAATCCAATGGCGAACTCAAAAAGCAATCGATCGCACCAGGAGCTATTCAACTCAATGGAGAAAAGCTCACCGATCCATTCGCTGTAGTCACTCTCAAAGCTGGGGACGTCCTTCGTCTCAGTAAAAAATTTACCGCAAAACTTATTTAACCAATAATCTCAACTAACACACCATTATGAAAATCATTGTCGCATACTCAGGAGGTCTTGACACATCAGTGCTATTGAAGTGGCTCAAAGACAAATATAATGCCGAAATCATCGCTTACTGTGCTGACGTCGGGCAAGCGGAGGAACTTGACGGCCTCGAGGCCAAAGCTCTAGCTACAGGAGCTTCTAAGTGTTACATCGGTGACCTTAAGGAAGATTTCGCAGAGAACTACATTTATCCAATGTTCCAAGGCAATGCTCTTTACGAAGGCCGTTACCTGCTCGGAACATCTATTGCTCGTCCATGTATCATGAAGGGCATGATGGACGTTGCTATCGCAGAGGGTGCTGACGCTATCGCTCACGGTGCTACCGGCAAAGGAAACGACCAGGTACGTTTCGAGTTCGCGGCTGCAGCTCTAGCTCCTGACATCCAATGCATCGCTCCTTGGCGTGACGAAGAGTTCCGTGCTCAGTTCCCGGGACGTGCTGAAATGATTGCTTACGCTGAAGAAAACAACATTCCTATTAAGGCATCAATGAAGAAGCCTTATTCTATGGACCGTAACCTTCTTCACATTTCATTCGAAGCTGGTGACATGGAAGACACATGGTTCGACGCATCGGCTGAATCAAACGAAGACATGTATATGCTTTCAGTCTCACCTGAAAATGCACCAGACCAAGCTGAATACGTTCAATTCCTTTTCGAAAAAGGTAATATCACAGGTCTTCAAGTTGAAGGTCTCGAAGGTATCATCACTGAACTTGGTGACTTCACCGTTCAGGGCGAGCAAGACGGCTACACTCTCCTCACTCCATACGGTGTGATGCGTGTGCTTAACTTCCTCGGTGGCAAGCACGGCATCGGCAGAATTGACCTCGTTGAAAACCGCTATGTTGGTATGAAATCACGTGGCGTCTACGAGACACCAGGTGGAACAATTATTCTAGCAGCTCACCGTGATCTCGAGACGCTCACGATCGACCGTGAAGCTCAATCACTCCGTGACAGCCTCATCCCACGTTACGCGGAGATGATCTACAACGGTTTCTGGTATGCCCCTGAACGTGAAGCCATGCAAGACCTCATCACCTCAACACAGAGAACTGTGACTGGTGAAGTTCGTCTCAAGTTGTACAAGGGCAACTGTATCAACGCAGGCCGCAAATCGCCACTTTCACTCTACGACGAAGACATCGCAACAATGGAAGGTGGAGCAGAAGATGCCTACAACCAAAATGATGCAACTGGTTTCATCACACTGAACGCACTCCGCCTCCGTGCGAATGCTCGTCAGAAGCAATAGACCTCACGTCTAACTATTTTACAAAAACCTCTGTAAGTTAACTTGCAGAGGTTTTTATATGCCCTTCTGAGGGATCTTCCAAGTGATGAGACCTAGACGTCTTCACCTAGTCTGATAGCCTGATGAGATTCGACTTAAATGCCCCTATCTGGCTCGAACTTAAATCGGCTTCAAACGCCATCGCGAAGGTCGATTTCATAGAATCAACAGGAGCAATAAGCTTCAACATTGGGTCACACACTGAGACCTAAGCCTCTCAATCGAAAGGGCACCCTATTCACAGACAAACCACCCCTCCTCCGGCTTCTACACTCCTCCCCAATAGAAACCTAGCAAAAATATAAAAACGATCTTGCTCATCGTGTCAGATACACCTAGATTTTTGCAACCTACGTTGTGATGAGTTCCGTATCAAATTCTAGCTTTATTCTTGGTGTCATCCCAGCTCGCTGGGCATCTTCACGCTTCCCCGGAAAGATGCTCCACCTCATCGCTGGAAAACCGCTCATCCAACACGTTTGGGAACGCTGCCAACAATGTAGTAAGCTCGACAAGGTCATCGTCGCAACTGATGAACAACAGGTATTCGACACAGTCGTCGCTTTCGGTGGTGAAGCAGTGATGACATCGGTCGACCATCCAACTGGCACAGACCGCCTCGCTGAAGCTGTATCTCACTACCCGCAGGCAACACAGATCATCAACATTCAAGGCGACGAACCAATGATCGAGCCAGCTCTCATTGATGAACTTGCTATGGTGCTAATCAACTCCGCTGAGATTTCCATGGCCACTGCTGCCAATGCTTTTAACGACGATTCACTTCTCAATGACCCCAATGTAGTCAAATGCGTGCTCAACAAAAATGGCGAAGCTCTCTACTTTTCACGTAGTCCATTGCCATTCCAGCGCAACCCTTCGCCAGCACTCACTTTACTTCGACATAAAGGCATCTATGCCTACCAACGACAATTTCTCACCGAATTTGTCACCTGGGAGCCATCACCACTCGAACTTGCAGAAAGCCTTGAACAGCTCAGAGCTCTCGAAAATGGCGCCAGAATCAAGGTCATCATCACCACTGATGAATCTGGCGGCATCGACACTTTAGAACAAGCCGAAGCCTTACAAAAACTGCTTCAATCTTAATTTCACAACATTCTCAAACACACACATTCATTTCACAATGGCTAATCCAACTAAATACATCTTCGTCACTGGTGGCGTTGTCTCATCACTCGGTAAAGGACTCGTCGCTGCCTCTCTCGGTACATTACTTGAGCACCGTGGACTTAAGGTTATGATCCAGAAGTTCGATCCCTACCTCAACGTAGATCCAGGAACAATGTCACCCTACCAACACGGCGAAGTTTACGTGCTTGCTGACGGTGCAGAAACAGATCTCGACCTCGGCCACTATGAGCGCTTCACTAATAGCGAGTGCACTCGCCTCAACAACATCACTTCTGGTCAAGTATTTGAAAAGGTAATTCAGAACGAACGCAAGGGCGTTTACCTTGGCAAGACAGTTCAGTTCATTCCACACTGCACAGACGTCATTAAAGACCGTATCCGTGAAATTACTGACAGTTCTGATGCTGATGTAATCATCACCGAAATCGGCGGGACTACTGGTGACATCGAAGGCCATCTCTTCCTTGAAGCACTCCGTCAGTTCGCTCTAGAAGTTGGCCGTGACAATGTCTGTTTTACCCACGTGACACTACTCCCGTACATCGCTGCAGCAGGAGAAATTAAAACGAAGCCAACACAGCAGTCAGTTGCTAAGCTTCGTGAGATTGGGATTATTCCTGACATTATTGTTTGCCGCACAGAACACGATCTAAACGAAGAAAACCGTGCCAAAATCGCAATGTTCTGTAACGTCGAATCAAAGAACGTAGTAGCTTTCCGCGATGTAGCTCACACCATTTACGAATGTCCACTCGACCTACGTCGCGACAAGCTTGATCGCCTTGTGACTGACTGCCTCGGCTTGGACTCAGAGACACCTGATCTCGAAGGGTGGCGTGGCTTTGTCGATCGCGTGATCAACCCAACATTCGAAGTCAGCATCGCAGTTGTCGGAAAATACATCGAACTTCAAGATGCATACAAGTCCATCTACGAATCACTCACCATCGCAGGTGCAGCCCACGACACACGCGTCAAGGTCATCCGTGTTGATGCTGAAAAAATTGAAGAAGAAGGTGCGGCACTTCACCTTAAGGATGTCGCCGGCATTCTTATCCCCGGAGGTTTTGGCGACCGTGGCACAGAAGGTAAAATTCTTTCTGCTAAGTTTGCTCGTGAGAATAATGTTCCACTCTTTGGTATCTGCCTAGGCATGCAAATCGCAACCATCGAATTTGCTCGTAACGTCTGTAACCTAGAAGGTGCTAACTCTACTGAGTTCAACAAAGACACTGCTCACCCTGTAATTTCACTACAAGAAGAACAACAAGGGCTAGAAACAATGGGTGCCAACATGCGCCTCGGTGCTTCTGACTCAAAAATATTCCCTGGCACAAAGGCATTCGAACTCTACGGTAGTGAACTCATCACAGAACGTCACCGTCACCGCTATGAGTTCAACCCAGCCTACAGTGAACAACTCGAAGCTGCAGGCCTCAAAATCTCATCGATTTCAGCCGACGAAGGACTCGTGGAGATCGTAGAAATCGCAGACCATCCATTCTACATTGGTGCTCAGTTCCACCCAGAGTTCCAGTCACGGCCAAACCAGCCACATCCAATCTTCGCTGGATTTATTGCCGCATCACTCAAAAATGCCCAATAACAATTAACCAATAACAATTTTCATGTCCCAAATCGAAAATCGCATCAAGGAACTAGGTTACACACTTCCTGACGTTCCTGCCCCTGCTGGTTCTTATGTCAACTGTGTACGTTCAGGGAACTTACTTTTCCTCGCTGGTGGTATTCCTCCACTCGAGGATACCTACAAAGGCAAAGTCCCGACTGACACCTCAGTCGAAACAGCTCAAGAAGCAGCTCGCCTGATCACACTCAATCGCCTCGCGGTAGTGAAAGATGAGATCGGTAGCCTCGACAAGGTTTCTCGCATCGTGACGGTAAATGGTTTTGTTAACTCTGAGCCAGATTTCTATAATCACCCAGCAGTGATCAACGGTTGTTCAAACCTTCTCGTTGAAATATTTGGCGACAAAGGCGTGCACTCCCGCACTGCACTTGGAGCCGCCTCACTCCCACTCAACGTTTCCGTTGAAATTAACATGACCATAGAAGTAGAAGACTAAAATATGAAATTCCCATTCCTTACCACTATCCTCACACTTTTAAGTGTGGCTATCCTTTCCTGTAGCGCTCAAGACAAGCCTGAAGGAGCGAAAGCTAACACAGCTAACTTAAAAGACATCAATGCTATTATAAAAACTGCAGATGGTGACATTCACATCAAACTCTACGCCTCTAAGACACCTGTCACAGTGGCTAATTTCTGTAACCTCGCACAACGTGGTTACTATGTTGGTTCCGATTTCCACCGTGTAGTTCCAGGATTCGTTTCACAAGGTGGCAAGCACATGTCAGGTGCGGCATCACCTGGCTACACTATCAAGAACGAAACTTACACTGAAAATCCGAAGATTGCTGATCTCAAGCACAGCAAGGCAGGAATGCTCTCTATGGCGAGAACCGCAGTGCCTCACACCAATGGTGCTCAGTGGTATATCACCCACTCTGCTACGCCTGCCCTCGATGGACAATACACTGTATTCGGTGAAGTCACAAAAGGCCTCGAGATCGCAACGAACCTCAAGCGAGGCACTGCCATGAAGGATATCATTATCACAGATGACACCACTCCGCTTTACGCGACTCAAAAAGAAAACCTCGCCGCTTGGAATAAAGTTCTAAGCGAGCGTTTCTTCAAGCTTCGCCCAGTTGGTGGAGCAAAGAAGGAAGAAGAAGAAAAATAAATCATGCTCTGGCAAACAATTGCGGTTCCCCTCTTCGCCTTTCTACTTGGCTCAATACCTTTTGGCCTTCTTATAGCGAAGTCGCAAGGGATTAATATCCGCGACCACGGGTCTGGCAATATTGGTGCCACCAACGTGCTGCGCGTCGTTGGTAAGAAGTATGGAATTTCCTGCTTCTTTCTCGACTTCCTCAAGGGCTTAGTTCCAACGATCATCGCCATGAACCTGCTACGTTTTACAGGTCATGAAGCGTGGTGTCATTTATCATTCCTAGAAGGCCTAAGCATAGAGCTACCACAATTAACAGCGCAGTCGTTACAGGTCACCACTGGTTTATGTGCGATTCTAGGTCACAACTACTCACCATGGATAGGATTTAAAGGAGGAAAAGGCATCGCAACCTCAGCTGGTGTTATTGTTGTACTTGCTCCATTCGGTCTTCCTGTCCTTGGTGCTGTTTGGTTTATTCTGTTCAAACTCACTCGCTACGTTTCTGTCGCAAGTATTGGGGGGGCTGTAGCTCTCCCGCTCATCGTCGTTTTCGGTTCGTGGTATCATGGCAAACTCGCCAATGGAACATGGAACAAACCCCTGGTAGTCTTCGCCATTTTCGTCGCTGTGATGGCCATTTGGAAACATCGCTCCAATATTAAAAACATCATCAACGGGACGGAAAATAAATTTACCAAAAAAAATAATGGCACAAAAGAATCATAAAACTGCTTTCGTCATTGGGTCTGGTTCCTGGGGCACTGCTCTAGCCATAATCCTGTCTGAACATTTCGATCAAGTCGTTCTCTATGGTCGAACTGCTGCACTGGCGGAAGAAATTACTCTTCAGCACAGCAATAGTCGCTACCTACCAGAGGTATCTCTACCAGAAAATATCGTAGGATCTACAGACCTAACGATTGCCACCGATGCCCAGCTCATCCTCTCAGTTGTGCCTACTTCAGCGACCCGAGCCACTGCTGAAAAACTCAGCCAGCTTGGTATCTCAGAATCGACTCCTATTGTGACGTGCTCCAAAGGCATCGAGCGTGGTACAGGTGACCGCATGAGCCAAATCATTGCTGACTATTTCCCGAACAACCCAATTGGTGTCCACTCTGGCCCAACTCACGCTGAGGAAGTTTCCAAAAAACTCGCTACCTGTGCTGTTGTCGCCTGTCAAAACCAAGAGGTGCTTCCGTTCTTACAAGAGGTGCTCACCACCTCTTATGCACGCACCTACACTAGTGACGATATCGCTGGCATTGAACTTGGTGGAGCCTTAAAGAATGTCTTCGCTCTCGCTGCAGGTATGGCATCAGGTCTAGGTTTGGGGGACAATGCCATCGCAGCTCTCGTCACACGAGGGCTCACCGAAATGACCCGTCTTGGGGTCGCTCTAGGAGGTAAGACTGAAACATTCTCTGGCCTTTCTGGCTTAGGAGATCTCATGGTTACCTGCTATTCTCGACACAGCCGCAACAACCGTGTCGGTATGGCTATCGGTCAAGGTGCAACCTGTGAAGAAGCTTGCGAAAAACTTGGCATGGTCGTTGAAGGTGTACCCAATACGCTCTCCATTTACGAGTCAGCTCGCGATGCAGGGGTCGACACCCCAATCATCGATGAGGTTTATCTTGTGCTCTACGAAGACAAACCTGTAAAGGATGCTCTCGCAGGCCTACTTGGCCGTGCACTCCGTCCAGAGGTGTGAAAGCACTTGATTATCCTCTAATTCCAACGACATTCCTCATAGTGGAAAAGCAAAAAATACCAAGACGCGTGATTTATCGATTGTCTATTTACAGTCGCTGTCTCAAGCGTGTCGCAGCAACCGGCAAGGAAACGATCCGCTCTCAAGGCCTGGCAACACTAGCCAACGTGAAGCCAGCTCAGCTACGTAAAGACCTTTCCTATATAGGCCAAGTTGGCACCCGCGGCCTAGGCTATACTGTCGAGCTTCTCTCTAAAGCAATCCATGAAATTGTTGGGCGCGAACAACTCCAAAAAGTCATTCTTGTGGGTGCTGGTAACTTAGGCAGAGCTTTGTTGCGTTACGACGGTTTCCTCAAAGAAGGATTCGAAGTGGCCGCTGCTTTCGATGCCTCTAGAGATGCCGTCAAGCGCGGGGGATTACCCTGCCCTGTTTTACACGACACTGACATGCCTGACTTTATTCAAGAGCACGGTATCAAAATGGCCATCCTTTGTGTCCCTGGAGAACAAGGACAACAAGCGACCAACACCCTGATCGATGCAGGTATCAAAGGATTGCTCAACTTCTCACCAGTCATCCTAAAAGTCCCTGAACACATCTTGGTCAACAATGTCGACCTGGCTGTTGAGCTAGAAAACCTCAGCTATTTTGTCACTAAGGAATAAGGCATCGCTACAACCATACGTTTTGTGGCTAAAGTATCTGTGTCACTTGATAGTTTAAGCTTTTCTATTCTCTTCTCTTCTTCCACCTTTTTGTATGCCTCATCAGCTTGGCAAAATCCTCTGGCCACTACTTTTCCTCATTGCAGGCGGTATCGCTGCGTATTTCCTTTACGGAATCGAATCAGCACGTGTGGCAGAACACCTCCTTGGTTATCCGACCGCTAATGTGAAGGCACACGAAATCCGTCCCTGGCTTTTGGTGCTTCTCTGCCTGCTGCCAGGTCTCGGTGCCATCTTATACTACAGTTCAACTATTCTCGACCGCTACCTCACACGCGAACTCTTACTGTGCTTTGGCATCTGTTTCTTTGCCTTCCTCGCCATGTTGATCCTGATGGAACTCCAAAACCATGGTTCAAACTTGAAAGAAGCCACCACCAAAGAGGTCATTGGGTTCTATCTTATTCAGATACCGGGACTATTGATGATGATCCTACCCTACTCACTCATGCTCTCGCTATTATGGTGCTTAGGAAAACTTTCAAAATCGCAGGAAATTGTATCGATGATCCAAAGTGGTCGCAGTGTGCTACGCCTTATGGCACCACTCATTGTCGTTGGATTATTCCTCACTCTCATCACAACGATCTTCAGCTACCACTGGGCACCATTTGGTGAGGGTTATAAACGCTCTATGCTCAAAGAACTGAAGGGCGAGCCGAACACTGCGGCAGTCAACGTAGGCCATGGTAACCCAAAAACAGGACGCATGTGGACGGTTGGACGCTTCCCTCGTAAGTTTGCTCAAGGGGAGGCCCTAGAAAAAGTCACCGTTTGGCAACACAACAAGGAAGAACAACTTGTTGAAAAATACAGCTTCGAAACCGCATTATGGGAGAAAAAAACAGGTGTATGGACGATGTCAGGCGTCACTCATTGGAAGTTCATTGACGACAACGGTCAACGCATTCGTATGCCACTTCCCGTTATACATGAATCCCTAGAACTACAATTACCCGAAACTCCATGGCAAATCATCAGGCCAGGTCTCGAACCAACGCACCTTGGTATTCCCGAGCTGACCTCATGGATTAATAACCACCCGGACCACATCCTCAGTAACAAACGTTCTTACCGCACGTATTGGCACTTCCGATGGGCCCAACCAGTCATCTGTATCATCATCGTCATTCTCGCCGCTCCCTTAGGAATTTCCTTTAGTCGCCGCGGTGCAGTAGGCGGTGTTGCTGTCGCCATCTTCCTCTGTGCAGGCATGCTCTTCTGCTCTACAGTTTTCCCCACTCTGGGAGAATCTGGCAATCTGCCCCCTGCTCTAGCTGCTTGGGCCACCAATATTATATTCTTTGCTGTAGCAGCCATTCTGTTCTACCGCAGAATCTCTGGTCGCCCAATTTACCAGACCTTAAAACGATTTTCACCAATTAAATAGACAAGGTCTATATTCGCGTTCGCTCAGGTAGTTAACGACTATTATGGCGAAGGAAACTAAAGATAAAATTTTTAGGGCAGCTGCTGAACTTTTTGGTGAAAAAGGATTCGATAATGTCTCAGTGCGAGACATCACGAACCGTGCCGAAGTCAACCTCTCTGCTCTCAGCTACCATTACACCGATAAAGAAGGTTTGGTCAAAGCTGTTATCAAGTTCAAGACCGAGAAAATTAACAATAACCGTCTCAACCTTCTAGCGAAGGCAAAGCTCGATCACGGTGCCAATCTTACACTGCGTAGTGTCCTCGAAGCATTTATAGCTCCTATTTTCCTCCCTGAAATCCACCAAACAGATCCGCGTATTGTTGCCGCACTCACGTCTAAAACATTGATTCACGACGACGAGAACAACCCCTACAAAATCCCTATCTTCCAGCAAACAGTGCAAGAATTTTTAAACGTTTTAGGGGTAATTCTCCCAAAAAACTCGCCTGACGATTTTCGCTCAATTCTAAGAATTTCCTCCGGTGCCGCAGTCTCACTCAGAAGTTACGCCTACAGCATACAAGGGGCAGACAACTTATCAGCATCAGCGGCAGAACACACAAAGCAACTTCATTTCTTGCTAGATTTTGTGGAAGCGGGTGCCCTTAAGGTGCTGAATGAATAGCACCCATACACAGCACTAACCCGTAGTTCTGAAAGTTCATAACAGTTAGCCCCAACATGTTTCAGAACAATAGGACTGTGACTATTGTTACGATTTTTGGTGATCAGTTTTTATCGATGCTCCATTACTAAACATCTTTGAACCTGTAGTGCGTGGTGACAGAGCATCCCATTATCCCACTCTTTTGTTTCTCAGAATGGTATTACACATTAAAACAATTGCTTTCTATAATAACTATCTTGCTGTGCCGTTATTTTTTTCACAATACCACAAAGCAAGATAGCCGCTGCTAAATCCACAAAATAACTAAATGCAAATATGTATTCAACTTTCGCATAACTCTCGATACTCTCTCCACCCTCGATCCTTGAAGCGACTTTCTCCATTACATTCGAAAATATCCAAACCCACCACCACAATAAAAGAATACCTGTCGACTTACTATCATCAAAAGTGGTTCTCCATACTTCCTTCATTGCCCCATAGGGCTTCCACAAATTAAGAATGGGGATAAAATAATAGCCCACAGCCCACCCAGATGAAACTGATTGAACTCCAGGTATTGAGGATCTAGCCCACGAATTCTTCACTACTTTATATGTCCAAAAACAGAAAACGATTACGTGTGTAAAAAATATGATAATGTAGAGCCAAGAGGCCAATTCATAAGTGTGTCCTATTGGTAAAGCTTCACCGAATTCATCATAACATGGGGCAATTCCCTGTGCGTTTTGAGAACCATTCCATATCGAAAAAAGACCTAAGCAAATGCATAACAACATAAACGCGTATAACATAAATCGAGAAGCGTTTCCCAAGCTCAACACTGAAACATACCTATCTCTTTGTTGAATACCCTGTGTCACTTGAGGCGTGGCTTCAGGGGGTTTATAAAGGTTATTATTGGGTTCCATGATAAATAGTTAGATTAAGAATACCTAGCCGTAAACAGAAAACTCTCAATTGGCATTCGTTCTCATAGCTGTCATAAGCTTATTCTCCGCCAATATCCTTTTTTCTCGTCTTCTATAAGTAAGGGACATCGTAATGAAAAAAACCTAAAAGGGTGAAATCGGAGCCCATGTCAACACTAAGGATAAGGCACACGCCTTACTCAATAAGCTAGCTTTTTACGACTCTTGCACACTGGTATGGAGTTCCCAACATCCTGCCAACCTAAAAATTAAAGTGGATGGTAATCTCCATCGCCTGCCCCTGCTGCTCTTGTTTCAAGGTCATTGGCATCGATGGAATAACAGCCTTTTTTATACTATTATAAGTAATCCCACGCTGAGTTTGTGTCCCAGCATTGGTATCAAAGGGAACAGTCTCCACCACCTTACCTTTCGGATCCACATAAAAAGTAATCCCAAGCTGGCCTGGCATGAGTCGATCCGAATAACGAATAAGCTCACGTTGCCAAGAATTCTCTACCGATCGTAAAACCGAGTTCACATAGCGTCCACGTTCGGTGCGTTCTACATTTCTAGCAGCCACCCCCTTTCTTGAGATAGATCCTGTGATGCGGTTCTTTTTAACTTCTGAGTTCATCCCTGCAGCCTTGGCGAACGGATCCTGCATAGGATCAACCTTTTGGCCCTTATTCGACTTCATCGCTTGCTCCGTCGGCTTGGGTTTCGGATTCACAGCAGCGCCCTCGGCACCAGCCTTCACGCCAAGTTTTTTCTTTAATTCTTCCTGTGCTCTCTGAGCCTCGTTTCTAGCAATCTCCCTAGCGACTTTTAACGTATTGGACTCATCCATCTTAATCTCCGCAAGCTTGTCCTGCGTTTTTTCATCTTGGCCATCATCAGTTTTTGCTAAGGGATCACCAAGTTGAGGATCAGTATTTGAAGGGTCTTTCAATGGATTCAAATCCTCCAGCACCTGGTTGATGTCTTTGTCAATCATCTTGGAGTAATCGGGTGCATCAGGTGCCCCTGCAACAGGTGATTTGGCCGCTCCACCCTCATCTTCAATCTTGCCTTCGTGGAACCGCGAATCGATAATATCAGAACCATCGTATTTCGGCTTTTCGCCCTCCACAGCAACACGATCAGGCGCGTTTAGATCTGCCTTCATGTCTGAATGAGCGAGCGTGTCTCTTACTCCATAAGCAAGTGGATCCTTTGGTGCCTCTTCCGACTCCTGAGCAGCAGTCGTGCGTTCAAAATATTTCTCAGTAGGTAAAATCACCACTGCGTTCGTGCGTTTTTCTTCCTGCTCTTCTGCCAGTTTTTTAAGAGCTTCTTCGATGTGAGCCTGAGCTTCCTCTTCGGATACAGGAGCCTTCGGGATAACACTTGCCTCCGTAGCGGCCAATGGTGGACTCATGTAAACTGTCACTCCTTCATCAGCTGAAGCCTTCACTTCAGTCAAAATAGGTTCTAGCTCGTCAACAAGCTCGGTGTATTTTACATAAACCCCGAAACCTCCTAAAAATGCCACATGCAAGACCACACTAGCGACAACGCTAGTAATAACCATAGGGGCTGGATCTTGACGAGAACTCATAATCAGTCACTGTATGATGCGTTCAAATAGCTATTAGTAAAGCAGATCTTGGTAAAGTCAGGTCTAGCCCCCTAAAACAGAGGGATTAAGGCACTAATTCCTTGAATACTTGGAAGACATGGAGTTTGTTTCCGCAACAAAACCGTTCTCCAAGCACATTATGTCTATCGAGCTGACCAGAAATTTCTCCATCATCGCCCACATTGACCACGGAAAGACTACCTTATCTGACCGTCTTCTCGAGTTCACCCAGACCGTCACAGAACGTGAATCTCAAGACCAGTTACTTGATTCTATGGATCTCGAACGTGAACGTGGCATCACCATTAAATCTCACCCGGTAACCATGTATTACCCGGCGAAGGATGGCATCACCTACAAGCTCAACCTTCTCGACACCCCTGGTCACGTGGATTTTTCCTACGAAGTATCCCGTTCACTGGCTGCCTGTGAAGGTGCTATTCTCATCGTAGACGCTGCTCAAGGTGTGGAAGCACAGACCATGGCAAACGTCAACTTGGCGATCGAGCAAAAGCTCACCATCCTTCCAGTCCTCAATAAGATCGACCTTCCTGCAGCTGATGTCGACGCCGCACGTAGGCAACTTGAAGAAGTTCTCATGATCCCTGGTGATGAAGGCATTCCTGCATCTGCCAAGAACGGAATCGGTATTGAGGAAATCCTCGAAGCTGTTGTGGCTCGCGTACCCCCTCCTACTGACTACGAAGACGGTCTGTTCCGTGCAACTGTGTTCGACTCACTCTATGATGCATACAAAGGCGTCATTTCCTATGTTCGTATCGTGTCAGGTAGCATCAAAAGAGGCGATCGCATCAAACTTTTCGCAACTGATCAAACTTACGAAGTGAAGGAAACTGGTGTGTTCACTCCAAAGATGTCCAAAACGGATGGACTCTCAGCTGGTGATGTTGGCTACATGATCGCCAACATGAAATCTGCCGCTGAGGTGAAAATCGGTGACACCATCACAAATTCTAAATTTCCATGTCCTGAAGCTCTTCCTGGTTATAAAGAAGTCCAACCGATGGTGTTCTCTGGCATCTACCCAATCGACACCTCGGACTACGAGGCTCTCAAGGCCGCAATGGCAAAGCTGCAGATTAACGATGCTGCATTTAGCTTTCTTCCAGAATCATCCACCGCTCTCGGTTTTGGCTTCCGCTGTGGCTTCCTTGGTCTACTCCACATGGAGATTATTCAAGAGCGCCTGCGTCGTGAGTTCGACATGGACATCATCTCAACTTACCCGTCAGTAATTTATGAGGTGACCACAACTCGTGGGGAGGAACTCATCATCGATAATCCATCTTACCTTCCAGAAGCCCAATCGATCCAAGAGATTCGTGAACCAATGGTGAAAGTTTACTTGATGACACCGGGTGAATACATCGGAGACATCATGCAACTCATCATGGAAAAGCGGGGTGAAATCATCAGTACCGAAACCGTCGACCACACTCGCGTCATGTTAACTAGCGTTGTGCCACTCGCTGATATTCTTGTAGATTTTAACGATCGTATGAAGTCAATGACTAAGGGCTACGCCTCTATGGACTATGAACACGCAGGCTACCGTGCTGCCAAAATGGTAAAACTCGACATGCTCATCGCTGGGGAACCAGTTGAAGCATTTTCTATCATCTGTCACCGTGATAAAGCTGAAGCTCAAGGACGTAGTCTAGCACTCAAGCTCCGTAATGTTATCCCTAACCAGATGTTCGTAGTGGCCATTCAAGCTGCAGTTGGTGGCAAGATCGTCGCACGCGAATCCATCTCAGCGATGCGTAAGAACGTGACCGCTAAATGTTACGGTGGTGATATTTCTCGTAAGCGTAAACTTCTCGAGAAGCAGAAGAAGGGTAAAGCGAAAATGAAGATGTTCGGTAAAGTCAACATCCCGCAAGAAGCCTTCATCAAGGTGCTTAAGTCAGGCGACTGATTCCAATCATCTCAACCTACAAACAAAGAAGGTTTTCATGTCTATCAACACGCCGGTATTCATCGTCGACCTCGATAAGCTCGAATCTAACCTTGTGATTCTCAAGCAAGTTCGCGATGCGGCAGAGTGCCACATCGTTCTAGCCTTGAAGGCGTTTTCCCTTTGGCACACCTTTCCACTTATAGGAAAGTATCTCGATGGCTGTTGTGCCAGTGGATTACACGAGGCCATGCTTTCTCACCAACACATGGGGAAGCATACACTGAGCTATTCTCCAGCCTATAAGGAAGATGAACTCGACCAATTGCTCAACATTTCCTCGCACATCGATTTTAATTCAGCAAGTCAATGGGCTCAATTTCGTGACAAATCACTTCGTCATCCTCGCTACCTATCTGGTGACTTAAAATTTGGCATCCGTATCAATCCTGAGCATTCCACCGGATCGACACCAAAATACGATCCATGCAGCCCAACCTCCCGTCTTGGTGCGACTAAAGACAGCATTCGTGACCTCGACCTCACTGGCATCAGTGGTCTCCACTTTCACACGCTCTGTGAACAATACACAGATGACCTCGAATCAACCTTAGAAGCGATCGACCATCGTTTCGGCGATATCCTAACACGCCCTGAAATCACCTGGCTCAACATGGGAGGCGGGCACTGGATCACTAAGCCAAATTACGATCGCGTCAAACTCGTCAAGATCATCAAACGCATCAAGGAACGTTATGGCATCACTGACATCTGGCTCGAACCAGGGGAAGCTGTCGTCATTCACACTGGTGTGTTAGAATCAACAGTTCTCGACATCGTAGAGAATGGAAAAAACAAAATTGCTATCCTCGACGTCTCAGCTACCGCTCATATGCCAGACACTCTGGAAATGCCCTACCGACCAGACATCCTCACTGCCGATGGCTCCCCAGCCGCTGAACAAGGAGTGCACCCTCACAACTATACGATCGGTGGTCCAAGTTGTCT
Source organism: Vicinamibacteria bacterium (assembly GCA_964194815.1). GTDB lineage: Bacteria > Verrucomicrobiota > Verrucomicrobiia > Verrucomicrobiales > Akkermansiaceae > Rubritalea. The sequence goes on along the minus strand of CAXMOB010000359.1, from coordinate 17,482 downwards.
AGCTGGCGACTACCTCACAGGCTATAGCTTCCCTAAGGAACTAAGCATTGGTGACCGCCTCACCTTCGATGACATGGCCCACTACACCATGGTCAAAACCACCACCTTTAACGGCGTCCCACTCCCATCTATCGCCCTCAAGCGTGGCGAAGAAACAACCGTCGTTAGAGAGTTCAGTTACAACGACTTCAAAGGTCGTCTAGGCTAAAATGGCAAGCAGGTAGACGGCATCTCTAGGTGCCGGTTCTTTGGCCTACCACCGATAGTTTTACCACCCTTGGTGATCCAGCACCGTAATCACTTCCTGAGGAATATCTTTAAGTAAAATCACCACTGGAGTCAGCTCGTTCCGTGGACTCTTCAAAGTATACGTATACACATACAATTTACCTTCGATAGTATAAGCTTCTAGATTAGGCCACATTCCCTCATATACTAGACAAAGCAAGGGCGTGTAGCCATTGGGATTCACATAGCCACGCCCTACAATCGCTTTAGCGGTGACATCATTTAACTCTAAATAACCAGTTTTACTAAGTTGCTCTTCTTCGATATATTCAAATGCAATTTTAGCTCCCCTCATGCTTGGATAATTAATTACATCCTTACCAACAGCTGTCCGCTTTCCTACTACATCCAGCAAAGTCGATTTTTGATGAACCATCTTATCTGCTCTAAGTTGCTTCCTTTCAAAACTTGATACGACAATCTTAACAGATCCCTTACCCACTAGTGCTGGGAAGTCTATCGAGCCACCGATATCCACCTCCTCTAGAAACCAAGAAATAGGGATTTCACAGCTATAGTATAATTTCGATTCCCCTGCTTTAAATAGGATCACAGAAGGATACTGATTCATTTCCTTGGGCATCTTGTCACCAAGAGGATTAAGGACTGACACTTTAGGAAGTTCAATAGTCCTGCTTAGTTCATTCTTTCTCTTTAGCGATAATGTCGGAGACGGTAGCTTACCTGATGACATGATACTCATTCCATAGCCAGCTGACACAGGAGGAAACATTTCGCTTGGCTTAGAGTTCGTTATACCTGTCTTCAGTCTCTCCTCATTCTTTGATGTGTTATGTAAATATAACGAAAGTGTCCCTACCCTAGAATTGGCCGATACTTTTTTGAAGACCCACTTTGCTTCGATAGCACTCTTCGCATGTAAGGAATTCAAAACTCCGATAGTAACTGATATAACAACGAGCAAGATGAATTTCATAGCTCAAAGCTACACAGAAAAACTCATTTACGTGTAAATTACATGTAAAATTACCACTCTCCTCGAAGCCCCAAGGTATTCAGTTCCTCACCTATCATAACACCCTTAGTATCCGTCGGCACGGTGAACATCGTTAAACCTTTGTCTATGCAATCCCGTTACTGCACACTAAATCAGGACCAATGATATAAAATATCAACTTCACTTCAAAAAAATCATCAGCAGCAAGAAGTTTAATCTTTTTATTTCTGAATCATCAGCAATTGTCTGACACAATTGGGATATTATCCGATTACTACAAACAACAATACCAATAGAACCACATGACTAAAGAGACTGACATCATCATCGTCGGATCCGGCATTGCTGGACTGTATACAGCCTATCGCATTCTTAAAGAGAACCCAGAGCAAAAAATCGTTATTTATGAACGACTAAACCGCTTCGGAGGCCGCCTCCAATCAGATCTTATTGAAGTAGATGAGGACACCAAAGAAATGTTCCTCCCGATCGGTGGTGGATTGCTCATGGCTGACCAGAATGCCGAATATACCGTAAAAGAAGAAGAAGGTGGCATGCGATTCACCTACAAAATGACAGAACTCATTGCTCTCATTAATGAACTTGGCATCCCCATGAAAGAAATTGTCCCCTTCCCCATGAAAAGCGAAACCCAAGGTAATCGGATCTGTGTGCGTGGCCACAGCATGAACAACAAACAAATTGCAGAAGGAAACGATTCCGTCTGGAAAGAACTCTATAATCTCAGCCCCAATGAGCAAGACAGATCTCCACTCTCCATCCTCGATTCTGCATTCCTTTCCATTCTCAAACAAAATGGCGAGCTCACGCGTCCTACTGAAGCTGAACTCACCCCTGAATATTGGCAGGCCTTCAGATTGGACTACGAGTGGAAGGGAGTAAAACTAAACAAATGGCAACTTTGGGGACTACTTCGTGACATGGGCTATAGTGAGGAAGCAATCGTTCTTCTTTCACACGCTCTCGGCTTCGCTGGCCCATACCTCTCACTTATGAATGCAGGAGAGGCATTCCAGCTGCTCAAGGATTTCCCATCAGCCCCTCAGTTCCACACCTTTGTCGACGGTTTTAGCACACTGACTAAAGCAATCTACAAAAAAGTAATAGAAATGGGTGCCGACATACACCTATCAACAAATGTTAACAATATCGAACGTAGCGACTGCGGTAAATTTAAAGTTCACCTAACTGTAGCTCCTAACGGAGTCAATGCCTCCCCATTTATCGAAGGAGGAAAACCTGCAGAAGGCACAGGCGGAAGGCTGATTCTAGCCGTTGCACGTAGAGCACTCGAAAAAGCATTCGTCACATCATCTGTCCTGAATAAGGCCGACAACGCGAAAGAAATTTGGGACGCTCTTCAAACTACCACCGAACAACCGCTCTTAAAAATTAACCTATACTTCCGCACACCTTGGTGGCTTGACTCCGACCTAACGGGTCAAACATCAGTCCAATTCGGACCTAACTTCACAGACCTTCCTGCCAACGCTGTCTACCCATTCTACACCACAGGCGTCACCGGAACAGATGAAGCTTCAATGCAAGAGCGCCTGCAACGACCTGCAGCACTCACCATTTACTGCGACTGGGACAACACTAACTTCTGGCACGGCCTACAAAACATTGGACCCAAATTCACTTCACCGCTACAAGAAGTGCAGAACAATAAAGAAGCTCAAACGGTATTTCCTGCATCACAAACTGTTGTAGCAGAAGCAATCCAACAATTCAAAGAAATCTTCAATTTCCCAACAATCCCTGAACCAATCATGACAAGCTTCCGCTTGTGGAATGCTGAATCAGACTTCGGCTTTGCCGTGCACCAATGGGCTCTCAATGCTGACGACCGAAATGTAATGAAGCTTCTTGCGAATCCAGTTGATGGCATCTACACCTGTAACGAGGCGTTTTCTGATATGCAAGGATGGGTCCAGGGATCCCTTCGCTCAGCAGATATTATGCTAAAGCATTTCGGTATCGACCCGTTACCATCCCCAATCGTGTAATACAACTTGGAGTGTCAAGGCGGGCATTCTGCTCATTAGACTAACAATATATCTTAAGTATATAGCTCACACCAAAGCTGATTATTTAAAACGTGTCTTGAGCAGAAACATGCAGGACCTAGGTTCAATGTTTGGGGGCGAGGGGCTCCTTGACACCATTTAAAATAATCTTGATAGATCCTTCGGCAAAATCTGTGCAGGCTTTACCCCACGATACAATGGCATTAAAACTGTCTAGAGACGCGGAATGATTGTCGTTAATTCGGACTGGCCGAACAAGGAGGCGTAGGAGTCAAAGTGCTGAGTTCCAGCCTGTGCGAAAAAACCCTGGTATTGCTTTTCGGATTGAATGTCCCAAGTAAGTGCTTCTCCGGTGTCGAGTTGCTGGTAGTCGTTTAAGACGAGTAGCAGTGCATCTAGCAAAAGTTTCTCAGCTTCGTTCATTTCGATACCTCCTGGTTGATAAAGCCCTCGAACAGCAGATAGCATTTGCTTGTTCCAACCATACGTGACGATGTCCAAGGTGTTATAAAAACGTAGGCAGCAGTTTTTCAGTAGTTTGTCAGAGAGCTTGGCGAAATCAGGGTTTCCTGCTGTTGGGGCAGCAAATGAGATGGCCGAAATTTGGGCATTAGTAGTAGGATCCCAGTGATTGGAGATAGTCTGGAATTGCCGGAACCACAGAGCGAGAGTCGTGGCGAGCACTCCTCCGAGGCTGTGTCCAGTGAAGAGAATATTACATCGTCCAGTGGCCGCCAACTGATTGAGAAATGTGGTAAGTGATTGACCTTCTCCAGGATTACCTCTCGCAGGTGTTAGCTTGTGCAGCAGCACGTCCATCCCGATGGCAGTCGCTTTAGAGACCTTTGGCGACCCTGCGTTTTGTTGTAGCGTCTCCCATTTTTCTTGCCGAAACACCCTGAGATCTTCCTCAATCCAGTCTAGTACTGCTACGCTGTTAGTCCCTCTGATCACCACAGCATAGTCGGTGGGAGTTGTAGTTTTTTGCACCACAAACATCGCATTATCCTGATAGACGCCATTTGGAAACATATAGGTTGCGAGGCCCCATACGATTTTCCACTCTGGCACACCCTGCTGTTGATTGACACAGAGAGGAGTGATTTTGGGTAAGGTGGATTCAATCAAATACTGAGCCCGTAAATCTGGATTCAGAAACAGATTTTTTGGGATTTGGGAGCCCGAGTAGGCTAGATAGCTAAGGCAGAGAGCTATCTCAGGAGTGAATGAACCATGCTCCTCCAAAGAGGTCGTAGCTGTTTTTTTTGCTGAAATATGCATTCTCTAGGTGGGCAAATTTATAGAGTCAGCAGCATTTCCCTTCATGACGAATCGAATGATGAGATAGAGCGAGATTCCGAGTGGCGGAAGCAGGAAGCATAGTGTGAGCACGGGGATCATCAAGAACTGGGGCAGCTTGAGTCGTTGGCTATCGAAGTGAATCCAACGACCGACGAATAGGTCAAGTGGGATAAAGTGAATCCATGCAAGAACATCACTATAGGGCCGCTGGAGTAGCTCCTCAATTTTCTCAGGTGTTGGCTGAAGAAACAGCAAAATGTCGCTGAAGTGTGGTAGCACCAATAGTGCGTAGGGCAGCGTGAACAGTAGAATAATGTATGGGGAACCCAACACAGATGACGTTATTTTCCATTTTGGAAGAAGTATCATCATCAGCCATAAAGGCACCGCTAAATAGCTAACGGCATAGAATGCGAAATCGTAAATCGTCATCGGTGAAGTCGGTGGATGTTATTCGGTGTCGAAGGCGAGTGTCCAATGATCGGGAAAGGCCCCGTCGAACTTCACTTTACCTGCAGATCCTTCTGCTTGGCGCAAGTTTTTCAGCTGGATGAGTGGGGAGAGCACAGCAGGCCAGAGCATGGTGCTAATGATCTTGCCGAAGCAGGTGTGTTGCCCCACTCCGAAGTGGATGTAGTTCTCCATTGGACGATCTGCCATAAACTCGTTGGGTTGTGGGAACTTGTCCTCATCGAACATCGCTGACTCCGTGCCAACGATGACCATGCTACCTGCCTTAATGATTTTCTCACGCTTAGTTCCGGCGGCAACTACACAATCCTTTATGCAATGGCGAAGAAGGAGTGGATTCTGAGGGTTGTAGCGCAATGCCTCAAAAATACATTGAGTCACTAATTCGGTGTCACCACTGGCGGCGGCTTCGGACGCTAGAGAAAAGGCTACCGGGTGCTTAAGTAAAACATCTAACGACTGCACGATAGCTTTGTTATTGGTAGGTACCGTGCCGACGATGGTGCCCCCTACAAGTCGAGTAATTGTCTGGTTCGTTAGTTCTGCATCATCTGCCTGTAGTTCGACGAGTCGAGAAAGAAAATCGTCAGGGAGAGTCACACCAGCATTGCGTTGCGAGACTCGAGTCTCGACCAAGTCAGTGAGGTAAGCTACCAGCTCTTTGCCGGCATTGTGAGCTTGTTCGCGGAATGTTGGATCATTGCCTAGATCGAGGAAGATTTCACGGAAGATAGCACGCATCCAACGCTGTGTGGTGACTTGATCTGGTCCTGGAGCTCCGAAGTATTGCCCGACAAACTCTGTAGGAACTAGCTTGCTCAAGCTGGTAACAATATCGATTTTTCCTGAGGCCTTTGCTATTTTGATTTGCTGCTCAGTGATGCCGGTAGCAAGCACTTTGAGGCGGGCAATGTCTTCTCGCTTGACTGCTGCACGCATCCAGGCAATCTCTTGCTGGTAAGGCTTAGTGTCGTCCATTCCTAGAACAAAGATTCCAGTTGTCTCGATCATCTTTTCTGCATAGATGTCGATGACACTGAAACACTCCTCATTACTAAGAACTTCTATTGCATCATCGTATTTCGACACAATCGCGAGTTTGTGGGTAACAAACAGTGGCTCATGCTTACGCATAAAACTGAAGACTGGCCGGATCAGCTTGGGTTCGCCTATTATGTGCTCGGCATGAGTTGAGAAGACTTCGCGTAGATTGAGGAAATCGTCGTGAATTTCCGTTTTGATCTTTCCTCCAAGAGAAAGGGCATCACTCAAAAGCCCGTGAAGCACTGAATGGTTTGAAGAAGTGGTTTTTGTAGGCATAGTGTTGATTTGAATATTAGATTTTGAGGGTCTATTGGTTAGAGGTGATGAACTGCAGAGCTTTGATACCCGGCATAAAGAAGTAGCCGCCACCGCGGACATCGACAAAGCGTTTAAGCCCATTGATGCGTTGACGGACCGGCTCTTGAGGGATTACCATGACGCTTTCTTTAGAGCCATTGGGAGCTGGGGCGAGCAACTTGGGACCAGATAGAATCGGGTCTTTATTCTCGTCCATTAGGCCGAACTTTGGAGAGTTAATCCAGGTCTGCATCACAAATTGGAATTGGCGCTGGATGTCCGCATTTACCGCCATAAACATGAGGCCTTGCTCGTTGCCATCGGCATCATTATACGGGCGGCCACGACGAATGATCCGGTGTCTATCCGTCACTTTGATAGACGTTTCGATGCTGTCAGGTGGTAAGTTATCGCGCGGGTTGCCTCGACGCAGGTGTGCCCCCATTGGGCAGCCCAAGCCATTGGGATCATCAGAATAGACGAAGTTGTTGTTTTGCAGTGGATCGGCACCGATCGCGGGGTCGTCCTTCATCGGACACAGTGCCAAGGGGGCACCACTGGGCCAGCGACCGATCATTTTGGAGGCCAACCAGGTCTTTTTATCCTCATTGTTAGAACCGTCAGTGTTTTTGGTTTTCTCGGCACAGAAGTCCCAGAATGCATCAACATGTTGCTCCAGCTTGCGGACGGCCAGATAGGTGCCGTTCTTGCCAAGATCCCTCTGGTTTTCTCCATTGTCAGGTAAGATGTTCAGAGGGTCTTTACTGTTGGATACTGTTGGACTAGGTGGTTTTTGGTCGTAGGCATTGGCGTAACCCAAGATGAATTCACCAGGGTTGACTGACCGTTGACCGGGTTTAGTCGGAATATAGGAACCAATGATACCAGGTTGCGAGATGCCATCGTGGAAGCCAAATGCTTCGCGATCCCCACTTCTGTTGGAATGTTGTTGATAGACTTCAGTAACGCCGTGAGAGTCGTTTCCTTTGTGTTGGTTACAGAGGGTCTCTAGCTCCTCTTTAGTGGTCGCAAAGAACATCAACTGAACATGTGCAGGAGCATTTTGGGGACCGCCAAATTGCCAATTATCAGGGGCACTGTCGCCCCAGTCTTGTAGCAGATCGGCACTTTCATTTGATGACATTGGGTTAGCGGAACCACTAAAATTATCACCGCCAGTGAACTCTCTTGGGAATGAAGATAGGGTCTCCGAATCAATCCCTAGTGCGGTTAAGCCGCCGGCACTGAAGGCTAAATTAATAGCCGTGGGCGGTTTCTCCGCGTCAGGATCACGTTGTTCCGCGTGAGTTACTTTGGGCACAAGGCTGTTGAGCCATTGACGGGCCTGTGAAGCATCATTGATTTGGTAAAAGTAGAAGCATGAATAAGTTTGGTGGCCATAGCCGCTAAGTATGAATGCTTGGATATCCTTAAATTCGAGCATAATTAAAGTTTTTGTAAAAATTGAGAGGCAGCGGCTTCATCCATTGGAAGACCGATGGTATCGCGAACCTCGATGTTGTTGGTTAAGTTGGCTACTGTGGCTGAGGAATAGGCTCGGTAGAAAAACGGGGCGTAGACGTTATGCTCGCGGCTCCACTCCTTGAATGGAACCATCTTAGCTGCACCCCCGAAGGCGAGCCAAGTAGTCGCAGGAAAGCGATCTGTGTTTCCCCAAATAGCGGTGAGCCCGTATTTAGCTTTATCGACAAAGTCCCCGAGGTAGCTGGCCCAGCTGCCGTCATAGTTACTGAAGAAGATCATTCTCTTGTTGTCATCCATCATTGCCCAACGAGCAAAATGAATGGTCGGAATTCCTAGCAGGTTACCAGCAATGGCAACTTTGTTTGCCAGCAGACTAGTGACTTTAAGCACAAATGCGAGAGTGGCCTTGTGGATAAATCCATCACGCACCGACACCATGGTGGTGAGGTGACTCTGTGGATAAATATCAGGATGCTCGTAGACGCGAGGGTCAACTGGCAATGGCGGCAGTGGCGTTGCGGTATTATCCACTTGCTCGCAAATTCGAAGCAGAAGCAGCCAGCCAATGATCAGAGGGGAGAATAACAGGACCAATGGTAGAGCCACAACGATCAAAACAATAGTATTACGTTTCGCACGTGCTTTCCACTGTGTCACTGTTGTTTGGGACACCGTCGGAGTGATAACATCAGGCTTCACCATGTGTGACTGAATCCGCTCCACCACTTGTAGAGATGACAAACCCTCTAACTTGTTGTCAGCTTGCTGTAAGTCGAGGAAGTTTTCAATTTCCACACGAACCGCAATGGCGTTTTTCAGGCTCGCGACCGAATGGCCACGGAAGGCAATGTAAAAGGCGGCGTTTGGTATCGAATGCTGTTTAAGGAATTGTTTCAGCTGAGTGTCATTAGCGTTACTAGGGAATTCAGTAGCAAAACCAAAGATTTTCTTTAACCCCGTCCCCCCTTCGCTGATGAGTTGGTCGAGATGATTATCAAGATCTCCATCGTAGTTCGCTTCGAATACTAAATACGGAGGGTAGTCGTCGAGGTCGTTGAGGACGACGAAGCAACCGAAATGTAGTGTATCTACCTTACCGAGAGGTAGATCTTGATTGGAACTAGGATCCCCTCCAAGTTCTGTTAGTAATACGTTCAGCTCGTCCTTGTGGTCTGGCAATATTGCAGTCACCACAGTAAGAGCTCCCTGTGAAATAGTCATGTTTTCAAATTGTGCATGTTGTTTAACCCTATCTGTTAACCCTATCCGACTTGATCATCAAACTCACGGGGAAAGAGATTGATCACCTAAACAGATTCACTAACACGTACCACGTCAATATACGATTACGCAAGACAAAAAAAGTCATTGGGGGAATTGCCGCATCTGATATTTTTGAATTGCATCCTTTTACTTTTCTGCCAGTGACAAAAATTGGGTATTGTCAACTTATCCACACAAGCCAAAATTGCCACTCAAAACTCCCCCGCTAAGCAGCCTTATGGAATTCATCAACATATTAACCTACGGTCTAATTTAACAGAGGTAAATTTACTACAAAGTGGCAGAAAGTCTAGTCAGCAATGGGTAACACTAATTTACCTTCACATTATTGCTGATAATTAGAACGCGGGTTAATAGTATCAATTAAAAAAGACAGAGAGCCTATCAAACTCCGTCGGCAGACTATGAATAAGGCATCCACCTACAGTGAATGCTATGACATTGTATGGAAATGAGTCTGCACTAATCAACCTTCCAGTAGATAAAGCTGACTAGCCCCCACTGAGCATAAAAAAAGGCACTACCCAATTGGGTAGTGCCCTTAGTAAAATTGATTGTAAAATGAATTAGCTAGGGATGTCGTAGGAACGGCCATCAACTCCGTCAAACCAGTTCAGGTAAGCTAAATTCACTGCTGCCATACCACCAGGCGTTGGGAAGTTTCCAGTGAAATACCAATCCCCGGATTCGTTCTTGAGTGATGCATGAAGGTTCTCAACAGTTTGGAAGATAATTTCAATTTCTCCATTCCATTCGAGTCCAACAGGATACACTTGAGCCGAGATCTCTGCTGATATTTCTTCTGGTGTAAAGTCAGCGTAGAGACGCTTCACTTGGTTAACTCGCTCGGCCTGAGGCTTATCAAACTCAGCCTTACAAGCATCATAGATTTCCTTAAGCAGTACTTCGTTGCCAGCTTTCTTGACCAGAGCCACTGCTGCCTTGAATGCACAGAATTTGCCAATTTCAGACATATCAATTCCATAGCAATCCGGGTAACGGATTTGTGGAGCTGTTGAACACACCACGATCTTCTTAGGATTGGTGCGAGTCAAAATCTTCAAGATCGATTCCTTAAGTGTAGTTCCACGAACAATTGAATCATCTAACATCACGAGAGAATCACCAGGGTTCACAATATCATAGGTGATATCATAAACGTGAGACACCATCTGAGCTCTTCCCTTCTCTTGCGAGATGAAGGTCCGCATCTTGATATCCTTATGCGCAATCTTCTCACCACGTGGCCAGTTTTTTAAAATCACATTGTCCAACAGGTCGGCATCGAGTGTGCCTGCCTCAAGAGCATCTAACACCTCACGACGAACCTGCTGACGACGATACATCCGCAGTCCATCAAGCAATCCGTAATAGGCAGTTTCAGCAGTATTTGGAATGAATGAAAAGACAGACTTTCCAAAATCATCTCCGATAGACTTCACTACCTGATCAACGAGTGCAGCACCCATTGCTTTACGCTCTTTGTAGATATCAGGATCATTACCACGTGAGAAATAGATACGCTCGAATGAACACGGTGCGTGCTTTTCTTCCTGATGGAATTGTGAACGTGTGATCTCACCACGGTGGTCAACCATGATCATTTGTCCAGGAGTCACGACTTCTACATCGTCCTTCTGCGCTTCAAATACAGTCATCAATGGCACGCGCTCTGAAGCAAATGCAATCACTTCATCATCGATATAGCAATGGCATGGACGAATACCACGTGGGTCACGTACCACGAACATATCACCATTACCAACAGCACCACAGATCGCGTATCCACCATCCCATGCTTGGGCTGCTTCAGCGACGATCGAATGCATATTCAATCGATCAGAAATCATTTGTGGAATTTCTCCACCATCGACACCTTGGTCGCGAAGCTCACGATAAATTAACGTATGCTCCTCATCGAGATGGAAACCGATCTCTTCAAGAACTGTCTGCGTATCTGTGCCAAAAATTGGGTGCTGGCCACGATCAATAAGCTTCTTATTCAATTCACCAGCATTCGTCATGTTGAAGTTACCCTGCACCATAAGTGTGCGGGTCGACCAATTACTACGACGAAGGTATGGGTGGCATGAGCTTGCATTAAATGCTCCTGATGTGCCATAACGCAAGTGCCCCATGAGGACCTCACCGGCAAAATCATAACCAGTTTTTACGCTCGCCGAATCATCGGGATCGATCAGCTTACGACGTGCTAACTTGTTGAAATTCTTTATTTCCTTACTGAAGATATTCGCGAGTGCGTTCTTCTGTGAATCACGACGACGGAAGATATACTGCTGGCCAAGTGGCATCTGCAACTTGACGGTGCCTATACCGATACCGTCCTGTCCGCGGTTGTGTTGCTTCTCCATAAGAAGAAAAAGCTTATTCAAACCCCAGAGAGGTGTGCCGTATTTGTCGATGTAATACTGTAGCGGCTTGCGAAGTCTAACGACAGCAATACCGCATTCGTGCGTTAATGGATCACTCATAATGAGATAGTTGTATTCAGAAAAAATCGATTACTTTGCAGCTTCCTGAACGCGAACGCCTTCATTTGCTACCACCTTACCGAGTACCACGCCGCCGTTACCAGCAGAGAGGATCTTACCAGCGTCAGCAGCATCTACGATGCACACCCAGCCGAATCCCATGTTGAAAGTGTGAAACTTGTCTGCAGCGTCGATGAATTCAAACATCTTACGCATTGGTGGGTTATTCCAAAAAGGAATTTCAAGGTCAGCCCCAAGTCCGTTTTGGAAAAGGCGCTCAAGATTCTCAGGAAGTCCACCACCAGTGATGTGAGCCATCGCTTTTGGGATGACACCTGCTGTGCGCACGTCAGCAACCACATCGTGGTAGAGGCGAGTCGGAGCAAGGATGCTTATTATTTCCTCCTTAGAGAGAAGGTCTGGATTCTCAGCGATCACGCGACGCACTAGGCTGAAACCGTTTGCGTGTGGACCGTCAGAGCCGAAGCCAACGAGAACGTCACCTTCTTTAATTTGTGTAGGATCTACCAGGTTTGGCTTTTCAACCGCTCCGATACAGAATCCAGCAAGTTCGATCACATCCTCTGGAACGATTCCTGGCATTTCTGCAGTTTCGCCACCAGCGAGAATACAACCACAGTCTTCAAGATAGTCACACATTCCAGCGATAAGGCCAGTGATCACTGGCTTGTCTAATGCTGAAATCCCGATGTAATCGAGGAACATCAATGGGTCGCCCCCTGTAGTAAGGATGTCATTGACTGACATCGCCACAAGATCTTTTCCAGCTGTTGCATACATCTCATGCTCAAGGAGCAATTCAAGCTTAGTTCCTACACCGTCACAACCAGTGACGAGAACAGGTTCTTTATACTCTGAGAGATCGAATGCTGCTGCAAAAAGACCAAAAGCTCCGTGGAGTTTACGTTGTTGTTGAGTGCGTCGCACATGACTGCCTATATCACCGACTAATGCAGCTGCTTCTCGTGTATCTACACCCGACTCCTTATAAGTTAATTTACCTGACATGTATAAAGTGGTTTGGAACGCATTTGTAACATTGAAGTTACTTCAAGCAAGTCTGAATAGTTTTAATTAGTGTTTTAAAAAGCGATCACTGAGAAGAAATGACACCTGCACCAAAATCCCCCGCCTCAAAACTCTTCATGTATTCAGCTATCACGTCTTCCAATTCAGTGAGTGAACTGACTGCACAAAGCGCTCTACGTAATGGCTTAGCCCCAGGGAATCCTTTGCAGTAAGCCATCAGACGCGATCGCATCGCCATCATCGTCTGACGTTCATTACCGTAGCGAGTGCTTTGGGTAGATAAAAGGCAGTGACGACGAATCAATGTCCAACGCTCTTCAAGTGCCGGTGGAGCCATATGCTCACCTGTTGCCAAATAATGCTTTGCCTCACGGAAAACCCACGGATTCTGCATTGCGGCACGACCGATCATCACGCCCGAAACTCCAGTTTCATTACGACGCTTTTCAACGTCTTCACCTGTCGCAATATCGCCGTTACCAATAATCGGAACATCGACAACCTGGGTGCATGCATCGATCACTTCCCAGTTTGCTTCGCCACTATAGCCTTGTGAGCGGGTGCGACCATGAATCGCAATCGTTTTCATTCCACAATCCTCCAGCACCTTACACACCTCTTGAGCATTAACGCTTTCCATGTCCCAGCCAATGCGAATTTTTGCGGTCACAGGGACTTGCTCCCCCACTGCTTTCTGAATTTCAGAAGCAACCGAGGCAAGTAAGGGACAATCTCTTAATAAAGAAGAGCCACCATTCTTGGAAACCACTTTATTCACCGGGCAACCAAAGTTGATGTCGATGAACTCAGGCTCTTTCCAATCAATGATCTTTCTCGCCGCCTCTCCCATGCGTTTACCGTCAGCTCCAAAAAGCTGCACACCACACGGACGAAGATCGTCAGTGAATTCAGTGTATTTACGCGTTCTGTCGTCGCGTCGAATGATCCCCTCAGCGGAAACGAATTCCGTCACTGTGACATCTGCTCCCATTTCTTTACAAATTTTACGGAACACCACATCCGTCACCCCTGCCATAGGAGCTAAGAACAAGGGGAATTCACCATCTTTAATCCACGGAACCATTACTGTGTATAGTTTTGCGTTGTAGGATAGAGTCCTTCAAAATAGTCATGCCAAGGGTAAACAGCCTTTTGATACTTTTCCTTAACGGTATGGGTATCCTCAATTACACGCCCATCCTTATAGGAAATTTTGAGAGTGTAAACGCGCGACTTCTCGTAAGCATCATTGGGTGACTCGGCTTTCAGCACCTCCACTTTTTGAATTTCAGAATTGGTAACCTCCATGAAATGCTCCATTTCAGAATTAGATGGATAGCGTTTCCAGTCAGACAACACAAGCACTGTGCATCCTACTAAGATTGCAATGGTCACCCAAATTGGCCACATCGGCTTCTTTTTCTTCGCCATAGTTTCGAGTTCTTAATGTTCGAATAAAATACGTGCACAGTTTTCACACTGAGTGATCGCACTATCAGCACGAAGCTTTGATAATGTACTAGCCACCACTGTAATGTGACATCCTGAACAAACTGCACCGTGAAGGATTTCCACCACTGCAAAATCTCCCTTAGACTTGAACACTCTGTCATAAAGACCCAATGTTTCCTCCTCTACTCCACTAGCTGCATTGGCTCGATCTACCTTTGCCTCTTTAAATTTTGCCACTAATATCTTCGCCTTATCTTTCAGCTCAGCCACATTACTTGCGACCATTACCTTGCGATCCACCAAAGCCTGCGTCTTTTGCTCAACCACTGCTTTCTGGCTGTCACATTTCTCAAGTAACTCAAGTTCCTCAGTTTCATACTCGCCAACTATCGTTTCATACCTATCCGCTTCCGCCCCTAATGCAGCATATTCTTCGTTCTTCTTTGTTTCGAACATCTGCACACGTAATTTTTCTAAGGTATCTTGGCGTGTCCGACGGTCTAACTTTACCTTACCTGCCTCTATTTCGAGCTTCTGGAGTTCCTGCTTAGCAGTGTCTAGAGCAGCTTGATCCTGCTTCAAACGAGAGGCTTCGCGCTCTACATCTTTGGGAATCTGACGCATGTCAGCTTCGAGTTTCTGTAAGTTTGTGTCTCGGTCCTGAAGTACGAGGAGTTGCTGTAGATCTTTTAGCATAGATGCAGCATTAAACGAATCACCTACCGCAAGCAAGCCCGAATGGAGCACACAGGAATATCGTAAAGTATTTAAAGCAATAGCCAGAATGAATCCGCCAATAAATGAAGGTGAAATTTGGTCTCGGTGATCGATAAGCGGTATAATATCCAGCAAACTGAAACCATTACACATCCAAATCCTAAACAAAAACTACAAGAATTTGGACTACCAGTGCTTCCATAAGCATTTTCACTCGTCATTTGGCAATTATTACAACAGTGTCATGTCAGATATGTCACCGCAAAAACAGCAATGCCCGAGTTGTCACAAAACTCTCAATCTCACGCAAGAAGAAGAGCAAGCCAGCTCCTACACATGCCAACATTGTGACCACGCTTTCCCCCCAATGGAATGTAACCAAACGCAATCCATAGAAAAGGTTTACCCAGGTGAAAAAGAGACAGGATTAGATGGATTCACAGCAACTGCTGTCGACACAGGCAAGAAGGTTTCGAAACAAATCACTAAAGCCTCTAGCTCACCCCACGTCGACATTTCAAAAACTATCCTCACGCCGATCCACCTTGCTGCCATCGCCGCCGCACTCGTCATATTCTTAGTCGGGTACCTCATTTTCGCCCTTGGTCATCATCCAGATGGCATGATTTTCGAAATGACTAACACGAAACGCATGATATTAGCTGCCCTCATATCAAGCTTGGGCACTATCCTGTTTTTCGTTGGAGCTAAACATCGTCGGTTTCATAGTCTAGTCGTTACTGGCGTGCTCTCTTTAGGCTTAGTAGGAACTGTCTATTATTTAAAAGATAGCTACCGTTTGGAACGTGACGCTCTCAATCACGCGCGTTCTCAACAAAATAACCAGTCACAAAGTACTCCAGAGCCTTTCCCATTTCCAACAAGTCCACCTAGTGGCGACACATTCTCCGACAATATCCAATACGCAAGCTACCTCAAGCTTAAGGCTGCTGAGCCAGACCAGAGAACGATAGGCCTAGTCATTGATCATTACAGCCCATTTTTTAAAGACGATCTCATCCATTTCATCACCACCAGTGCCTTAGACTTAGACAGCAGCAAAAAGATAAACATTGAGATCCTCAACACCCTCCACCCCATCAAAAATTACCCTGCCTGCCTGGTCATCATCCAACACGACTTCGACACTGACCAAGTTTTTGAAACACTATTCACCCACCTTAGCTCATCTGTTGATAAAACCCACCTCGATGGCATTCAGCAACTCACCCTGCTGCAACTAATCGTGAAAGGTGCACCAGAGCAAGAGCCAACAACAGCATTATCAAAGATGACTCAAACTCACGCCTTAATGCACAACCTCAGCTTAAAGGCTCAACTGCAATCGCTGTACCAGATTGAGCAAGCAGACCGCCTCATCTTGGCACCTGACATCTTAGTCAGCCTCACGGTCCTCATCGAGACACGTGACCTAGCATTCAAAGGCCATGTCGTCAAAGCTAGCAAAAACTGGATCTCATTGATCAACGCATATGACAAAAAACTACCACAACATAGCCACCGAGTGGAAATTTTACACCAAGCTATACTCAAGCACGCTGAATCCTACATCTCTAAAAATCGCCAACTTCCTGTCAGTTTTCTAGACTACTGCCTCGCCTTCAAATTACCAAAATCGGAAGCTATTCTCTTCAACATTTGGAAACAATCGCCCTTAGGTCATGAAACAGCACTGATAAATTCAGGAGAAATTGCAGTTAAGGTGCTTCTGCCTCACCTCCTTGAATTGAACGAAATTCAACTCATCTCTGCCTGTAACATATTGAAAAAGAATGGCACAGAAGCTTCACTCAGTCAGCTTCAGGCCATTCTCGAAAAAGCAAGCGATGAAAAAATTCGCTCAAGCGTAATATCCACTATTGACGCCATCAAAAAACGTCTCTAGTGTCCGCACCACCGAGAGGAATCGAGCTATCAAAGGCTCAATTCCCTTCAGTATTTTAAGTGCTCACATGGCGGAATTGGTAGACGCCGCAGACTTAAAATCTGCTGTCCTTCGGGACGTACCGGTTCGAGTCCGGTTGTGAGTATTTCTTATACCTAAAGGGGTTGCACGTTGTGCAGCCCCTTAATTTTTTGCCACCTTAAAAAGTTACTTGGCATTTACTTGGCAGAAAAAAACGATCTCACGAACTGTGGCATTACATTTGTTGTCTATTCTCAACCATTCACCCCCCAGAGTATCACTACTAATGTATCATCAGAATACGGCGGTACTGAATCACCCCGCCCACCACATAGCATTTCTTTGCTGACACTCTGACCAAAGCGGCACGAGGTAAACCAAACCAATATTGTTCACACTGCTCCGCCATACGACTTACCAATACCGAGAACCATACGGCTGACGCCGTATGGTTCGTCGCTTCACCGGGACCCATACTGCGGAGAGCGTATGATCCAATCTGTTGGGATGTCACCGTTTGTTTAGTCTTACTCGCACGGCACGCCCCTGCGGGACGTGCCAAGCTTCATTGAGAACGATCATGCCTGAGGTGCCAGCACCACAGTAAGTTCACCACCTACACATCTCTAGGTTACACACAGACACAGTAAGTGCGAAGTCCCCC
>CAXMOB010000358.1:0-6474 GCA_964194815.1 Vicinamibacteria bacterium | reverse complement strand
TAGAAGACACCCTTGTTATATGGGGTGGCGAATTTGGTCGCACCGCCTATTCTCAAGGAAAGATCAAAGGAAAGAACTATGGACGCGACCATCACCCAAATTGTTTCCCGACATGGTTTGCTGGTGGTGGTATCAAAGGTGGCACTCTTTATGGAGAAACAGACGATTTTTCCTGTAACATTGCTTCTAAAGAAAAAATGCACATCCATGATTTTCATGCTACCATTCTTCACCAACTCGGCATAGACCACACCAAGCTCACCTACAAGTTTCAGGGCCGGGAATTCAGGCTCACAGATGTTCACGGTCATGTCATCAAAGATATCCTAGCCTAAGCTGCCTGCCTCACTGGAGTTTTACAACCTAACTCTCACTCTGGGAGACTGCCACCACAAGGCCATCACACACTATTTATCACTATGAAAACATCAGCCATTACCTTCACCACACTGCTCGCCGTATTAACCATCCCAGTAATATCTGCACATACAGCAGGAGAACACGCACACAACTCAGTAATCAAACCAATTGAAGTAACAGGCTTGCTAGGCCAAGCTAACTTCCAATACAGAGTCGACCCAACGTGGGGACAACTCGATAAACAACAATACAAAATCAAAAACTGCCACGCTATTGCTCAGCTCAAAGATAAATCATTTCTCGCTCTTTGCGATGACAACAAGCACAACTTTCTACACTATTCACTTGATGGCAAACTCAAGAAATCTTGGATGACAGAATACCCAGGTGCTCATGGAATCGAGGTATTCGATGACAATGGCAAGGAATCTATGATTATTGTCGACTGCGGTTGGGCAGTAAGAGAAGGAAAGCAATACCGTGAATCTGGCCGTGTTGTGAAAACAAACCTACAGGGCCAAGTCATCTTCAGTATTGGCCATCCACAAACTATTGGCCAATACACGCCTGGCCAAACCTTCATGCCATGTGATGCTGCCGTAGCCCCAAATGGCGATATCTACGTAGCCGATGGCTATGGTTCACAATGGCTTCTACAATACGACAAAAATGGAAAGTTCATCCGCAAGTTTGGTGGACCTACTGATCCACATAAAGAAGCACGACTTCAAAATGCTCATGGTGTCTCCATTGATCTTCGCGATCCGTCTCAACCAAAATTAATGGTCAGTTCACGTGTTCAAAACCAGATTAAATTTTTCACACTCGACGGCAAGCACCTCTACAACATCAACATCCCTGGCGCTTTCGGCGGCCAAGCTGTCCAACAAGGTGAGAACCTCTACATTGGCGTTTGTTGGTCAAAGGAAAATGGCACAGGTAAAAAATTACCAAACTCTGGCTTCGTGCTCGTGCTCGATAAAGACAACAAGGTCGTATCATCCCTTGGCGGTTCCGCTCCAGTCTATAAGGATGGCAAACTACAACCACTCAGCAATGGAGAAAACCCGTTCTACCATGTGCACGATTTATGTGTCGATACCGATGGTAATATCTACGTCGTCCAATGGAACTCAAAAGGAGCCTACCCGATCAAACTCGAACGGGTAAAAAAATAGGCTGCTGAATAACTACTCCCCTCCTAGCAGAGAACCTACAACAACAGCCCCCCCTTGTAGAAAGGCGTCAATCTGCATCTGTTTACTTCCCTCAGGCTGAACCTTGGTCACAAGAAGTGACGCATGACCACAAGCAATAGCTATCCCCTCCTCAGTGCTTAATACTGTGCCTGTAGTTCCTTCAGTATCCAGCACTTTCACTGGTGGAAAAATTTTTAATCGCTTCGGTCTCCCCTTAGCATCAGTAAAGGTAGTAAAAGTCCCAGGCCATGGATCATAGCCACGCACGAGCTTTTCAAGCACTTCAGCGGACTCAGTCCAGTCTATCTCGCCGTGAGAACGTAGTAACTTTGGTGCGTAGTTCGAGTCAGCTTCTATCTGAGCTTCACGAGTAGCAGAACCATCTACAAGTTGTTGCAGTGCTTTTAGCATCGCTTGAGGTGCTATTTCAGCAAGTCGATCGTGCAGTTCGCCACCAGTTTCCTCAGACCCAATCACAACTTCATCTCGTAGAATCACATCACCCTCGTCCAAGCCCTTAGTCATATGCATCACAGTGATACCAGTCGTTGCATTACCTTGTGCAATAGCAGTTTGGATGCATGAAGCCCCGCGGTGCTTCGGTAGTAAGGATGCATGCAGGTTAATACATGCCAGCTTAGGCATCTCTAGAATAGCCACAGGTAAAATTTGACCATACGCCATCACCACGAAAATGTCGGCATCATAGGCCCGTAAGAGTTCTTGAGCATCAATATCCCGCATGCGTTCTGGCTGCAGCACATCGACCCCCTGTTCAATAGCGAGTTCCTTTATACGAGGCGGAGTAAGCACTTGCTTACGACCAACAGGTTTATCAGGCTGTGTTACCAAGGCGATTAGCTCAAATTCACTTGCGACTAAAAGACGAAACGAGGGCAATGCAATGTCCCCCGTCCCCATAAAAACAACTTTCATTAAGTCAGTTGGTCTGTTGTGAAGATTCAATAGCCATTAGATCACAACCTTACTCATTTCCTTATAAACATCTAGTGACAGATACTTATCAAGGATATCTTTCAACACGAGTACTGGAGCCTGAGCTGCATTGATGTCTGTGCGAATGGACTCAGGATAGAAATCTAAAATTGGCTTTGTTTCAGCCTCATAAGTTCTGATGCGATTTTCGATAACCTCTTCACATGCATCATCCATACGGTTGTCACGTAGTGCTCTCTTGCGCATACGGCGTATTAGTTCTTCACGATTTGGGCATGAAAGATGGAATATTTGCTGAACGTCAATGTGTTGCTCGAGAATCTCGGCCTGACGCACGTTACGAGGGATTCCATCAAGTACCAATGTATCGGCATCAGGATGGTAAATGTGGGAATCGGCCCAGTTCTTAATTTGGGCCTGCCATAATTCAATGGTCAACTCGTCGGGAACGAGTTCCCCACGGCTGGAATAGTGCATAAATTTTTGACCCAATTCGGTACGGGTATCGAGTGATCTAAATACATCACCACAAGCACAGTGAAAAAAACGTGGGATCGTTCCAAGAACTTTACCCTGAGTTCCTTTGCCTGATCCTGGTGCACCTAAAATGAGAATTGCTGGACGTCGGACTGAAGAATTATCTGCCATGAGGTCGATAAATTAGGTGACGGATTCGCCACTGGCAAGTGTATAAACGACAAAACGCGCCATTAGCAGTGGCAGAAACATCCAAGCACTACAACGCACTTCCCTTATCAATTAGGGTCTTCTAATAAGGTCTGTTAAACATCTTTAAAACAACAGTTAGACTTATCCGTCACCAGTGGTAAATTTGACCAATTCTGCTGCAAGATCTAGAACTCGCCTTCAGTGTATAGAAAACCGCGACATTGGCATCTATCCTGCTTGGATCATCTGTGTCTAAAATAACACATAATAGGAGTTGACCCACACTAATATTTATCACACAAATATAGTACATCACCCATAAATTATAAATTAACCCCCTACTCACATGGTAAAAAAAGCAGCCGAGAAAGCAGTAACTAAAAAGGCAACTAAAAAGGTAGCCGTTAAAAAGGCCACCAAGAAAGCAACTACTTCAAAAGTAATTGCTAAAAAAACAAGCAAGAAGGCTAGTAAAAAAGCGAGTGCAAAGAAAGCCACTAGCTCAGTGCGCAAAGTACTCTCACTAGAACCAAGTCATGCTCAGATCGAATCGAAAGCACTCGACATCTACCAGCAACGCGTCTCAAGTGGTAATGACGGTTCTGCTGAATCAGACTGGTTCGCTGCAATTGACTCACTTCGCAGCACTTCCTAAGATTTACACAATCCGAACAACAGCAAAAGCACCCTACATTGGTATGGTGCTTTTTTTATACCCACCTTTCAGTACTTTACAGACACGGAATTTAATCTGCACGAGAACCACAAAGGTCACGCTTACAAAATACTGACTGCATTAATCTCCCGCCGCCCTTTGTGGTTCGCGTGCAAGCTATCACTACCACCTAGATCACTTCCTTCTCCAAATCCTAGCACAAAAAAAGGGAAGGCATAATACCTTCCCTTTAGTGTAAAATCTATTATCGATTCTGGTTATCTGTCAACTGGCTCAGAAAGGATAGCTGTATCACCAGCACGTAGTGTCATTCTCTTAGCTACTGACTTGTAGTCAATATTAGCCATAACACGTCCTGGCTCGATTGATGAGATGATCACATCACCGATGTGCTTACCACCACGAACAATCATGAGCTTCTGGTTGATGAAGAACTTTGTAGTTTCATCTGTCTTCACTACTGCGAATCCCCAATCGAAGTCTACAGCTGAAAGCCTGTAGGTCTTAGAGTTGGTTCCTAGGCTAACCTTACGCTTCACCTTGTATTCTTCTTGTGAAGCAATCTTCTCGTTATTAACCTTTTGTTTGTCTTCTAGGATAACCTTCTCCTGTTGCAACTTCTTCTGATCAGAAATACGACTTTTACGCTGACCTTCAAGCTCTGCGAGTTTATTCTTACCACCTTCGAGGTCTGTAATTCCTTCTGCTACGAACATTTTAGTGATCTTTGCTTCAGCTTCTACGTACTTTTTGATTTCGTCACCAAGATTGTCGCGACTAGTAGTCTTTACGTTGATCTCACCATTGAGTTCACGAATACGACTCTTAAGGCTAGATGTACGAGCCACTGCTGCGTCTGAAATTGCTTTAGCAGCTGCAACGTTAGCTTTACCATTCACTGTATCTTCAGCTTTAATTTGAACTGCTGCTACTTGAGGTGTTGCTTTTCCATCATCGCTATCGCCCACTTCCTTGTTAGCAATGTTGTAAGGCTTAAACTTAAGAAGATTCTCGTCGATATCCTTCTCGTACGGAGCGTCTGTACGCTCAGCCTCAGGAAGCATGTCAGTAGCGTTTTTCCAGCCAGCGATCATACGCTGCTTGGTCAACTTGAGTGCTATTTCTTCATTAGGAGCTTTATCTCCCTTTTCAAGAACGTCTTCTAGTTTGATATTCTTACCACTACGGTAATCTATCTGAATCTGAAGTTTATCGTTCTTATCACGAAAATTGTAAGTTTCCTGTGTTAATTCCTGGTGCTTAGCACTGTTTAGGAAGGAGAACACTGCGGAAGCTCCGATGAGGAAAATGGCTAATGCGTAAATTACTGAGCTCATATGTAGTCTATTTTTAAATGGTTAATCGGATGAATTTGGTAATCTCAGGGCTAGAATGGTGATGCAAATGGATCCACTACTTCAGGCTTATCAGGCTCAGCTGCAGGTTCAACAGGGTCACCGCTTTCGGCACCAGGATCCACGACAGGAGCCTTAGCTTTAGCTATAACAACATCACCGATTTGGATAAAGTCATCTTCCTTCATGGTATCGAACATGATTTCAGCAGTAGCAGCTGTATTCGTTGCGTTCTTAACCTTAACTTCGCAAATTACTTCTTCTCCACGCATCACAAGAAGGATCGAACGAGGTGTTACACCAGCTAGGTCACCAGAGTTAACTACGACAAACCCCCAGTCCTTGTAGATCGCTTTGATTTTGCCATTGAGTTCTTGTTGACCAACATACTCAGTATGGTTCTTCATCCACCGCTTATTATAAGTGATCGTTTCATTCTGTGAAGCGATCTCTACAGTAAGCTTCTCGTTATCCTGCTTAAGCTGGCTAATTGCTGCATCAAGTTGAGCAATTGCTTTCTTTGCATCCAAGAGCTGCTCAATGAGGCGATCGACATCACCGATATCAGGAACTTTCGACTTATATTCAGCCAATCGTGTTTCTAAATCTTTAATTTCAGAATTCAAGGTCGCTAACTTCCCATCTAAACTAGCCTTCTCAGCCTGGTTAGTGTCCTTAACATTGAGGTTTTCCTCAACGTTAATAAGTTGCGTTTTATACTTAGTATTATAGCCCTTAATCTCCGCAAGGAGATTGTCATGTCTATTTGTTTTACCAGTATGAATACCTTTCTCAGTTTTGAGATGCTTCTCTTGTGCGTCTTTAGCTTGGCTATTAAGATAACCAACCCAGATCGATACGGCAGTAATCAATGCTGCCAAAATTCCAAATGTAATTTGCATAAGTAATGTGTAGTTTTAAATGCGTTGATAGAAACCTAACGAACAAAGCGGTGCTTAGACAACCCTAAAATTCACTTTATTTAACATTTTCTTAGTGATGAATACGTAACTCACTCACTATTAACAGATTAAGATTATCCGCACTTTGCTGTTATTACTTTATCATTCACATAAATAGGCCTTTTTACCCACGTTCTTATACAAGCCTAGGAAGCTCAAACACAAGGATTCTAGGGTATTCTCACACTATTTTACAAACTATCTTACACGTATCGTCTTTTTCTGCATTTTTTTTCATTTTAAGGTTCTCAAATCCATCAAACTCGCTAACAAAGCTGCGTCATGCTTGATATCAA
>CAXMOB010000357.1:0-5233 GCA_964194815.1 Vicinamibacteria bacterium | reverse complement strand
TACCATTCTGAGAAACAAAAGAGTGGTATAAGGACACAAAAAAGCCTCGCCGATGAATCGACGAGGCTTTGTGATTTTGATAGCGGTTGGAATCCGCAGTCGACTTACTTGTCGCCTGATGGGCTCCACTCTTCGCTTGTACCTGAAGCAAGGTTGAATGCCTGCTCGAGTCCAACGAAGTCGCTGTTCGGACGGAGTGTCTCGAATGACTGTGACTCCTTCTGAAGTTGGTCTTCAGAGTATTCAACAGCTTTCACAGAAAGTCCGATACGACGCTCAACTTTGTCAACCTTGATAACACGTGCTTCCACGTCGTCACCAACCTTGAGAACGTCCTTCACCTTCTCAACGTGCTCTTCAGAGAGCTGCGAGATGTGAATGAGTCCGTCGATGTCGTCCTGAAGGTTCACGAATGCACCGAATGATGCGATTTTCGCTACTTGTCCCTTAACGAGGTCACCAACCTTGAACTTGTCGTCGATGTCTGCCCATGGATCGTTTTCATTCTGCTTGATGCCGAGTGATACACGCTGGTTGTCCTTATCGATTGAAAGAACAACTGCTTCCACTTCGTCGTTCTTCTTGAGAACTTCTGATGGATGGTTGATCTTACGTGTCCATGAAAGGTCAGATACGTGGATCATGCCGTCGATACCTTCTTCAAGGCCAACGAATGCACCGTAAGTAGTAAGGTTGCGAACAGCACCCTTGATCTGCTTACCGATTGGGTAACGCTCTTCGATTTCGTCCCATGGATTAGCTTCAAGCTGACGAACTCCGAGAGAGATCTTCTGCTCTTCGATTGAGATACCTAGCACAACTGCTTCGATTACCTGATCGATTTCAAGCACGTCTGATGGACGTGTGATACGCTTCACCCATGAAAGTTCAGATACGTGAACAAGACCTTCTACGCCCTTCTCCATTTCGATGAATGCACCGTATGGAAGGAGTTTAGTGATCTTACCCTTAACGCGCTGACCCATTGGGTAGCGTGCTTCGATATCTTCCCAAGGATTTTCAGTCATCTGCTTAAGACCGAGTGATACACGTTCTTTGTCGCGATCAACGTCAAGGATTTGAACCTCGATAGTCTTGCCGATGTGTAACATCTCTGATGGGTGATTGATACGACCCCAGCTCATGTCAGTGATGTGGAGGAGACCGTCCATGCCTTGAAGGTCGACGAACGCACCGAAATCAGTGATATTCTTAACCTGGCCTTCGACGAGATCGCCCACTTTGACTGTCTGAAGGAAGCTCTGTCGGAGTTCCGAACGCTCAGCTTCGATCACTTCACGACGTGAAAGAACGATGTTCTTACGCTCGTCGTTGACCTTTACAATCTTAAATTCATAAACTTTGCCAAGGTATTCGTTGAGGTCTTTAGGTGGGATAATGTCCACCTGTGAACCTGGAAGGAATGCTTCCACTCCAACGTTGACCATAAGACCGCCTTTAACAACGCTCTTGATCTTACCTTTAACAAGTCCACCGTCTTGGTAAACTGCAACGATTTTCTCCCAATTTTGCTTGTGAGCAGCTTTTTCCTTCGAAAGCACAACCATGCCCTCGTCGTTTTCAAGCTTCATGAGAAGAACTTCTACTTCATCACCAACTTCGATTTCTTCGTCTTCGAATTCAGAAACTGCGATGGCACCCTCGGACTTATAGCCGATGTCTACTAGGATGACTTGAGGACGGATATCAATAATTGTTCCGCTTACGATTGATCCCTCTTGATACTCGCGGAAATTACTATTAATAAGTTCCACTAATTCAGCATTTACGCTCATTTTGTTAAGGTTTAGTTAGTTTGGTTTGTTTTCCATTCGTTCGAATCTACCTCTTCAAATTTACTCGCCATGAGGCTCCGTGCAGCGAGTGAATTGAATGAATGGATGGGAAAGCTAATAAGAATACCTTAAGTTGCAAGGCGAATCAGCTGTTTTGTGCATAAAAATGAAGTTTTTTAACTTAATACCACTTAGAGAAACAAAAGAGACTAATGATTTTTTTTGTAAGGATGACGAGACTAGGCTACGCATTGGGCGAAGGTACTCGCTGTATTCTTGTACAATCAGTGTTTTTCTTCAGTCACGATGCCCGCATCGCTCCTTTATCAAGCCTCGATTCTAAAAGAATATAGCTTCGCATAAGTCTCTTTTGAAACTCTAAATGGTATTAGCTACCATACAATATGATTCTGGAATGACTTGAATGGGTAGATACTTCGCTCTAATTTGTCAGGTTCACCTTTCAGGCTTATGTAATGATGTCACTGAGGATGCATGGAGAAGGGTATCAGCACGTAGCATGGACCAAGTAGACTATCAGGAGATTGAGCTGATATGGCTTACGTCAGGAGGCACATCCTTTTTTTAGCCAGCTTAGGCCATCACCTGATGCAGATCACCATGTGCCAGCAGCACGGTGGGCCATGCAAAAAGGGTGAGTAAACATATAGCTGCACGATAAATCATTTTGAATCCTTCTAAAATACCTATTTCTTTGTTAACAGGCAAAGTAAAGGCTCAATAACTTTCGTATTGAGCCAAATTGAATGATACCGGAGAAAGCCAGAAAAGGTGACAAGGGAGCTGCTTTTTAAAGGTAACTCGGGGGGGTTACCTTACTTCTTTCTATTTCTGCGGAGCATGAACATTCCTGAAGCTAGGGCGAGTAAACTCGCACCAGTAGGCTCAGGGACAATGGTGATAGTTTGGTCAGCTGTAAAGTCTAGTGGCGTAGCTTGTGCTCCAGGAGCAAAGACGTTGTCGAAGTAGCTGATTGTCACGGTGCTAGGGTCTGTAGGTAAAATTAGAGCATTGTCCCCCCCTGAAAATGTGTCTATAGTTGTAGAAACCCAAGTTCCGTAGTCAACTGTGGTGTCTAAAATTAGATCTGACGAAAGCTGGTCAAACCAGTATATGCTTAATTCAGTACCCGCAGCTAAGCGATCATCATATACTAACGCTGTGAGTTGGCCATTGAATGTTCCTGGACCAAAGGCTCCAATACCTGAATTCATGAGGAATAGTAGCTCATCCCCGCCATTCCCGCCATAAAGGCCACCTTGGACTAGGGTTTGGCCTGCGAGCTCAAATGAAGTTGGAAATAAACTGTCACCATTGTTGTCTGCAAAGATGGCGATGATACTGTTGTCGGTGAGTATAACTCCACTGGCATCAAGTAATTCTCCACCACTAAATGTAAGTGTGGCAGTCGAGTATGCAGAAGCCGCTAGTCCAAGAGTTACAAGAGTCGTTAGTAATGAGTTTTTAATCATATTGTATATGCTGTATTATATTGAAATAATAAGGTGGTGATTCACGGAGCTGTAGCAAATTGGGGAAGATCCCAGAAGGTGGTTACGGCACCAGTTGACGCTACTTTACGGATAATGATACCCTGTGTTGGCGAAAGTAATTCGTCATCAGCAATAGTTAGACCGTTATTGTCGATCCAATTGGTGCCATCGTGAAAATAGATTAGTGAAGGTGACTTGTTTTGGTTGGCACTGGCATTATCGAAAATTAAAAGGAGATCTTTACGGTTAAATGGTAGTTGGCCGGAGCTTGCGAGAAATGCTCCACTGGAAATTAACTTGAGGTCTTTTAAGGCCACTGGCACCGGTCGGGGCACTGCTATGATATTGTCTCTAGAAGATGTGGCACTTGTAAAGAGAGGTATCGATTCAGGTTGTATATTTGCAATTCCTTTAGCAATGAAAGTAGTATCAGCTCCAGTTTTATGTCGTATTATAAGAGGGCTGTCGGGCCATACTATAGTGTCGTCAGCACCAGTAAGACCATCATTGTCTATCCATCCTGCCGCAATTTGAAAAAATATTTTGGAGACGGATCGGTTGATGCCCAATCCTGTTCTGTCATATAATAGAACTTCTGTTTTTCGTTGAAATGGCAGAGTGCTAGCCGACTCTACAATAGCTGTGTTACCAGCAGGGAAGAGCGTGCCTAGTGTCCAGAACTTGTAAATTTTGAATGTGTCGCCGGCAGTAAGCTGGGCGACGTCTTCTCCGTGCAAGTGCATCAAGAGAGTCGTTGCAGTGTTGGAACTGACTTGAAATACGCCCCCCTGAAGGTTACCTGTAAGGAAATGGACGTAGTAAGCTTCGTTGTAGGTTCCAGCAGGGAAACCAGTCACACCGATAGTGGCGATATCGTTCGGAGCAGCTCCTGATGCAGTGGGAGTACCTATGATAGTGCCAGTGATACTGTTGGTGCTATCCTTGAATGGAACCGAGACAATGGTGTCAGAACCGGCTAAGCAGACTACTTTATTGAAACCAACGGGCTCAGTAGTCGCATCTTGAGCTGATAAAGAGCCAGCTCCAAGAATTAAGATTAAGGGTAGGATAATTTTTTTCATATGAACTATATATTAAGTTGACTCCGAATCAGAGTGCGACTCTGAACTAGAGTGTGACTCCGAACTAGATATAAGTTATACCTAGTCAAAGTTAGGTTGTCTAGAATTATTTTAATTATAGCTTTGTTCCCTACCCCCATTTTTCGGCAGATGCGAATGAGGGTGTCCGATAACTAGCCTTTTTTACATTTTTTAAATAATTACTAGGGTGCCGGTATTCATACAAAAACAAAGGGCTAAGCTTACTACATTCTGTCTAAAAAAGGTGACTATTTAAGCAGAGGGTTAATAAGTCTGTAGATAGAATGTGTTTTGTAATGTAGTCATGGAGCCGCAGGTAAAGTTTCAAATTTGGGAAGGGTCCAGAAAGCAGTGTCGCCACTAGCTGTGAAAGCTCCACTTGAGAATAGCTTAAGCTGATTCAAAGTAAGAGGTATCGGTCTAGGTATTGCGATTAAATTATCGCGTTTGTCAGTCGCTTGGGTAAATAAAGGAATAGATTCAGGCTGGATATTAGAAATGCCTTTTGCTGTAAAAGTCGTGGGTGAGGTAATTGATGAACGATGTTGTATCACAAGTGGAGCGTCTGGCCATAAGATAGTGTCGTCGGCACCAGTATTACCATCATTGTCTTTCCATTCAGCACCCGTAACTTGGAAAAATATTTTAGCAGGCGCCCGGTTGGTGCCTTCTTCTGTTCTGTCATAAAGTAGAACTTGTGTTTTTCGGACTAATGTAGAATTACTAGCCGACCCAATAATAGTGGTGTTACCAGCAGGGAAGAGCGTACCTAGTGTCCAGAACTTGTAAATTTTGAATGTGTCGCCGGCAGTAAGCTGGG
>CAXMOB010000356.1:0-5869 GCA_964194815.1 Vicinamibacteria bacterium | reverse complement strand
GGTTGCAAGAGCACTTGCTCCTTTTGTTCAATAGCTTCGTTGCTCGTCAATCGTGCATGAGTATGCACTCAATCCTCACGCCTTACCCTTGAGCAAAATGAGCTGCACATATCCGAAGTTCTAAGGTAGTCGCAGCACTAGATCGTCTTGTGCTTGATCATCAAGCCAAGTCAGATCCACACATACCATAACATTAACAATCCTGCATCCCCTCAATTATGTCAATTCTGCAAATTTTGTTCATTCTGTCGAAAAAATAAAACCTCTTCTCCCTTACATTATCTGGTTTTCGAGCGACAAGATCACTGCCTTACCCGTCAGTCTCATAGCCCACTGTCGTTATACTAAAGCTCGAACTAAAGCTCGACCTCCGTCACCTTTGCTAACAAATCAGGTTGCTCTAACGCCTTTTCTAAAATACCAGACTCCCACAAAGCGGAGGGGTCTTGGTCTTTCAGTGCCTTCACGAGGTCAGCTTGTTGCACCACCCATTCAGCAAATTCTGGGTCGGTTAAAACAGCTGTGGCCTGTGGATTATTCGCCAATCCTTCAGGTCCCGATTGGTAATAAATGATCGCTAACTTTGCCAACTTCGCCTTGTTGTCATCCCACAAGGGATCGTGTCGAAAGAGCCACTTTCCCAGTGCCGATCCATTCAGTTGATCCATCACCGTCTTATGCCAGCCCGATCGCTGATCCGCACTTCCGGCACCATGGGCCATCATTTGCTTAAGCTCACTCAATTCATCCGTGGTGCGCATGCGGTTGACACAGAAATACACAAAACAAGCGGCGAACATCAAGCTGATCA
Source organism: Vicinamibacteria bacterium (assembly GCA_964194815.1). GTDB lineage: Bacteria > Verrucomicrobiota > Verrucomicrobiia > Verrucomicrobiales > Akkermansiaceae > Rubritalea. The sequence continues at coordinate 5,058 of CAXMOB010000356.1, read as the reverse complement.
AGCCCGCGGGAAATCCAAAGTTCCATCCCTTCTTTCTTTCCTCTTCATCCTCGCTCTCAAAAGGATGAGCGATAAAATAGAAAATCTTATACAACACGTAGAAAATCAACACTCCGGAGAACATAGCACAAACGATATTCATGAAGTCGGGAACATTCTCAAAGTATAGACCCAAGCGTGAGGGGCCATGATTATAACTCCACCACGCAGCAAAGCCAGAAGCCGCTAAGGTGACCAATGCCATCAAGGTCTTCGCCAAACCTTTAACAAAACCCACCAAGGCAAAGAACACCAAGACGAGCAATAAAATGCCGACGATGCCAATGCCTGAAAAATCCATAACGACGAGGTTTAGACGATTCGCCTAGAGTCCACACTGAGCCTTCTGACGCAGCAAGTGGTCACAGATCACGAGTGTTGCCATCGCTTCTACCATTGGCACTGCACGAGGCAATACACAAGCATCGTGACGTCCACGTCCCTTCAGTTCCGTGTCTTCCTTATTAGTAGTTACCGTTGGCTGCTCAGTCATGATCGTTGCCGTCGGCTTAAACGCCACCCGGAACTCAATGTTCTCGCCATTTGAAATACCACCTTGGATACCACCTGAACGGTTGGTCTTGGTGCGCACGCGGTCACCCGCCATGTAGAAGTGGTCATTGTGTTCACTACCTGTCAATAAAGTGCCGGAGAAACCAGATCCTACCTCAAATCCCTTAGTCGCAGGAATACTCATCATCGCCTTCGCGAGCTCAGCTTCCAACTTGTCAAAAACGGGCGCTCCGATGCCAGGAGGGCAATTGCGTATCACACATTCGACTGTGCCACCGACAGAGTTACCATCTGCACGCACTTCCTTGATGCGAGCAATCATCGCGTCCACCACATTGGCATCCGCTGTGCGAACGATGTTCGACTCGACATCTTCCGAGGTCACAGTGTTCGGGTCAACCTGAGCATTGATGTCTTGCACCGATTGCACCCAAGCTAAAATTTCAATCCCTGGGCAAAGCTGCTCAATCACCTTCTTTGCCACAGCTGCTGCTGCCACACGACCAATCGTTTCACGTGCCGATGCACGACCTCCACCATGCCACGCACGCACACCAAACTTTGCATCGTAGGTGTAATCGGCGTGTGATGGACGATACTTGTCCTTCATCTCAGTATAGGAAGATGGCCGTTGGTCTTGGTTTCTCACCAAAATACCAATAGGCGTGCCGAGCGTTTGCCCTTCAAACACCCCTGATAAAATTTCACAAACGTCACCTTCCTTACGTGGAGTCACAATCTCAGATTGCCCAGGACGACGACGGTCCAGCTCAAGTTGAATATCCTCTTGCGTGATCTTAATCTGCGGAGGGCAGCCATCAATCACCACACCGACTCCGACGCCGTGTGATTCACCCCATGTTGAAATCTTGAATAGTTGACCGAATGAACTGGACATAGCCATGTCTATACAAAGGAAACTCGCGGAGTGCAAGCGGTTATCGAGTCTGCTGAAGCCGATTGCTAGAAGCCACCAAGCAAGCTTCATTTTGGCACAAGCACCCAACACATTCCTCCTTTAATACTCTCCAATAATCAGTTACAATGTAGTATGTTTGATTCATTAGATAAATCTGGATACGCGGTGACCAGCCTCCCTGAAATTGACCGTGACTCACTCTCACCCTATTTCGACCTCCTGCCGGAAGATCAATACCTCAAAGGTGGCAATCGCCGCAGACGCTTCTCCTGGTTCGCTGGCAACCCACAAGAACTCATGAAGCTGCCTCACAAGCTGTTCTACCAAACAGAAAAATACGAAGGCCGCCCCGACATTTTTAGACAATTTGATGAGCTCGACGCCTCACTCATTCGCCAACCCGCCTTCACTCAAATGATCGACGCCTTCGTTCGTCTGACTGGCATCCACATGCTCAACACCCCAGTTGAAGTCCACCAAATCCGCATCGTCTCACAAGAAGGTATCCCTGGGAACCCATCCCCCGAAGGCATCCACCGCGATGGCTGCCACTACCTTGGCATCTTCGTTATCGATCGACACGGAATCGATGACGGAGCAAATTCCATTCACCTCGACAAAGAATCACCCCCAATTTTCCAAGCCGAACTAGAACCCGGTCAAATGCTTTTGTGTAATGACGAAATGGTCATGCACCACGCGGGTCCCATCAAACGTCACGATGATAAACATCGCGGCTGGCGCGACATCTTTGTCCTCACCGCAGGAGAACACCGACGCAAGTAAGCATGGAACATCTACGTCAACAATTCCCCGCCCTTGAGCGAACGCATCAAGAGCACCCCGTCATCTACCTCGATGGCCCTGGGGGTTCTCAGGTCCCTCACTCAGTTCCACTAGCGATGCAGAACTATCTCCTCAACCACAATGCTAACCTAGGAACCCAATTCTCGACCGCTCAGGAAACCTCAACACTGGTCGAACAAGTCCGTAAAAAAACGGCTCATTTCCTTAATGCCAGCCACGAGGAAATATCTTTCGGCCAGAACATGACTTCCCTCACCTTCGCCTTCAGCCGCGCCCTCGCACGCACCTGGAAAGCTGGCGACCACATCCTGCTCAGCAGCATGGACCACGATGCCAACATCAGCCCTTGGCTTGTCGCAGCCGAAGAGCGAGGTGCCGATGTCACCATCATCCCCTACCTCCCACAACTCGGCACCATCACCCTCCAACAAGTGCAAGAACACATCAGAGAAAACACTAAACTCATTGCCATCACCGCATCCTCCAATGTCCTCGGGAGCCACGTCGATATCAAAGCCATTTGTGCTCTAGCTTCCTTGATTGGATCAAAAACCTACATCGATGCCGTCCACCACGCCCCCCACTACCCGATCGATGTTAACGACTGGAATTGCGATTTCCTCGCCTGCTCAGCCTACAAATTCTTCGGACCACACATTGGTATCCTCTACGGTAAACAGGAATACATGAGTTCACTAAAGCCCTATAAGATTGAACCATCTCCCACCAGTGCTCCTCATTGCTGGGAAACTGGAACCCAAAACTTCGAAGCCATCGCTGGGCTTGGAGCTGCACTCGATTACCTCCTAACTATTGATTCCCCCACTAACACCTCGTTCAAAAAAAGCTACCAACACATCCAGCAGCACGAAGACTTGCTCAAACAATACTTCCTCAGCAAAATTGCCAACCACCCGAAGTGGAAACTCCACGGCCTCCACACACCTGAACACAGAGCTCCCACATTCGCCCTCACTCACCTCTCACTAACCCCCGCTGAAATTGTAAGACAGCTCGACTCGCACGGCATCTTCACTTGGGCCGGCCACATGTATGCCATCAAACTCATGCCACAGCTCGGCCTAGATCCACAACAAGGCGTCCTCCGCATCGGCCTCCTCCACTACAATACCATTAGGGAAATCGACCGACTTTTCACCATACTGGACAACCTTTAACTCAGTGACCACCTGCGTTTTTATACCAACTTAAAAAACTTTCTGGTAAATTTATTTTGATTGGGGTTATGAAATTTGGCTTCGCATGAGGTAGATGGTGTTTCGGCAGTTATTTTTCCTCATTGGTATTAGAATGGGGCCAGTAGACGGGCGTACTGAGATTGCTGACATGCATCGGTAAGTGCATTGAGGTTAAGTGCTTTGCCCTGCAATAGAGCAGTTTGTGCTTGTCAACTCCGATCCGAATGTGGTTTTGCCATTTCCCCATTTGCGTTATAATTCTTTTATTGTATTATAATGAACAAATCTTGCTGAATATGGTCTATTAGAAACAGTGAGAGACACGCAATGTGCGAAACTTCACAACCCAACCCAAATACCAATAATTATCATGAACGAAGAAAATACATCACCCCAAGAGGATACCCCCATCGAAGAGGTCTTTGAAAAAAAATACGACTCGGTCAAAGGTGCCATGAAAACTGGCTTCTCTGATGCCAAAGAAAAAGCCCAAGAGGCCGCTCCTAAGCTCAAAGGTGCCATCGAAGGTGCCGTCCAAGACATGGCTTACGGAGTTTCCTACGGAGCAACGTTTGTAGGAGCCTTTGCTCATGCCATGTTACCTGAGAACATCCAAGATGGCCTCAGCCGTGGTGCTGAAGCAGGTAAAGCTGCCGCAGAGAAAGCTCGAGATTCTTTCAAGCAGTCTGAACAACCTTGTGCACCACTCGAAATTGAATCAACTCCTCAAACGAGCTGATTCATCCCCCGGTAATCACCGGGTCGAAAAATGAAAAAAGTGAAAAAAAGCGCAAGAACAACCATTCCATACCAGTAATGTGTTTATAGCTGATGACAAACAAGGTGCAAATTTCACCCAAAGTGCCAGTAGCTGAACAATTTTCATGTGTAGTATCGACCTGTCCTTAAGCGTTATGCGTGCTTGAGGGCGGGTTTTTCACTTTTTACAGTGACAAGGCAGCCGCGGTTCTACTATTAATAAACTACTATGAAAATTATTTTACTCTCAACTCTCGTAGGACTGACACTTCCACTTTTCGCCAATGAAGCAAAACTCATCATGGTTTCTGCTGGCGCAGGACTTCCTGAAGGAGTTGACTTCAGCGCTAAGCCTATGGGCTATGAATTTGGAACTAAGCTCACTTTCTTCATCGAAGGCAAAAATTTAATCAGCTTTGACAAGGAATCAGTGGTAGCTGACGGATGGAAGCTCGGTTCATTCCCAAAAGTGAGTAAAGACGGCACGCAAGCCAGCTTCACCATCACTAAAAAAGGCAACTTCATGAACAAACTCGACGCCCTCAAGGTCGCAGGCACCATCGCTCTCAACTCAGCAGAGAAAACTGAGAAAGTCACAGCCGCGGTCACTGTCAAAGAGGAACAAAACCTCGGACCTTACACAGTCCAACTTAAAATCAAAGCGGGTGCTGAATGGGGAAATGGCGTCACCGTCAAAGGTGATCTTGAAAACGTCAAACAAGTCACCGTCAAACAAGATGATAAAGTGCTCAAGTCAAGCGGCTGGGGCGGCTTCAACCAGCAACGCACCTACAACTTTAAAGGGATCAAAGACGGAGCCCA
>CAXMOB010000355.1:0-3978 GCA_964194815.1 Vicinamibacteria bacterium | reverse complement strand
AAAGTTTCATAGGCGTAGGTAAAGAGCCAATTTGGGCTATTCAAAGACTGTGAAATTCTCTTTAAATGTCTAGGAATATCTCGATATGATTTGTTTTCAAATTGTTGATAAATAGTAAAATGATAAGTTTTTTCATCAATGTGTCACTATTCTGGCTCTGACTTAAAAACCTTAAATCCCCGCGCTAGATAGTTATCAAGTGCATGCTTGTGGTCTTTTGTGCAGGTGTGTAGCCAAACACGCTTCGTGCCCATGAGTTGCCAGGCATGCTCAACTGCTGCCGAAAGAAGAGCTCCACCTAGGCCTTTGCCTATATACTCAGGTAGGAGCCCAAAATAGACAAGTTCCACGTTACCGAATTCTTGAGTCTCTAGCTCGAAGTAACCTACATCCTGTCCATTCAGTTGACCAACGAAGGTCTTTAAGCCATCACGCTCAACGTAGTGTTGCCAATCCTCCTGTATCCACGTTAATCGATCAGTCCATTCCCACTGAGATCCCACTGAACAATAAAATGTGCGATTAAGGTTAGCGTTGGCTGGATCAACAATTGTGGTTGAAAAGCCTAGATGAGCAGGACCTGCTTGAAAATGCTCGTGGGCACCCATCTCCAGAAAAAAAATTGTGGAGGAAGACGGGGCTGGAGTAGTGGAGAAGCACATGGGTAATATTGATGATGGAAAATTGGGGCTTTTAATAAATTTATTTAAGAAAAGAAGCTGTTCGTGTCCATTAAATAGCAGGGGAACTTTGTGGATATCCATAAACGGGGGGATATGTTTGTGAAAGGAGGGCAATGACTACGCTATAGGGACCCCCTCGATTTTAATTTGCATAGTTCATCCAATGTTCCTTGAATTTACAGAGGGGGAAGCTCGAATTATTGATTATATGAAAACTCCACATTGTGTAAGGACTTGATGGAAAAGATTGCACATGTCGCATCAGGCGTTAAATAGTATGCATCGAAAGCGTCAGGTCAGAACGGAAATGTGATGAGGTGGAGAAGCATCTTAAGCTCAACGCATTATTTTTATCAGATATCCATCTTGGTTGTCCTGGCTGCATGGCCGAGCAAGTCATTGAGTTGTTGAGCCATGTCTCGGTGCCTCGAATTTACCTCAATGGAGATTTAATCGACTGTTGGGCCTTAAGCCGCGGGGAGAAATGGACGCATGAACACAGCGATGTGATCCGACAATTGTTGAAGATGCATGTTGAGGGAACTGAGTTCATTTACCTTCGTGGTAACCACGACGATTTTCTAGATCACGCCTTGCCTTTAACGATCGGCGGGATTCCCATTCAAACCTCTTCAGTGCATGAGACAGAAATTGGCAAAAAATATCTAGTGATTCATGGCGACGGATTTGATGCTTTTAGCACGAATTTAAAGTGGATTGGGAAGATCGGAGCATTTGCTTATGATGGCTTGATGAGACTCAATACAGTCTGCAACCGTTACCGGAAAAGGCGTGGTAAAGGGTCATTCTCTTTTTCAAAGTGGATAAAAGCCAAGATGAAAGGGATGATCTCGGCTGCAGAAAATTTTCATCAGAAGGTAGAGGATCTGACCGCCGAAAAAGGGTGTGAGGGGATTATCGTGGGGCATATCCACACGCCTGCAGATGAGATGTATGGTGACACTCATTATCTCAATTGTGGAGATTGGGTGGAAACTGGTAGCTGTGTGGTGGAATATCCAGATGGAGAGATGGGAGTGCTATTGCACACGGATTTTTGTGAGATGTTGGAGGAGGGTAAAAATGCACACCTAGTGGAGGCTCCCACGTGCGATGAGGCAGTTGATAGAGAGTTAGCCAATGATGAGGCTATCGCATCATTCATCGACCTAGTGAGCGAAGGTGAAGCTGATAGATTGGTGATGTCTCTTAAGGAACTTAACGAGTGATTGAGCCTTAGCTAAATAGCACGTTTGAATTGTCATAGGGTGTTCGGAGATCACCGCTTACTAATCAGCTGAATTATACCATTTGAGTAGTTAGATTGTCGGAATGACGTCGAATGGTTGGATGGTAGCAAGGCACAAGGAAGGAGCATAGCGGGCTATGTGACTGACGCACAACGCCGCTAGAATTCAATCATTCGACGTCCTTTCTCTCTCTCAGCTCCGCTGACTATTTCACCCCAACGTTAAAAATCATCATTACGCTAAGGTAACTGTTCAATTGGTATTATACATGGGCAGTTTAAATCGATTTGAGTAGACCCGTGGAGTCGCCGAGTTGGCTGGCTTCGACGCCCATTTTTTTCAGCAGGCTGAGGTGGAGGTTGGTCATTGGGGTGCCTTTGTCGGCTTTGATGAGTCGGCCGGCTTTGAGGTCGCCACCGTGTCCTGCCAGGATGATAGGAAGGTCGTCGTTATTGTGGAGGTTACCATCGGTAATACCAGATCCAAAGAGAATCATTGAGTTGTCGAGGAGGTTCTTCCCGATGCCATCGGGAGTGGATTTTAGCTTGTTGAGAAAATAGGCAAATTGTTCCGCGTAGAAGGTGTCGATCTTAGCGATGTCGCTGACTTTCTTTGGATCATTGCGGTGGTGAGAAATACTGTGGTGACCATCGCGAACACCGATCTCAGGGAATGGGCGGTTTGAACCGTCGTGAGCGAGCAAGAAGGTGCTGACACGTGTGGTGTCGGTTTGGAAGGCGAGAGCCATCATGTCATACATCAAACGGATGTGCTCTTTGTAGGATTTAGGGATACTGACAGGGAAATCATTTTGCTTTGGTTGTTGGCCTGCGAACTTTTCGGCGGCTTCGATTTGGCGTTCGACCTCACGGACGGCAGTGACGTAGGCATCGAACTTATCGTGGTCGTCGGCACCTAGTTTTCGTTGCACCGATTTGGTGTCGCTGAGCACGAAGTCGAGCACGCTTTTTTGGTACGCTCTACGGCGTTGATCTTCCTTCAGGTTGCCTGAGCCAAAGAGCTTTTCAAAAATTCTACGTGGGTAACGTTCTGGAGGCATTGGGGTGGAGTCATTTTTCCATGCCAGGTTAAATTGATAGGCGCAAGAATATCCTGAATCGCAATTGCCAGAACGACGGACCGGATCGGTTGATAATTCGAGTGAGGGCACGCGTGTGAGATTACCAATTGCTTGAGCAGCAATTTGATCTGCTGAGACACCTAGTTGGATATCACTACCAGCGGTTTTCTTTGCTTGGACACCTGTGAGGAAGGTAGCATTGGCACGTGCGTGATCGCCTGGGCCGTCGCCATTTGCTCGGGCTTTATCATGATCTAAGCCGCGTATAATTTGAAGGTCGTTGAGATAGGGCTGTAGCGAGCTAAGCGATTTTCCTAACTTGATGGTTGAGCCATCGAGGGTGGGATGCCAGAGCGGAGGGTTAACGCCATTTGGGGCGTAGATGTAGGCCAAGCGTGTTGGAGCCTGTCCGCCAGAAATTTCTGCGGCGTGCGCAATTTGCCCTAAGGACTCGAATGTTGGCAAACTGAGTGTGACAGCTAGGCCTCTAAGAAATGTGCGACGTTCCATGTTAATTCTGTTTACGGTAAGTTTGAAAGGGTGCGGATTCGACTAGTGTGATGACCGCTGATTCGAAGCTATAGGAGTGTTGTTTGAGGGAACTTGTCATCGCGTCGATCACTGTGCGGTCGTAATATTTGGTTCCTCTAGCCAATGCGTAGGTTAACAATTTTTTGCTGAAGCATCGAGCGAATTCTTCGCTCTTTTGGTTTACCAAAATATCTTGTAGTTGGTAGAAATTCTTGAAGGATTCTCCTGTGAACAAAGAGCCTTGGGTGTCGGCTACATCGACTGTTCTCCATTTACCGATGGCATCGAAGTTCTCATAGGCAAAGCCAATCGGATCCATCATGTTGTGGCAGGCTGCACATGCGGACTTTTGACGGTGGCGTTCGAGCTCTTGACGTAGTGTCAATCCCTTGGTGTGGACATTGCCTTCGTTGAGCCCGGGTATATCAGCTGG
>CAXMOB010000354.1:0-10019 GCA_964194815.1 Vicinamibacteria bacterium | reverse complement strand
CATGTGCATATTCATGTCCATATCGAGTGGAGTCATCATGTAGCCAGAAGCCGCCATGGTGTTAGGGATGGTGTCTGAACCACGGTAGAGGTCTTCCATGTGCATGTTCATGTAACGGTAGGAGAACATCCATTCGCCTTGCTTGTGGATGTGATCTCCCATCACTCCGATAGGAGCGTGGGCATCTGGTCGTGTGCCGTGCAGATCACAGTTACATGAGTTTGTGCTGAGAGCCTCGCCTGCAAAACTTGAAAGAGTTGTGGTGGCGAGTGTGGATAGGATAAGATTTTTCATATTATTTGTTTTGTTTCATTATGTATACAGCTCGGTGAAATGATTCTAGCTGAGTTGTAGAGAGGCAAAGTGGTGTCACTGAGCCACGAAATAAAAAGCCAATGAAGCTTTGATAGGATGAAGGCTTCAACCAAATGGTGAAATTACATCGCTACGTAATGGCTCTCAGAGGATCGCAATAGACGCGAAACTAGAATGCTGAAAGACATTGATGATGCATGAGAAAAGCATGCAGGGTCGTTCATTAAACAAAACTGGGTGGAGGAGTCTCTACCTTGAATGAGGGGGCTGATGGTAAGGTGAAAGAAGAAATTGTGAGTCTGGTGCGGCGGTGGGGTGGTGATGGAATAATCAGGAAAGATAGCTGATTAGGAATCCATTTGGCCATGGCACTGGTTTCGGAAACAGAGTCAGCTGGAAGGTCGCGGTCACGTTTTTCCTCTTGTGCAGCTTTCAAAGCCAAACACTTTGGGCAGGGAGCGTCACCGCTGAAGGTGCTTTCGATTGCTTTTTCGACACCTTGATTTGGCACACGATCGTAAAGCATTGAGCCCCATGCGTAACTTTGGCAAATAATGTCGAAGCCATTGATCAGAGTGATCATGGTTAGCACGCAACAAATTTTACCAAGGATACGGAACATCTAGTTGAAGTAAGTAACTACTTCGACATAACTCTGGAGAATTTTATGTGCAAGTGTTTTGTGGTTGGATCTTGTGCAATATATGCGTTGTGAAGTAAGGATGTTAACTATTGATGAGCGATAATTCGCAGGAGTGAAGGCTGAGTTGTATTAGATTGACAAATAGGATGAGTTCCATAGATTACCTGAGTTCGACTACTTCACGTTGAATTCTTGCTCGCGGTAGTCCGTTAGTTTTAATATTAAAAAATATGAGATTGTTAATACTTTTGTCGTGCTGTGCAGCTTTTTTGAGCTGCGATTCTAATGATTCAAAAACTGAAACACAGCCAGTAGTTGAGCTACAATCTGAATTGAACGAGAACTTAGCCCTGTGGGAGAGTAGAAATATTAAAACTTACCAGTTCACTTATCGACGTTTGAGCTTTAGTGTACCAGGGGATAATATTGTGATCACTGTGACAGATGAGGTGATAGTCGCTGCATATTATCGAGACACTGACCAAGTGCTGAGTGAAGAACAGATTTTATATTTGCCGACGATTGAAGAGCTCTTCCAAGAGGTTCAAAAGGGTATTGACGAAGACTACGTCCAGCTTTTAGTAAACTATGATGAGGGTGATGGATATCCTGAAGACATCTCTATTGATGTAAATATCATGATAGCAGACGAAGAGGTTTCACATATTGTGTCAGACTTCTTGATCATTGAGTAACGGGGAACTTGTCAGCAGTGAAAAGCTGTTTATCCAGGCTGATGAACTATACTTCTTTCATGAGGCTTTGGGCTAGTTTGTAGCCGTTGTCGTCTGGGGCGTTTTTGCATTCTTTGAACCAGGTGTCGATGCGTTGGTGGCCGCGTTTACAGATGTAGATGGCATTATCTAATGCATGGCTACTGAGGACGGAGTCGTTGCAGGTGAGCAGAGATTGAGCACGGGATACTGAGACGCTCATGGCAAAGAGCTCGGCAGCGATGTCGACGTAGCGGCCGAGAAGGAGTTGGCGTCGTTCGAGTTTTGGACCATACCACATCATTGACTGGAATAGAGCTCTGGAGAGCTGACGACTGCGTTTTGCAATTTTCTTACAATGGCGTCTGAGTCTTGGGTGTTCGACTTGTCCTGCACCTTTACTGATCGGGAGGTAGCGGCTTGGATACCATCCTGCGTAGTGGATGCCAGCCTTCAGCGCAGCTTTGAGTCTTGTGCCCATTGAATTACGCGAATCGATAGCTGCGGCACCTTTGCGGAGGTGTGGATCGAGAGCTTCACGGGCGATAAACAATTTCATGATCTCGGTTGAGCCTTCGAAAATGGTGTTGATGCGGCAATCACGTAGCATGCGTTCGATTGGGTCTGGGTTTTCACCGCGATTCTTCAGTGACTCGGCAGTTTCATAGCCTCTGCCACCTTTGATCTGCATGGTGGCATCGACAGCTCTCCAGGCAGCTTCGGTTCCCCAAAGTTTAGCTATAGCGGCTTCGATACGGATATCTGCTTTCTTGTCGTGATCTACCAATGCTGAGACGTAGAGAACCATTGATTCTGTTGCAAATGTGTCGGCTGCTATGTCCGCAAGTTTACCTGCAATGGCGGCGTGCTTGCCAATGGCCTGACCCCATTGTTCTCGGCTTTTGGCCCACTTGAGGCAGATATCGAGACAGCGCTCCATCATGCCTGTGCAGGCAGCGGGAAGGGTGAGTCGGCCGGTGTTCAATGTGGTGAGTGCTACTTTTAGCCCTTTGCCTTCTTCGTGGATGATATTGGCACGAGGGACTTTGACCTTATCAAACCGAATCACGCCATTGTAGAGGGCTTTTAAACCCATGAAACGGCATCGCGTGACAATCTCTACTCCATCGCTTTTGGTGTTGACGATGAAGGCAGTGGTGGCGTGACGCTTCCCTTCGATAGGAGTTTTTGCCATCACCACGATGTGTCCAGCTTTGAGGCCGTTGGTGCACCAGAGCTTTTCTCCATTGATGATCCAATGTTCGCCATCGTCGGTTAGAGTGGCTGTTGTTTCCATCTTGGCGGGGTCTGAGCCGACATTGTTCTCGGTGAGAGCGAAGGCTGAAATTTCTCCTGCAGCACAGAGTGGTAGGAATTTTTGTTTTTGAGACTCAGTGCCGAAGACGATAAGCGGCTGAGGCATACCAATCGATTGGTGGGCTGAGAGCAATGCGGTCATGTTACCACAGTGGGCACCTAACTTCATCGCAGCTCTTGAGTAATTTGTTTGGCTTAGTCCTAGGCCGCCATACTTGGTTGGAATCTTAATGCCAAAGGCACCAAGTTCGGCCAAGCCATCCATCACGCTGTCTGGAATTTCACCATCGATATCGATTTGGTCTGGGTCGGTATCATTTTCGAGAAAGGATTCTAACTTTCTGATAAAGGTATCACCTTGGTCTTTGTCCTCCAGTGATTGTTCGGGGAAGGGAGCTATGCGTGAAAAATCAGGGTTGCCCATGAAGAGGGCACCCGCAAAGCCGGAGATGGCACGCGTGTCGCGTGATGACTCCGCCATTTCCATCGCGGCACGTAGGCCAGCGTTCATGGTTGAGGTGTCAATGAGGTCTTTTTTATCTTCAATTTTCATAAGTGTTATTTCTACGTGAGTTTAATTTTGGGGTTGTGGGAGCTAACTATGTATTAGGTGTTCGCTGCGACCGGATGATCAATGTGGAGGTGTTTGTTTTTTTTATATTGCATCGGACCACCACGGAATGGTGCGTAGCCGGTGCCCATCACCATGGCGAAGTCGATCTCATCAGCACTTTGTGCGACGCCTTCTTCAAGGCAGCGTTGGGCTTCATCAGACATTTGGAAGATGAGTTTTTCTTCCGGTCTTTGAGCAGATTTTATTCTGTTTTCCTGTAAGGCTCTGGCGTCAGGGTTGATTGTCCATTCTGTTGAGCTAGGTTTATATTGATAGAACCCCTTGCCGGTTTTTCGTCCGAAGTGGCCAAGTTCGACTAATTGCTTGAGAACCTTAGGAACTCGCATGCGATCCGGGAATGATTCAGCTAAGGTGCTAGCCACATGAATGGCGACATCGAGCCCGACTTCGTCGAGTAAACGGTAGGGTCCCATGGGCATGCCGAAGTCGAGGATTTTGTTATCGAGTTCTAATGGATTCATGCCTTCTGTGAAGAATTCACCAGCGAGCACGAGATAGGGCATGAGGATACGGTTGACCAAGAAACCAGGTGAATCGTTGACCACAACAGGTAGTTTGCCGATACTTTGCACGAACTTTACCGCATCTGCTAACACAGCTTCTGAGGTGTGTGGAGTTTTGACGACTTCGACCAGCTTCATTCTCGGCACTGGGTTGAAGAAATGGAGACCAATGACTCGTTCAGGATGAGGAGTGGCTTCAGCAAGCTCAGTGATTGGTAATGCAGAGGTGTTGGTTGCGAGTATACACTCAGGGTTGGTGAGTTCTGCCAGTTTAGAAAAAATGACCTTTTTGATATCGAGCTTTTCAATAGCAGCTTCAATGACTAACTGTTTGTGGTGTAATCCAATGTCGTCCGTGGTGGTAGAAATACGGTCCATCAGATCGCGTCCTTCGGTGGCTGTCATGACATGGCGTTTAACTGCTCCTTTGGTGAGCTTCTCGATCGATCCCATGCCTTTGGCAATGGCCGCATGATTGACATCTTTGAGGGTGACCGTGCGTCCTCTGCTTGCGGACCAATAAGCGATACCAGCCCCCATCACACCGGCTCCGATGACAGCGACTTTATCGATATGTTGTTTGCTTAGTCTAGCAATAGGCAGTTTTTTTTGGCGTTCACTGAGGAAGAAGAGCCTGAGTAGCTCGCGTGTTTCAGGAAGAGCGATGAGCGTCATGAACCCTTCTAGTTCGTGGTGCAAACTTCCAAGGTGGTTGGCGTGGATGCCATCGGTGATAACTTCCAGTGCTTTTAATGGAGCTGGATAGAGACCGCGTGTTTTGGCATGGAGCGACTTCGCCGCTTTAGCTTTGATGACTTTAACACTGAGAGGATTGTGGAATTGAAGGAAGAGTGGGTGTTCTCGCTTGCCTTTTGAAACCATCTTTTCGGCGAATTCTATCAATTTTACATTAGGTACGATCTCGTCTAACATTCCTCTGCGGTGAGCCGCTTTGGCTTTGTAGAGTTTTCCGGAGAGGATGCTGTCTAGTGCCTTCGGAAGGCCAATGAGGTTTGGTAAGCGTGTGCTGCCTCCCCATGCAGGTAGAAGTCCAAGTTGTACCTCAGGTAAACCAATTTGCGTGCACTTCTCATCTGAGCCAACTCGCCAGTCACAGGCGAGAGCAAGTTCGTAACCACCGCCAACACAGGCACCGTGGATGGCGGCGACTGTTGGTATCTTTAATGTTTCTAAGCGATCAAAAACTGATTGACCAAGATTAATGAGGTTATGGATTTCGGCTTCAGGTGAAGAGGAAAGCGTTTTGATGTCGGCACCTGCTATAAAAATAGTGGGTTTGGCACTATGAATGACAAGTCCGTTCAGGCTATGATTTTCTTCAACGATGTGTAGTGCTTTATCGAGTTCAAGCAGAACTTTTTCATCAAAAATATTCGCTGATGAGCCTTCTCTGTCGAAACAGAGTAGGGCGATATCGCGGTCGATGTTAAGGTGAATGTGATCCATGATAATTATTCGGTTAGAGATTCGATCCAGAGAGCTACGCCTTGACCTCCTCCGACGCAGAGCGAGGCGAGGGCGTGTTTTGATGAGGCATGGCGGAGTTGGTGGATAGCTGAGCCAACGAGTCTGGCACCAGTTGCGCCTACAGGGTGGCCAAGGGCAATGGCACCGCCGAGTCGGTTGAGTTGTTGTTCTTTAATGCGGATGCCATCGTCACGTAGCTGCTGGAGGCAAGCGAGAACCTGAACGGCGAATGCTTCATTGATTTCCACCGAGTGAAATTGATCGATGGAAAGTTGGTTAGTTTTGAGTAACGAACCGATGGCGTAAACGGGTCCCAAGCCCATCGTCTTTGGGTCGCATCCGACTACGCTATAGTCTCTTAGTGCAGCAATGGGCTTGAGAGAATTGCGTTCACCAGCTTCCTTGCTACCTACAAGGAGAGCTGCTGCTCCATCCGTGATCTGCGAGCTGTTGCCCGCTGTCACTGAGCCTGTTTTACGGTCAAATACAGGACGGAGTTTAGAAAGTTTTTCAGTACTGGAGTCGGTTCTGATGCCGTTGTCGGTGTCGATCGATTTTCCACCAAGTGGATAGGGGACGATTTCTTGTTTCAGTTCCTCGATTCGCGCTGCAGCCTTGAGGTGGGAGTCGACCGCAAAAGCGTCCTGCGCTTCGCGGCTGATGCCGTACTGATTGGCGATAATCTCCGCGGTTTGGCCCATGCCCATATTGATGTAGGGATCAGTAAGTCCTTTTTGTAAGCCAATGATTGGTGAGAAATCTTTTGGTCGGAAGGCCGTGATTCCCTTTATTTTAGCCATCAAGCTCTTTGCTCTCGCGAGTTTTGAAAATTTCCTCACCGCAGATTCTTGATAATAGAATGGAACGCGCGTCATGTTGTCGACTCCACCGACGACAAACAGGTCACCACGACCTGCAGCGATGCGTTGTTCGGCAGTGATGATCGATTCCATGCCAGAGGCACAGTTACGGTTCACTGTGACAGCGGGCACATGTTGGGGAATGCCCGATCGCAAGGAAATGATGCGAGCGATGTTGGCGAGGTCAGGGGGCTGACACACACAACCGAAGATGACTTCTGAAAGGGAAGCTGGATCAAGGTCGTTACGTTGCAGCAGAGCCTTTGTGACATGGACACCGAGGTCGGCCGATGTTTGGTCACTGAATCCAGTTCCCATTCTTAAAAATGGTGTTCTTACAGTATCATAAATATAGAGCATTATTGTGGTTCGCTTGTTGTTGGTCGATTATCGACAAGTTTTTTCTCCTTGAGTTCGACTCCTACCCCTTGCATTTCGCGGATTGTTTCCCAGCTATGGAAGTAGATTTCGTTGGGTGATATTTCAGTTTTTTCAACCATTCGCTTACGGATGAGTTCCTCGATAAAGGTGCTGTCGCCAGCTTTGAGTGCAGTGGCGTGGACGATGATTTCATCGCGTTCCAGTGGGTCGTCATTGAATTTACGGAGTTCGATCTGCCAAGCACCGAGGCCATCGGTGTCGTCGAGTAAGTGTTCGAGTAATGAGAAATCTACTAAGGTGCCTTTGAGTTTATCCATGTTGAGGTGGTGGCGATCTGAGACGCGGGTGATTTTGCCGAGTAGTCGAGGACAGGTGCGGCCACAGAGCGGACAGGGCTTATAGGTTATTCCTCCCTCAATCATGTCGCCCGTGCGATAGCGAAGCACTACGGAACCCCTCGCATTTAATGGAGTGAAAACAATTTCACCAGGGGTTTCGTCAGGTACGCGTTCTCCTGTTTCGGGGTCGATGACTTCGATGAACGCAAGATCTGGATAGAGGTGGTAGCCGCTTGGGGCTTCGCCTTCATTAGTAGCACATTCTGAGAATGCCATCTTTGCTTCAGTGAAGCCGTAGGTGGAAACGATTTTAACGTGTTTTGATCCTAATTCGTGACATAGCTCGGTAAGCTTTCTTCGCATTCCAAGTGGCACTTTTTCGCCACCTAGCACAAGGCGCTGCAAATTGGTGAATTTTAGACCCTGTGTCCGTGCTTGTTGTAGCAAGTGGTAGAGGAAGGTTGGCATCGCGATGAGTGAGTCAGGATTGATTTTACTGATCACCCGGATATTGCCATCGGTTCCCATGACTTTGCCTCCACCGGTGGAGAGCATGAAACTATTTTGTCCGAGAGCTGCATACCATGCTTGCCAGAAGGCTAGGTGGGGAGCGAAGGGAAAGGCATTGACGGTGCGGAAGTCGGGAGAACTTTCACACAGCTCCATTAGACGTTTGCCTGCTAACTCGAGGTTAAAGAGATCGTGTTTGGTATAGAGGAAGGGAACCGGCTCTGAGGAACGTCCGGTAGTAGAGGTCATGTGAATGGGGCGAAGCTCTTCTTCTAAGGCGAGCTTTCCCCTTTTGGGTCCCATCGTGAGGATCTTCTTATAGGTCGACCATTGCTTTTTGAGAATTGCTTGGTCAGGGATGATGACGAAGCCACGTGGGTTGGAGAGGTCTTTTTTTGAGCTAAACGGCAGCTTAACGAGGTCGTCGGTAGAGCGAATGTCGTCGGCTGTGAGATTTAGCTTTTCGAAGAGACTTCGATGCTGAGCCGCAAATGGTAAAATGCGGTGTTTTAAAAGGCGGTGCAACAGCGTAGCCTGACGGGAATGTATTTCGTCAGGCGACCCTGCCTCCCACCACAGATGCTTTCGAGCTGTGATCATGAGGTATGGGTTCAGTTAGTTTTTTAATTTCTGGAAGGGCTGCTAGTGCGGCCTCTCTCCCATAGTTGATGAATGTTTCGTAAAGACTGTAGTCGTGCCAGCGACAGGGGAATCTACAGGCAGGGTGCAGGGCTACATCGGCTCGGCTACAGGAATCGTAGGCAAGACGAATTTGGGCAGATCGAATGCTGCGACGTAAAGTGTCGAGTATGTTGCCTTCGGCTGCGGGGTTAAATTTTTTGTTGATGACTGACATCGTGGATTTAAAAAAGGAACGGCTGCGTCGGTCGAGTTCTTCCTCTTTTTTAGCTAGGTGTAGAGCCTCTATGTGGTGATCAATATCTTCAAGGCGACGTAATGTGCTAACAGCAATGATATGATCACATTGTGCAAATTTATGGAGTGGGCCGACTGGGACGGGGTCGACCACGCCGCCGTCGGTGAGTCTTCTGCCATCGATATTCGGAGGAGTGACAATGCCAGGGATGGCACAGCTAGCATAAACTGCATCAGAGATGACCCCTTGACGGAAGACCACACGTTCAAAGGTGTCCAAGTCAGAAGCAATGATATAAAGTTCTTTCAGAGTCTCTTCGAAGGTCTGCTGTTGGATGGTTCTTTCGAGGTGTGCTTTGGCCTTACGACCATGGATGAAACCCTGCATTGGATTTGACGGGTCAGCGAGACGGCTGAGTGTTTTTCCTGAGCCAATTTCTCGGGCGAGGTTTTTCATCTCATCAACACTAACGCCACAGGCATAGAGTGCACCGATGTAAGATCCCATACTTGATCCAGATATGGCATGGATTGGGATGTTGTTTTCTTCGAGCACCTCAATGACACCAATGTGGCAAATTCCTTTTGCTCCACCAGAAGATAAAGCGAGGCCAATTTTTGGCTGTCGCATCAGTGGTGGTTCTGGTGCAGAGTGAGGGATGAGTTTCTGAAGAAAAGCAGGGAGCTTTCCTAACAGCGACGTTTCGGTTCGTGGTCTACTACTATCCATAGACCACCCCCTTCAGGTAATGGCAAGACAGAGACATAGCGTATATCATATAAACTAACATCATCCTGTGTTATGTTCAAGACAAATCGTGTATGTGGATTGTAATGGGGGCTAGATGTATCTAACGATGCGTTGTGTTGAATTTGATACATTGAGGGAAGAAAAATTATAGCGATGATGGAGGGGCGAACGAGGACAGTGAGGCATAGATGGTTTTCTAGGTCGCCCTTTCAGGGCTTTTGTGGGCTTGGTTTGTTTTCTTAGGGCGATGCCCTAAGCTATGAAAGGTAGCCTCGTTGAGGCTGGCTTCGATATTCATATAGTCGTTATCCTGTTAGTTTTAGTGTGGTTGAGGCCGAATTCGATATCCACCCAGCCGCGTGCTCTAAAATGCCTGTCTAACAACCCTGCGGATGTAGGGAGTTTTTAGAGCTCAGTGAGGCTGTGTTAAGAGGTTCTATTTTTCGTGTGCTTTGTGTGTTTCGTGGTTCTAATACCACTTAGAGAAACAAAAGAGACTAATGAATTTTTTGTAAGGATGAAGAGACTAGGCTATGCATTGGGCGAGGATTACTCGCTGTATTCTTATACAATCAGTGTTTTTCTTCAGTCACGATGCCCGCATCGCTCCTTTATCAAGCCTCGATTCTAAAAGAATATAGCTTCGCATGAGTCTCTTTTGAAACTCTAAATGGTATAATTGTATCATTG
>CAXMOB010000353.1:0-1959 GCA_964194815.1 Vicinamibacteria bacterium | reverse complement strand
TGGCATTGGAGCTGCCTTTGCGTTTCATGCGGGAGAGGTTGACCAAGCTCCAGCGTTTTTCCAAAAATGTGGCCTAGAATGGTTGTATCGCATGTGCAAGGAACCGAGACGTTTATGGAAACGCTATTTCGTCTACAACAGCCTGTTTATCTATTATTCGCTGAAGAAGTATTTGAACCACGAATGGACACGAATGATCACGAATTACGAGGAAAGATAGTAAATGGAGACCACAAAGACACAAAATACACGAAAGAGAAACAGGGTTCATCTCAACCCGAGCTCTTCGAGCATTAGTAAGAATTAAGGAGTGAGTAGCAAAGAATGGAGCAACTGAAAACTGTCAACTGAACCCTGAAAACTCCTGCGGAATCCCGCAGGGCCACCATATCAACCCGAGCCCATCCCAACCCATAAAATTCTGTCAATTCTGCAAATTCTGTCAAAAATGATCCTCCCCAGAGGAGGTGCGGGCTTTATTGGTTCTTGACCCAGCGTGCTAGATTGAGTCCTTCTCATGTGGTAACGGCCGAAACAGCCTTAAGGTAATACATTCAACTTATGTCAAATAACATTCTCATCGCTGGTGGAGGAGGCTTCATTGGAAGTGCTCTTGCACGTGCTCTTGTTGATCAAGGCAAGGTAGTGACATGTGTAGATATCAAACCATTCGACCAATGGTGTCAGCTTCATGCTGATGTCACCAATATCTGTGCAGATTTACAGCAGAAGGATGCATGCTTTGAAGCGGTAGAGGGCATGGATGTGGTTTACAATCTCGCTTGTAACATGGGCGGGATGGGTTTCATCGAAAGCAACAAAGCTTTGTGCATGCTATCGGTGCTG
Source organism: Vicinamibacteria bacterium (assembly GCA_964194815.1). Classification (GTDB taxonomy): domain Bacteria; phylum Verrucomicrobiota; class Verrucomicrobiia; order Verrucomicrobiales; family Akkermansiaceae; genus Rubritalea. Next base: position 1,113 of record CAXMOB010000353.1, on the reverse strand, counting down.
ATCAACACACACTTGTTGATGGCGGCCAAAGAATTTCAGGTTGAGAAATATTTCTTTGCTTCGAGTGCCTGTGTTTATCCCGACTATCTGCAGTCGACCACCGATGTCATAGCTCTGAAAGAAGCCTCTGTTTATCCAGCGATGCCAGAAGATGGCTACGGCTGGGAAAAGCTTTTCGGTGAGCGGATGTGTCAAAACTTCCACCAAGACTTTGGTCTCGATGTCCGTATCGCACGCTTCCACAACGTTTATGGCCCTTGGGGAGCCTGGGATGGTGGCCGTGAAAAAGCTCCTGCTGCGATTACCCGCAAGGTGATCGAGGCAATTGATAATGGATCTAATAGTATTGAGGTATGGGGCGATGGCGAACAAACCCGTTCGTTCATGTATATCGATGATTGCCTCGAAGGCATGCGTCGCCTGATGGAATCCGATGTCACCGATCCAATTAATATTGGCCGTAGTGAGATGGTGAGTATTAACCAACTCATTGATACTGTGGCAACTATCGCTGGGGGAGTGATTCAGAAAAATTACAAGTTGGATGCTCCACTCGGGGTCCGAGGTCGCAATTCTGATAACACGATGATTCTAGAAAAGCTCGATTGGCAGCCATCGATCGATCTCAAGGATGGCATGCAGCCAACCTACGCATGGATCAAGCAACAATGGGCAAAGAAGAAAGAGGTGGGCCATGGGGGGTAATCGCATCAATATACTCATCGCCTCGGTGGTGATGCTTGCCTTGGCAATCTGGGGTGTGTCCTTCATTTTGACCCTAGAAGACGTGCGTCACCAATTAGCTATCATGGGAGTGATTGCTGTGGTGTTTGTGCTGTTGACGATCAAGCAAGAGATCCCGATAGATGGAAAGTTGCTGCTGTTTGTAATGACAGGCTATTTCATCGCAGGTAAGGGTTTTGCTTATGTTTCACCAGCCCCGCCTGTCTATATAGGCGAAATTTTCTTTTTGTTTTGCGTTCTAGGTTTCCTCTGGCGATCTGGCTTAAATATTGTGTCGGTGTGTAGAGATAATGTGCTTAATACCTTAATTTTAGTAGCATGCGGATATGCTCTGTGCAGGCTTATTTTTGTGGACTTGAAGCTTTTTAA